>JAJPXC010000125.1:0-101778 GCA_021205635.1 Bacteroidales bacterium | reverse complement strand
GCCCCCCTAGGCTGCGCTGACGCTTATGTAACTACCCGTGGTTTTTGAGAACAAGCGCCGAGTTGGTGCCTCCGAAGCCGAAAGAGTTGCTCAGGACGTAGCGGAGGGGGCACTCCACCATCTCGCGGGCGATGTTGAGGTGGGAGGAGTACTCGTCGGGGTTCTCGAAGTTGATGTTGGGTGCCACGAATCCGCCCTTCATCATTATGATGGAGTAGACAGCCTCCGACGCGCCGGCCATCCAGCACTCGTGGCCCGTCATCGACTTGGTGGATGAGATCAGCGCGGGTCGGCCCTCGAACAGGCGGGCGAGGGCTTTGGCCTCAAACATGTCGCCCTGGGGTGTCGACGTGGCGTGGGCGTTGATGTAGTCGATGTCGTCGGCAGTGACACCCGCGTCGTCCATGGCGCGTTGCATGGCAAGAGCCGAACCGTCGTCGCTGGGTTGCGAGATTGCGCCCCCGTTGCTCGAGAAACCGTAGCCCACGACCTCGCACAGGATGCGCGCGCCACGAGCCACCGCGTGGTCGTAGTCCTCAAGCACCAAGGCGGCCGCTCCACCCGAGGGGATCAATCCGTCACGGTCGCGGTCGAAGGGTCGCGAGGCCTTCTCGGGAGCGTCGTGACGAAGCGAGAATGTGCGGATGGCGTCGAACGACGACATGCCGTACATGTTGGTCTCCTGCGCGCCGCCGCACAGCACCACATCCTGCAATCCCTGCTTGATCATCATATAGCCGAGGCCAATAGCGTGGCTACCGCTTGCGCATGCCGCTGATATCGAGAAGTTTACGCCGCGTAGGTGGAAGATGGAGCAGAGGTTCATGTTGACCGTGGAGTTCATCGACTGGAAGATGGAGCCGGAGCCAACCAACTCGGAGTCGTGCTTCTCCTCCATCACCCGGTAGCCGTCGATAACGGCCTTGGCCGAGGAGTCGTTGCCGAAGATGCATCCGATTTCGTTGTCGAGGAGGTATTGCTCGTCGATTTTGGCGTCATCGAAGGCCTGTTTGGAGGCCATGAAGGCGTATTCGGCCTCCTCCGACATGTTGGCGCGCTGCCGTCGGTCCAAAAGTCCCTTCAGCACGGGCTTGTCGACACGTCCCGTAAGGCCCGAGCGGAACCCATATTCCACTCTTTCAGGCTCAAACACTATTCCCGAGCGACCCTCGCGTAGGGACTCCTCCACATGATGTATATCGTTTCCGAGGCACGACCAGATGCCGATGCCCGTTACCACTACTCTACGTTCCATTGAAAAATTTGCACTGTGACCCTGATTTGTGGTCAATTTGGCGCAAATTTACGGAAAAATGCTTAACTGTACAAGCCGCCGTTGATCGATATCACTTGGCCGGTGATGTAGGCGGCGTCGTCGGAGCATAGGAAGGCGACGAGGGCGGCCACCTCCTCGGGTCGGCCGAAACGACCGGCAGGCACCTGCTTTTTCAGCTCGTCAACCGGCAAACCGCGTGTCATGTCGCTTTCGATGAATCCCGGGGCGACGGCATTGACCGTTACATCACGCGAGGCTGTCTCCTGGGCCAATGCCTTGGTGGCGCCGATCAGCGCGCCCTTGGCCGCGCTGTAGTTGGCCTGACCGGGGAGACCCTTGAGGCCCGAGAGGGAGGCCATGTTGACGATGCGGCCACCATGGCGGCGTTGCATCATCTTGGGGAGCAAGCGGCGGGTGACGTAGAAGAAGCCGTTGAGCGATGTGTCGATTACGGCGTGCCAGTCGTGGTCGGGCATCATGAACATCAGGTTGTCGCGGCGGATTCCGGCGTTGTTCACCAAATAGGCGATGTAGTCGTCGGGGTGGGCTAGCTCCCATGCGTCGAGAGCGGCCACAGCGGCTTGCTCGTCGGCGACGTCATATCGCATCAGTTCGGCCTGGCCACCGGCCGTTTGAATCTCCTCCAGAGTCTCCTGTGCGGCCTGGTCGTTGCTTTGGTAATTGATAATCACGGGGATGCCTTGGGAGGCCAGTTTGACGGCCACCGCGCGGCCAATCCCGCGCGACGCCCCAGTTACAAGCGCATATTTCATATCTTATCTGAGTTATTTTGTTGGTAGTGGCGGCGGTTGAGCTTGCCGTTGTAGGTGCGGGCGATGGAGGGAACGGCGCTGAAGAGGATGGGGATTTTGTGGCGTTCAAGACGCAAGCTGAGATGGCGGGAGAGGTCACGATGTAGGGCCGGTCCTGTCACACTGCCCTCGGTGGGCACGTAGAGCAGGCGCAAGCTTGTCCCAAGTACGGGGTGGGGGACACCAACGCAGATGCAGTCGGCGATGGAGGGATGAGAGCGAGCGGCGTCCTCCACCTCCACGGGATTGACCTTGAAACCTCCCACGTTGATGAAGTCGTCCTTACGGCCAGCGAGATGCAATCGACCCTCCTGGTCGATGCAGCCCCGGTCGCTGGTGGTGACGCTATCGCCGATGAGTGGGCCGTCGAGGTAACCTGTCATGCGTTGCTCGCCCCCGCAGGTGATGATTCCGTCATCGTCGATTGAGAGCCACGCGTGCTTCATCGGCCGTCCAAGGCAACCGGCAACGCAGGGGCCGTGATTGAAGTCGTGGGTGGAGATGATGCCGGTCTCAGTGGAGGCGTAAGTGTTGTATAAGCGGCTATGTGACAATACTTTGCATAGCTCCTCCATGTCGGCTTGCGGCATCGGTGCGGCGCCTGTCTCGAGGAAGTCGAAACGCGAGGCGAGCCTCTCCAACTCCTCACGGCCGAAGCGCAGCATCATGGCGATGCTTGCGGGCACCATGAATGTGGCCACAGGGATGGGCGATTGCTCCACGGCACGGAAGAACGCACCCATATCTTTCAGTCCGTCAAGGATTTGCACGGTTGCTCCCACCATCAGCGTTGGCCAAATTTTGCTGAGGCTGCCGATATGGTTCAGCGGCCCGCATACGATAAACCGTAGACCATGGCTAAATCCTTGAGCGTCAATCAGATTTTCAGCATTGGCGAGAATGGCGCGATGCGAAATCATGGAGCCTTTTCGCTCGCCCGTGGTGCCGGTGGTGAACAGCACGTCGGCCACCTCGGCTGGGATGTCGGCGTGGGCAACACGTAGGGCGATATCGTCGAAGGCTTTGTCGGGGATGTCGTGCTCCAAAGGCACAATTACCGAGCCTGAGAGATGAGCGGCGAAATAGTCGATGAGGAACTCT
Organism: Bacteroidales bacterium; assembly: GCA_021205635.1. GTDB lineage: Bacteria > Bacteroidota > Bacteroidia > Bacteroidales > Muribaculaceae > JAJPXC01. The sequence continues at coordinate 98,589 of JAJPXC010000125.1, read as the reverse complement.
ACCGATTGCGAGGCGCGAATTACGAGGGCTTTCTCCGCTTTCAATTCCCTGGCTCTTAGTGTAATGCGAGCCCATAGCTCGCCGTAGGTGACGCTCTCGGTTGCGTCCACTAAGGCCAGCGTCGTGGGGAAACGCTTGGCGTTCAGCTCTATGTAATCCTCGAGGCGGGCCATTACTTTTTGTCGGCCAACTTACTCTCTACCAAAGCGACGATGCTGTCGAGCGACTTAAGGTTGCGCGGGGTGGCGTCCTTGGCGCCCAATTGGATGCCGTATTCTTGCGACAATACCATCAAGATGGTGGTCACGCCCAGCGAGTCGAGTTGGCTGAACAGGAAATCAGAGTCGAAATCGACCAGCGGGAGGAGGTCCTCCAAGAGTGTGCGGATATGTTGTTTCATTTGGTTGTGAATAAGCGCGGTAGGAAGTTGATTAGGTAGCGGCGCCAGTTGTCCCAGGTGTGGCCGCCGTCGCTCTCGACGTAGACGTAGCGGAAATTCTTCTTGTCAAACTCGTGGCGCAGGTCGTCGTTGGGTTTTTTCAAGAAATCGTCCTTGCCGATGGCGATGAACACCAATGCTGGCTGCGCCTCCTTGAGTGCTACGAGTTTGTCCTGCATGTCGTCGTAAATTTCAAGATGGGTATCGCCGCTGGGACCGGTAAGGGCCGTGATTTTCTTGTCCACCTTGCCTTTGCCCATGAAGGGGAAGGTCTTTTTCAACGAGCGCCAGCCCTCGCCGATTTTGGCTCTTCCACCCTTGTCGGCTTGGCCGAGGCTGTAGGTCAGGGCCGAGAAGAGGCCAATGTAGTCGAATTCCTCGGGGTTGTTCAGGGCCGTGTAGAGGGTGTGCAAGCCGCCGAGCGAGAGTCCGGCGATTGCGCGGTTGGCGCGGCCAACTTTCACGCGGTAGTTGTCCTCGACGTATTTCACGATTTCGGGGATGAACGTATGCTCGATTTGACCGTATGTCGACGACGAGTAGTTGCTCTTGGGCTGCACGTCGGGGTTGGCAGGGTCGTCACCCGGGGTAGCGGCCAGGTCGACGCAACCGTTGGGCATCACGACAATCATTGGCTGGATGGTGCCGGCGGCGATCATATTGTCCATAATCTGCTTCAGTCGACCCAACTCGAGCCACGATTTCTCGTCGCCACCTGAACCGTGAAGCAGGTATAGCACGGGGAACGACTCGGTGGATTTGGAATAGCCCGCGGGGAGGTATACGCTCATGCGGCGCTTCTCAAAACCGCCCACCGAGGAGGGGTACCACACTTGCTCCACGCGGCTGCCGGCGTTCTTGGCGTCGGTGTAGAGGTCGCCGTCGCCCCCGGGGACGATGAAGTAGTTGTAGTAGGTGTTGATGTCGCGCACGACGTCGGTGTTGCGCGTGTCGATCATCGTGGAGTCGTCGACGTTGAAGTTGTACCAGTAGAGGTCGCTGGCGAGGGCGTTGGAGGTGTAGCTGAGGTGGCCATTGTCGTCCTTCTTCATGCGCAGCTTGCCGTCCTTGATGAACAGGTCGACCAGGGGTAGGTTCACGGTTTCGCGGGTGATGAACTGTCCTTGCAGGATCACCTCCTCGGCCGTGGTGTCGGGGTAGGTGATGGTCGCCGTCTTGTCGGCGTTAACGGTGACGGGAGCAGAAGCTAAGGCAGTGGCGCTGATAGTGAGTAACGCCATGACTGCCATTATGTTACAATTTTTCAAGATCATAAGTGATTATATCGGTTTGGGGCGACGGTACGTAATCGGCCAAGTCGCGGTATTCTATATTTGTAACGATTCCCTCGGCGGCATATTTTGCGAGGGTGCGCTTTTCTTCATCGGCTTCATAGGCGATGACCCGAGTGGAGGGGTGGACGAGCGCCATCAATAGCGGCATCTCGCCCCAGGAGGCGTGGAAAACTTCCACCACGGCTGGCTGCTCGCGGTCGATCACTGCGCTGTAATTATTGTTGCGGCGCAGCGAGTTCTTGACATCGCGCATCACTTCTGTACCCTTGTAGCGGTAGCGGTCGAGGACGAGCGGCGCGAAGTAGGAGGCGGTTTCCAGCTCGTGGCACATCCGCTGGTATCCCTCGACCAGGTGACGGTGGACCATTCGTGTCATCTGGGTGTAGGAGTCGCTCCAAAGGGGATCGCCTGGGCCGATTCGGCGCCCGATGCGCATGTTGATAGTGCCGGCATAGCATGAGAAGCTGCCGATGGGCATCAGGTTGTTGACGCCGTGGAGCCAAACGGGTAGCACGTCAATTCCTAGTTTTTCAGCGAGATAGAATGGACCTTTGTGGCAGCGCAGGATGGTGGAATCGGGGTTGCGCTCCCCTTCGGGGAAGAAGGCGACGCTATAGCCTTGGGCGACGTAGCCGCGGAAACGCTCGAGATCGCGCTCGAGGGTGGAGTCCTTCCACGCGGTGAAGTTGCTTTGGCGAATGGTGTAGAATCCGAGCCAACGGAACATGACTCGGATTACCGGGTTGAGGCTCGAGCGCTCGTTGGCCACAATGAGGATTTTCGGGCTCCAGGCCATGAGGAACATGGGGTCGAGCATCGATTGGTGGTTGCTCACAATCACGCAGGGCTTCTGGAGGGTTTCGCCGTAAGGATTTGACATCCTGAATTTCACCCCGGGCATCATCTTTAAGTCGAGGCGATGCACAACGGTGACAAATCGGTGGAATACGCTTGGGTGGCGGCGCAGCACGATGCCAATGACGTAGCCCACAGCGAGTTGAGAGAGCCATACGGTGCCGCAATACCATGTGCGGGCGAGGGGGCCGATCCTCAGCGGGCGTCGACGATACTGGCCGTGGCTGCGGGTAATCCAGTTGAACACCAGGGAAGGCAACAGGAAGGCCATCAGCACCACCGAAAACATGCCCACGATCGTCACCTCGGCGAGCGAACGTAGCGCGGGATGCTTGGCGAAAATCAGCGTGCCGATTCCGATGAACATGATTAGCGCCGACACCATGATGGAGCTCTTATACGAGGCCAGCATCCGGCGGCGGTAGGCGTATTCGTAGCAGCAACCCTCGGTCATGAATATCGTGTAGTCGTCGCCTTGGCCGAAGATGAACGTGGCCAAGATGATGTTGACGATGTTGAATTGGATGTCGCAAACACTCATGATTCCGAGAATCCATATCCAGCTGACTGCCATTGGCAGGAACGAAAGCAGGGCCAATTCAAGCGATCCGAAGGAGAACCAAAGGAACACAAAGACGATGCAGCCGCACGCCCAACCGATGTAGTTGAAGTTGTCGCTGAGGGAGCGGGCCATCGAGCTGTTCATGCTGGGCACGTCGAAGGTGAAGTGGTCTCCGTCTAGGGCATTGATTTGGGCTTTCGCCTCGGGAAGCTGATTTTCGGGCACATATAGCTGGGTGACCACGCGGTAATATCCGCCCAGGGAGTCGACGCTGAAATTGGAGACGAACACTGTGCGTAACTGGTCGAAATGATCGGTAGTTACAGGCGTAAAATTGGTTTTAAGAATTGCTTGAAATTCGTCGAAAGCCTGGGGATGGAAACCGGCGTTGGTGGCCTCGGTGTTCAAGGTGTTTTTTAACGTGTCTTTATATTTGGAAATCAGGGAGTTCCATTGGGCTAAACGTCGTTGTTGCTCGGCAAGAGAGGGAATGAATTGCAGGCAAGAGGCTACTGCGCTAGTGTCTAGACTGTTGGCTATCTTTTGAAGGGCTGGTTGCAACCGCTCGCTCTCTTGTAGGGCTTGGTCGAGGTTTTCACCCTCAGTGACGACGTAGAGGCAGCGCAAGCGGTTGCTCTCGCCCGAGGTCATTTGGCGCATGTAGTCGAAGTCGGCTTTTTGCTCGTCGGTCATGTAGTTGATGTGGCTCATGTCGGCGTCGAAGCGCGTGTGGAGCGAGAAATAGCCGAAGACCAGAGTGAGCGCGACAACCGCCCATGTTACCCACGACTTGTTCTCGATTTGGATGTTGCTGAGCCACGCGAGCCACGGTGCCATTGGGCGCTCTTGGCGGGGACGAGCCACGGCATGGGGCAGGTAAATCACCACAAAAAATATTGTGCCGGCGAGAATCAATGCGCTGAAGATGCCGAGGTCGCGCAATGCGGCCGCCTGCAGCGGAACGAGCGCCAGGAAGGCTCCCACGGTGGTGATATTGCCGATGATCAACGGGGCGATGATCTCTCGGAGGACCTGACGCATCGACTGCGTGTGGGCCGTGTGGGCGATGAGGTGAAGCGGGTAATTAACTGCTATTCCGAGGATTATGCTCGAGATGCCCACCACTATCAACGACACGTTGTCGTGAATAATCGAAAGCATAGCCATGGCAAACAGCCATCCCCAGCCCACAGAAATAACAATCAACAGAATGTTCCATGGTCGGCGGAATACTGTTACCAACAGTAACACGATGAGCAGCAATGCGATAACGCTCGACAGAACGCTGTCCTGCTTGATTTGCGATGCGTTGGCCACGGCGATGGCAGGTCCGCCGATGTAATGCAACGTTACCTGAGGATTGGAGGCCTCTACACTAGCTGCAATCTCATCTAACTGCTTAATCAACAGCGCGTTGTGCTGGGTTTCGCTGTTGCCGTAAGGGGATTCCATCATCACTACGCCACGGCGCATATCGCTGGTGAAAATGCGGCCGTCGTAGGTCTCCACGGCTCCACTCTGGCCTCTATTAAGGCGTGCCACGACGGGTGAGAACAGGTTGAGGGGATCCTTTTGGAGATTGGCGGCGAGCATTCCCGAGGTGGGAAACATGAGCATCTGTTTGTCGGCCTCCAACTGCTCGGCGATATAATTTGGCGAGGCTAATAGACTGTCAATTCGCTCATAATCAGCGTCGGAGAGGAAGTATGGGATGTTTTGGTAGACGAAATCGGTAAGTTCGCTGATGGTTTCGATGTCAACCTCCGAGACGATGTTTTTGATTGCGTGTGCTGTGTCAACTCTCTCGATTTCAGCGAGATAGTCGTCAATGGCCGTGACGATGAGGTCGGGAGCTGAGTCGGTGGTGTCGGTGGATTGGAAAATGGCGAGGATACGGCTGGCACCGGAAACGTCCTGGTATACTTGCATCGACTTCTGCTGGCGCTCGTCGAGAGGGAGGAAGGCCGAGATGTCCTCGTTGAAGTTGAGGCGCAGAAACAGGATTAGCAAGCCGCTGGTAATCAGCAGGAAAGATATCAGGCACAGCCGCTGATGACCCAACAAGAAGTCGTATATTTTCAGCAGATATCGGGTCATGGCTGTGCTTGGGTGTTAATCGATTGGTTTTTATCGCCTAATTCGCTGAGCCATTGGAGAAAAAGCGAGCGCCACTGGCGACATTCCTCAGTGCCTTTGGTGTCGGATGCGCCAAAGCCGTGACCGCCCGACTGGAATTGTAAGTATCGGTGGTTCACGCCTTTAGCAGTGAGAGCCGAGTCGAGTAATACCGAATTGCGATAATCCACCACCGGGTCGTCCACGCAGTTGACCAAGAACACGGGTGGGCATCCCTCGGGAACATGTCGCTCAAGTGAAAGCGAGTCGCATAACTCCTTGTTATGCTGGTTGTTGTCCCCTAATAAGCCTCTACGGGAACGCTTGTGTACACAATCCTCGGTCATGGTTACCACGGGGTAGACGGGGACGATGAAAGCTGGCCAGTCGGCGCGGTCGAACAATTCAGCCGCCGACATCACCAGATGTCCACCAGCCGAGAATCCCATCACACCAATCGAATCGGGATTAATGCCGTATTTATCAGAGATACTGCGAATTAGTCGCAATGCTTGACGAAGGTCGTCTTGAGGATCGGGGTATCGGTTGCCGCGAAACAGGTAACGGTGATGAAAGATGAAAGCGGGCACTTGTGCTGCTCGGTAATCCAATACAAAAGCGGCTATACCGTTGCTTTGCAACCATTTAGCCACTTCATGGCCCTCGGTGTCGCTGTCGTGCCAAAAATAGCTGCCTCCGGGGCACACAATTATAGCTTTGCTATTCTCATGATTTTCAACGAGATACGGTGTAAGCTTGACCTTCTTATTACAGTCGGTGCCCTCCCAAATGTTGATTTGAGCGCTTGCGTCAATGGCGATGATTGATAAGATGAAGATAATCAGCCGATTCATGATTTTGGTTGTAAATGGTTGATTATAGCGTTCTTACCAAGAATGGCCTCGGCAGTTTGGATGGCGGTGAGCGAGACTCCGCAAAAGCCATGCATGTTGACGCTTTGGCCGGTGAGGAACAGGCCGGGCATGCGGGTAGCAACGGGCAGGAAAATCAGCGGGTCGTTGCACTCTTTGCGCGCGCCGCACATCGCGCCCTCCTTAACGCCGGTGTATTCGCGGATTGTGAGCGGAGTAGCCAGGTCGACTTTGTCTATTGCGTCCTCAACGTTAGGCATGATTTTGCGTAGTTTGGCAACAACTTGATTATAAACCTGTTGCTTGAAGTTCTCGTAATCCTCGCCACGGTTGCCCACTGAGGTATTGTCCCATCGCTCCACCCTGCTCCAACGCATTGGAAGAACCACGTTAAGGGTCTCAGCGTAAGCGCCTTGATGGAGCGTTGGAGGTGTCATATAGAAGAATTTATCCACTTCGTCGCCATCGTTGGTGCTCCAGGCGTCGTCATAGGTCTCGATATAGAAACCGATACGGTTGGAAAATGGTAACATGTAGGGTTTCAGCTTGATATTGACGATGAAGGCCGAAAGGGAGGATGATTTGTCTTCAATTGCCTGGCGGTAAGCGTCGGAGAAGGCCTCACGGCTGTCCACCATGGCCAATGTGCTTTCAGGGGAAATTGCGGAAACCACATAGTTGGCCGTGTATTTATTTCCTTTTACCGTATTGATAACCAATGAATTATCTACGTGAAAAATAGAGGAGGCGCCATCACCCGTGATAATCTTGCCTCCATTGGCTAAAATACAATCGTTCAAGGCTTTAGCAAAATGTGAGTAGCCACCCGTTACTCGGCAAGCGCCATTGAGGAAGATTGTGGCCAGGACAGCGTGAAGGAAAGTGGGTGAGATTCCTTTTTCACCAGCGTATAAAGTGTTGATTATCGCCAATATAGCACGTAGACGCGGCTCGCTGATGTATTTGGCGAGGAAATGGTCGGCGGGTATCAAAAACTCCTCATCGTAGCGGGATAGGGATGATTCGGCTGGACGCAGATGGAAAAGGTCCATTCCGTCAACAATTCGGTTGATTGCTGAGATATATCCTTGTAATTCAGCTTGATAGCCTGGGAAATATCGAGATAGCGACTCTACTAGGTAGTCACGGCTTAAATTTACGGGATGTAGGCGATTGTCGGCTCCCACGAAGATTTCAACGTCGTTCTCGCAGTCCAAATCGAGCGTGGTAAACTGCTCAGCGATACCGAGATAGTCGCAGATGCGACGGATATTGCCACCCTGAGCCATGCCTCCAAAAAGATGCATGCCGGTGTCGAAAGTGGTGCCGAAGCGAGTGTAGCTTTGCAGGCAGCCTCCCACTTTGGGGTTCTTCTCGACTACCGTGACGTGACACCCCTCCTTGGCGAGAAGAGCTCCCGTCATGAGTCCGCCGAGGCCCGCCCCGATTACTATCACTCGCTTGTCGTTCATATCACGTTTTGCTCTATTTCGTTGCTCAAGGCTTGGAGATGCTCCTTGGTGAATCGGCGGAACTTACGGGCACGTTCTAGCTCGCTGGCTCCAAATTCCATTTGCTTTTCAGGAGTGACTCTCTCGTTGATTTCCAGGCAGATAGGCCATCGGCGCATGTACCACCCCTTCTTGGGTAGCGCATGGTTGGCGCCGTATTGCACCATCGGAATGATGTCGAGTCCTAGCTCTTTGGCGATGTGGAAGGCACCCTTGTGGAAACGCCCGACTTGACCGTCTCGGGAGCGAGTCCCTTCGGGATAAACCGAGATGCTGTAGCCTCGGTCGGCGAGGGATTTCAGTTTGGGTAAAAGCGTCTCAACTCCCTCAGAAACAGGATAATACTCGGCTTGACGCACGAAGTAGCCAAAGAATGGGCTATGCCACACCCAATCGTTAGTAAGGAACACGATGCGGGGCGACAATGAGAGTTGGACGATTAAGTCCAAGTGGCTCTGATGGTTACAGATTATGATTGCGGCCTTTTGGAAATTTTCGCTTTGGGAATTACGCACGCTAATGGGCGAGCCGAACACGCCTAAAAGATTGGCGGTCAAGCGACTATACCAATAAATGACGCGATGTAATGGCGATGGGCACCTACTTGGTTGCTTACGTATTTTCTTCCAACCTACATAAACGAGCGCAAACGAAGTGATAACTCCCAGTGCGCCAACAAGATACACCGCTAATGCGAAAATCGTGTATATCGTCGTGTAGGATATTCGCAAAATCCCCAGGGGTAACGCATACACAAGCGCAAGAATGCATAACACAGTGTTTAACAGCGAGATGCGTGCGAAATCCTTGCCTGGACGGAAATGCGAAACCCGCTCATCTTGAGGAGGATAGTAAACCCTTACAGGCACTGTAGCGATTTTCACCCCATGCCATGCGGCCATTACAAGTAGCTCTAATTCAGCCTCATAGCGGGAGGTGAGCATGCTGATGCCGTAAAGATGCCTGAGAGGATAGAGGCGGTAACCCGATTGGGTGTCTCGCAGGTGACGAAGAGTTTGGACGGCAAACCAGAAATTGCTGAATCGGTTGGCGAATCGGCTCCCTTTGGAGCGTGTAACTCCCTGTAAATCACGTTCTCCCACGATCAATGCGCCAGGGTTGGCCACGTTGGCATTGATAAGCGCTGGGATGTCCTCGGGGTAGTGCTGGCCGTCGCCATCGAGGGTAATGGCGTAGGCAAATCCCATTTCGCGGGCCTTCTTAAACCCTCGTTTCAGGGCTGTTCCCTTGCCCGCGTTTTTGGAATATTCTACAATTGTTATGCCATTTATTTGGTTGATAATCTGAGAGGTATCATCGGTGCTACCGTCATTCACTACAATTACGTCGTCGCATTGGCCGAACGCTCGCTCGACCACATCGGCGATTGTCCCCGCATTGTTGTAGGTGGGGATAATCACGCAGATGCCACGATCATGCGCAAGTTGCTTGTAGTGAGAGTTTTGCATACGTTACTTTGTCGTCTATTATCTCGGCTTTTATTTTATAGGTGTCGTTTTCGCTCTTTGCAATATGAAACAATGCGCTTAAAATCAGCCCGTTAGGCGTGATTACTTGCAAAAATTTGGCGTTCTTAAGCAAGGGGATACTTAATTCTTGTCCTACGAATCCTTCGGCCATCTCCTTGACCATCTGGATGATACACACTCCCGGCGTGATTGGTTGCCCAGGGAAATGTGCCTCATATATGGGGCAATCGGGGAGCAACACTAAGCTGACACGTGCCTCGCCGTCGGCAAGCGTCTCTTTGGCTTCAATCTTGTAAAGGAAGTTCTTCAGTTTCATCGTAAGGCTGAATTAAGTATCTGATTTTGTGGCGTTTGTCGTAATATTCTGTGCCTCCTTCGCGCATAATGTTGAGTAGATTGCGAAGGTCGGACCGCAGCGTGCGTCGGATGTACCACTTGTCAAGCGCTTTCATTACGGAATGGAGTTTTACCCTGTCCTTCAGCGTGTTATAGCTGAAATCCATCAGGGAGATGCCAAACTCGTTTACCACCGAAGCGTTGATTGTGTCTTGGCTCACGTGGGCCATGATAAGGATGCCGCTCACCTGAGCCTTCGGCATTTCGATAATCAGCTGATTGCGTGTGCGTTGGCCAACCTCTGTGGGATAGCTTTGTGCCATTCCAAATAGGGAGAACAAGCTTAGTATCAGCCAATTAATCAATCTTAAACTGCGCAGCATCAATAGGAGCGTTCTTTTTTAGATTTTTCAACTCGATGACTGTGGAATCGCCATTTTTCTCGTACATTTCCACCTGCGTCACCATAGCTTGCTGCTTATTGTAATGAAGGAGAATTTTGGTGAACATCTGTTTCATCTCCTTCTTCTGGGGAATTAATGTGACGATGTAACCGCCTGATTTTTGGGCGACTGTGGCACGGAAATCGTTTTTGTCGGTAAGGCATTTGCCAAGCACGCTGTTCATCATGATTCGGGCGATTTCGCGGAACATGGCGTTTTGGCTCGTGTCGATCATGTCGCTGCGATCTTTCTTTTTGACGAGTACGCGGTTGCCGTTAAGGATGAACGTGTAGGTGTAGGGAGAGGTGTATTCCCAACGCAGACGATTTGGTTGCTCGCAAAGCATTTTGCCGCGGGATATCATCTTGTCGCCCAGCATCTTAAGTGATTTGGTCTGCACAAAATCGGCCTGCATCGTCTTGATAGCCGCGGCCGCGGCGCTTATTTCCTTAAGGGCTGCATCTTGGCTAAAGCTTTCGGCCGAGGTCGTTAGGCAGGCAAAACATAATGCGCAGAATATCAGCAACTTTTTCTTCATAGAATCACGGTTTTGAAATCATAATGCATCCCAGCATGATTAGCACCACGCCACCCCACTTCATCACGGTCACATCCTCGTTGAAAATCCACATAGCGGCCAGCAGGCCAAACACATAGCTGAGCGAAATCAGCGGGTAGGACATGCTTAGCGGGTAGTGTTTGATGATGTACATCCACAGCAAGCTCGCACCGCCGAAGCACAGCCCTGAAAGGGCAAATTGCCAGTTACAAAGTGCTGAGCGCCAAAACGTTGCGTTCCACCCGAACGGTTCCATCCTTACCAGTCCCAATTTCAGGAACACCTGCCCGAGGGCCAGCACGGCGCTCTGAATGAGCGCCAGCGGCAACAGCGAGAGGTTGGAGGTAAGGATGGACATGCGTTGGATGGGTGGCTAATTATTGGATAAGAAATTTGCTAACAGATGTGCCTTGTTGACGGATAACCACTTGTCCTGCAGCAGGGTAGGGGATGCGTATGCCTTGCAGGTTGTAGTAGAAGGTTTCCTCGGAGGCGTTATCGTTGAGGATGGAATTGACCGCAGAGGTTTCGCTCAGGTCAACCGAGAGCAGGTCGGTCCAGGGGCTTTCCTCGTAGGTGTCGGTGTCGACGGGCACGGCCTTCACGCGGAAGGTGTAAATGGCGTTCTCCTTGAGGTCGGTGACGGTGTAGGAAGTACCCTCGATGCCCGTGATCACGCGGCGAGTTTGGTCGCCGATATCGCTTACCTCGCGTGTGCGAGATTTATATAATTCGTCCGTGGCGTCGCCAGTGTAGATCTTGGCCGAGTAGAGGTTGATGCGCTTCTTGGTTGTCTCGGCGGCGATTTTCACTTGCACCTTGGTCGAGGCGCTGACGGTGAACTTGGCGCAGTAGTCGGCTGCCGACGAGGTGAGCGTTTGGGTGCTGGATGCCAGCTTGTTGCCGTTTTGGTCGAGGATGTAGAGGGTGGCGGGTACGCTGGTGTCGTTGCCGTAGGCTTTGGCGTTGAACCACAGGGTGACGATGCCGTCATCGTCGGTGGTGAAGGTGGGTGAGGTCACGTAGCCTGTATATTTGGCCGAACCGAGGCGGATGCTGTTGTCCTCGTAGATGGCGTAGTATTTGTTGGTGCCGCAGTCGGTCCAGTCGTTACCGTCGGAGGAGGCGAACGATGCTGAATTGACGAGTGTAGGCACAGGCTCGGTGCCGTCGTTGAGGCGCACCTCTAAGGTGTAAGTTACTTCGGCCTCGCCTGGGTCGTGGGTCCACGATGCAGTGAAGCTGGTGGAGGATACCACATCCCCCTCATTGAGCACGGGAGTGTCGATGGGCGTCAAGGGAATTTCCTCCTTCATGCACCAGAAGGAGACGGTGCCGTCGGCGTTTTGGGTAATCTCGGTGATCGGTTTTCCGAGGTAGGAGGATGAGAGGTTGAGCGCGGCCGCGGGTGAGGAGCTGTCGGTGAAGGCGTCGTTGCCGTTGTAGGGCCACAAGTCGCCCACGCAATCCTCATCCACGATATAATAATATCCGTAGTAGTACTCCATTTCCTTGGTGTTGTCGGCGGGCATGATCGTCATGCGCTCGGCGACGGTGTCGTATTTCTGCGACCATCCCGAGTAATAATAGTTGTTGTTGACGTAATTTCCGCTCCAAGCTGAGGCTGAGTAGGTTACGTGGGTGATCATCAGTCCGCGTGCGGGCATATACTCGTCCCAGCCTTGCAACTGGCGGTTTTCGAGGATGAAATACTCGTTGGAGTTGGATGAGGTAAGCTTAATCGCTTGATCGTTAGGCGTTTGAAGCTGATTCCAAATGGGTAAGGTATAGTAGGTGTTCTCGGTGGCCACGGGGATTGTGTACCAGCCCATAAACTCCTTCTCGTAAGCCGAATAGCCCAGCGGGGTGTAGCCGTCGTTGTTGTAGTTGCCGTAGTCCATAATCGACCACGGGCCCATGCCGAAGTTGCCCGAGTAGTAGGTGTCGTAGAAGTCGGGCAAACCCATGCAGTGGCCGTACTCGTGGCAGAAAGTGCCGATGCCGTCGATTTTGGTTAAGTCGCTGCCGTTCAGCTCGTTGAACACGGCGAAAGCGTTGACTTTCACGCCGTCGCAGGTGAGGCTCTGGCCGTAGTCGCTCGACGACAGAGTCCACTGGCACGGCCAGATGGCGTTTTCGGCGTCATCGTCGTAGGATGAGGCCTCGCCGTCGCCGGCGTAGATGACGATTACCACGTCGCACACGCCGTCGCCGTCGTTATCGTATTGGGAGAAATCAATCTGCGAGTTGAGGCCCTGGACGCCTTCACCCACCATCGTGCCTACGCGCTTGTCGTCGCCCGAGGAGTCGTTGCCGCCGTAGTAGGAGCGGTTTTGCGACAGGGTATAGGGGCCGTATACGTCGAATTGCGGGGTGTACTGGCCTCCCGACTGATCCTTGAAATATTGGCGGGCGCTAACCTCGCCCTCGTCGAAGAAATTCTGGAACGTGGTCAACGCGTCGGCGCCGTCACGGAACGCGTAATCCTTGTAAGCGAGCAGCAGGACCGGCACCTTGGGACTGGCTGTCGTGGGCACCTGTGATGATACCTTGGGCGACACCTGCCCGGAACGGTTGGAGATTCCCGATGCTGTGTTCATCTTGGGACGCGCCAAGGATTGAGCAACTTCAGCGGGAGAGAGCTGGTTTTGCTGGATGAATTGGATTTCATCGGCGCTGCGAGAGCCTTCGGGATGGGCTATGACAGTGGAAATGCCCTGAGGGGTGAGGTAATAGTAATTACCGTCCGTGCCGCGGGCGACCGAGAGATGGTCGGAAGTTGTAAGGGAGTGAAACCGCTCGTCGCCACCCACGCGCAGGGTGAGCTCAGTGCCGTCGTTTTGTTTCACTGTACGTGTAAGACCCGGTTTGGCCGGTACTGCGCCCACGTAGAGCGCTGATGCTGTGGCTATTACTATGGCCAGTAGTGATCTTTTGTTCATGGTTGAATCTATACAGATTGTAGTAGGTTGGTTATTGAATTTCGCGTATGATATAAGGAGGGCGACGCTTGGTCTCGTTAAAGATACGGCCAACGTATTCGCCTATGATTCCGATAGTTAACAGCTGTACACCGCCCAGAAACAGGATGGTGACCATCAGCGTGGGGAAACCCTGAACGCTCTCGCCCAGCACTAAGGTCTTGATCACGATCCACACCATGTAGACGAACGCCACGGCCGAGATGATCAATCCCAGAATCGACGCCACCTTCAAGGGCCGTGTCGTGGAGGAGGTGATGCCGTCCATTCCCAGGGAAATCAGCTTGGCCATCGACCAATGTGACTTTCCGGCCACGCGGTCCTTGCGGTCAAATTGCAATTCTTTCTTCTTGAATCCAATCCAGGAGAACAACCCCTTGGTGTAGCGCTCGGTTTCGGGTAGGGAGTTGAGGGCGTCGACACAGCGTCGGTCGAGCAGGCGGAAGTCGCCCGTATTCTGCAGCACCTCCATGGAGGTGATTCTCGACAGCAACTTGTAATAGGCCAGAGAGAGATTGCGGCGCAGCCACGACTCTTGGCCGCGGTCGCGACGACGGGCATAGATGTCGTCGTAGCCCTGTTGCCACCATGAGATCATCTCGGGGATCATCTCGGGGGGATCCTGCAGGTCGGCGTCAATGATCACAACAGCGTCGCCGGTGGCGTGGGCAAGTCCGGCCATCATGGCCCGCTCCTTGCCGAAGTTGCGCGACAGGTCGATGAAGTGGACGCGAGGGTCGTCGGCTCGCCACTGGCGCAGCATCACCAGCGTGTTGTCACGCGAGCCGTCGTTGACGGCCATGATTTCCCAGTCGACCTGTGGCCAGGTCGACATCAACGACTCGAGGCTGTCCCTAAGCGCGGGCAACGCCTCCTGCTCGTTGTACATCGGAATCACTATACTTACCCTCTTTCGTTCCATGGTTGTGGAAATCTAAAGAACGTTCATCGCTTCCAATTCTCTAGTTGCAAGCCCGTTATTCTACTATATTTGACGAAATTCATATTCAGTCTCATTGCGTAATTTTGACTTGGAATGACAAAGGTATTACTTTTTCGCTGATTTACCAAAATTACTTTGGGCCGAGCTCGGATGTTGGCTGGGGATTTGCAAGTGTCGGGTTGATTTATTAACTTTGTGGCTCAAAATTGTAAATTGATTAGAACGATGATTCTTAACCTCATTTCATTGCAGGCGCAGGCAGCCGGCGGCTCGGGCCTGAGCAGCATCTTTATGATTGTGATCTTGATCGCAATCTTCTACTTCATGATGATCCGCCCCCAGAAGAAGCGCCAAAACGAGATCAAGAAATTCCGCGAGGGCTTGAAGTCGGGCGACCACGTGATCACCGCCGGCGGCCTCCACGGCAAGGTTGACTCGGTGAAGGACAACCATTTCATTGTCGACCTTGGCAACAACATCAAGGTGAAGGTGTCGAAGGAGAGCGTCTACCCCTCAGCTGAGGCTGCCAACGACCCCGCCGTTGCCAACGTAGAGAAGAAGTAACACCCCGCATAATCGGAAAGGGTGATGAACCGCGGCGAACTGTTACGCTTGCTGCGCGGTCGATTCACCGGAGCGGCCGGCAAGGATTTGCTGCTGTTCCTGGTGTTTTTGGCCGTGTCGGCGGTGTTTTGGCTACTGCTCACCTTGAACGACGAGGTGCAGCGGGATTTCGACATTCCCGTGGAAATCACCGAGATTCCCGACTCGATAACGCTGATTTCGCTGCCCCCGCAGTCGATTTCGGTGTCGATCAAGGACAAGGGGAGCGCCCTGTTGCGCTATCAGTGGGGCAAGACCCCGACGCTGAAGATGCGCTTCCGCGACTTCCACTCGCGCGACAACCGCATCCTCATGGGCGAGAGCCAGATTTCGGCGATGTTGCGCGGCTATTTTGGCCAGGGAGCCCAGATTGTGTCGGCCAAGCCTGATTCCATCAACTTGGTGTTCACCACCGAGGAGGGAGAGTTGGTGCCTGTGAGACTGCGCTTGGACGCCAAAGCTAATCCTCGATACGTGATCAACGGCCCGATTACGATGTCGACCGACACGGTAGTAATCTATTCCACATCGGAAACCCATTTCGAAGCGCCTTATATAGAGACAGTTGCGGTAGTGCAGCCCGACTTGAAGGACACGGCGCGCGTGATGGCCCGGTTGAAGGTGCCGGCAGGCATGCGCGCGATTCCCCCGGCAGTGAAGGTGACCATACCTGTCGAACCGTTGATTTCCAAGACGAGACTGATACCCGTGGAGGTGATTAACGTGCCTGAGGGACAGAGTGTTGTCACGTTCCCGTCGCAGGCCGAGGTGTCGTTTTTGGTGCCCATGAGCAGTTATACGTCCGACGACTTCTCGCTCAAGGCCTACGCTGATTATTCCAAGGCTTCCCACGGAGGAGTGACATCCAAATTGCCACTGCAGCTGATGTCGTCGTCGGAGCGTTTCCGCGATCCGATTCTCTCTATCGACAGTGTAGAATATGTCGTTGAACAGCAATAAATTAACTATCGTTATTGGCATTACTGGCGGTATTGGTGCCGGAAAAAGTGTGGTGGCCCGTTGCGTAGAGGCGATGGGTCATCCTGTTTACGACTGCGACTCTCGCGCCAAGGCGTTGATGGACAGCAGTCAAGAAATTCTTGACAGGATTGCCGCTGAGATTTGCGCCGAGGCAGTCGTCGATGGCATGCTGGATCGCCCCCGGCTTTCTAAAATCGTGTTTGCCGACGCTGAGGCTTTGGGTCGATTAAACGCGATTGTGCATCAGGCAGTTAAAGAGGATATAAAGCGTTGGGTCGCCGAGAATTGGGCGTCGCCGCTGCTGTTTATCGAAAGCGCTATATTGGAATCGAGCGGCTTGACACCAATGTGCGACCGTGTTTGGGAGGTAACCGCTCCCGAGGAGTTGAGGATACGGCGCGCCTGCGACCGATCGGGATTAACTCCCAAAGAGGTGAAGGCCCGTATGTCGACTCAAAGCGTTAATAATGAATCTTTTATGGAAATAGTAAACGACGGGGTTAAGCCCCTGTTGCCACAGATGTTGGAGGCGTTGCCCACGCCTCGAGCCGCCCTGTTCGACTTGGACGGCGTGATTGTCGACTCGGAGGGGAGTTACACCGTGTTTTGGAGCGGTGTTGACCGCGAGCATCCTACTGGTATAGCCGATTTCGCCCACGCCATCAAGGGCACGGCGCTGTTCCAGATTCTTCAGAACTTCCCTGGAGAGGAATTGCAACGCCAGATAGTGGAGCAACTTGATGAATTTGAGGCCAATATGCCGTTCCCTGAATATCCGGGGGCGATTGATTTCATTCGTTCCCTTCGTCAGGCGGGATGGCGGACGGCGCTGGTCACCTCGAGCAACGACGCCAAGATGGCGAGTCTGTATCGCCAGCACCCCGACCTCCCTTTGCTCTTTGACACCATTGTCACTTCCGACCAGATCACCCGCTCCAAGCCCGACCCTCAGGGCTATCTACTTGCCGCTGAGCGACTTGGATGCCGGCCAGAGAATTGCGTCGTGTTTGAGGACTCTCTGCAAGGCGTGCAAGCCGGGCGCGCGTCAGGAGCCAAAGTGGTAGGTATTTCCACCACCAATCCCGCCGAGTCGCTCGCTCCCTTCTGCGATATCATCGCCCAGAGCCTTGCGGAATTGAATTCAATTGCGTAATTTTGCAAGCGTTAATTGCAAGCGTTAATTAAGTTACGATACATGCGTCATAGTTTAAGAACGATATTGGCGGCTGCGGTTGTGATTTTAACCGCGAGCGTGGTGGCTTTGGCTCAGGACTCCACCACTCCCACCGTCACCTACAAGGTGAAAAAAGGCGAAACCGTATACGGTATCTCCAAAAGCCACGGCATAACTGTCGACCAGTTGATCCAATACAACCCCACGGCCCGCGACGGCGTGCGCGCAGGAGAGTATTTGGTGATCCCCACCACTCAGCCTGTGGAAACCACAGAGGAAACCACTCCCACCAAGCTCGACCGTCGACGCACCTACCACACTATCGCTCAGGGAGAAACGCTTTACTCCATAGGCAAGCGCTATGGACTAACGGTTGAGCAAATACAAGCGCTTAACCCCGGCTTGGACACCGCCAACTATCGCGTGGGCGCTGTGTTGCGACTGAATGCCCGCACAGCTCTCCCTTCAGAGCAAAGCGCAAAGAAGACAACTGCAACTACTACCAAAAAAACGAGTACAACAACCGCAAAAACCACCCTGGCGGTTGCCGAGCCTGTCACCCAACAACCTGTGGTAGAGGAATCCGGGGAAAAGATTGTGGTGGGTTCCGCGGCCTATACCACTGATCCCACTCCCATGGTCGACGACCCGGCTCTGATCGAGGAGCGTCCATTGGCGATCGGTATCATCTTGCCCTTCATGACCAATGAAAGTCGTCCCGATAAATCGGCACAATTATATACCGAGTTCCTACGCGGATTCCTGCTCGCTGCCGACACGCTGTCGCATCGCGGCGCTCCCGTGGCCATACGCGTGTACGATTCCCACAACTCGTTGGACACCGTGCGGGCAATTATGCAGCGCCCCGAGATCGCCGAGTTGAGCGTGATCGTGGCTCCGGATGACACCCTCCAACTTGCGGCCGTGGCCGAGGAGGCCCGCCGTGATGCTACCTACGTCTACAATGCCTTCGCAATCAAAGACGAGAGCCACCGCGCCAATCCCTACATCCTCCAAGCCAACATCCCCCACGACGAGATGTACCAAAGCGCGATCGAGGGCTTCATCGACCGATTTGGCGACTATATTCCCGTGTTTATCACCCACTCCTCGGGCAAGAACGAGAAAAGCGAATTTACCAATGCCCTGCGTGAGGCCTTGGACGCCGCACAGCGTCCTTACCGTCAAATCGAGTATGCCAACTATCTGTCGACAACCGACTTGAAGTCGCTACCAACCGATTCGTCGCTTGTATTTATCCCCGCATCGGCCCAGCGCTCCGATTTCAACAAATATATCTCGGCATTGAAGACGCTGCGCGAGGAATCGGTCGACCCAACGCGCGTGCGCCTGTTCGGCTATCCCGAATGGGTGATGTTCCGCGGCGACGCTTTGGACAATATGGGTCTGCTCAACACTGTAATCTACTCCCGATTCTACAACGACACGCAATCCTACGACGCCATCCGCTTGGCCAACAACTACCGTCGCTGGTACGGCGCCGACATGATGGAGGCTGTGCCCTCGCAAGGAGTTCTCGGCTTCGACACCGGTTGCTTCCTGATTCGCGCCCTTCGTGATAACGACGGCGACTTGTCGCGCAGGCTCGCGCCCTACGACGGCGTGCAGTCGGCGTTCGACTTTGAAACCGGTGAGGACGAGGACGAAGGCCAAGTGAACGGCACACTATATTTCGTGTATTTCCGCCCCGGCGGCGTGGTTGAGAAAACTCGCCTATGATGCGCAGGATTTGTCTGATATTAGTGCTTTTTTTCATGGGCTTGACCGCACTGGCTCAGGTTCATTACAAGCCTCACGTGTCGGTGGGAGGTAAGGCCGGTATGACCTTCGCCAAGATGGATTTCAATCCCTCGGTGAAGCAGTCGATGATCGACGGTATCCTCATCGGTGGCATGTTCATCTATCAGGAGGAAAAACTTTTTGGACTGCAGGCCGAGTTGGTAATAGAGCAACGAGGCTGGAAAGAGAATTTTGAGGAACAAAACGCGACGTTCCAGTACACGCGACGATTGACCTACATCCAGTTGCCACTGTTGACCCGTATCACGTTCGGCGGTCGCAAGCTGAAATGCGTTATCACCCTCGGCCCGGAAATCTCCTATATGATTGGGTCGAAAATCTCGGCCAACTTCGATTACAACAACATCACCTCCATCCCCGACTTCCCCATCGAGAACCGCACCAACGAGCAGATGGCGATGGAGATCAAGAACAAATTCGACTATGGCATCTCAGCCGGATTGGGCGCCGAATGGGCGTTCAAGCGTCGCCAGGCAGTGGGGATCGAGGCTCGCTTCTACTATGGCTTGGGCAACATCTTCCCCGATCACAAGACCGACGTGTTCAACGCCTCGCGCGGCATCTCGGTCCAAGCCACCCTCTCCTATGCCTTCCGCCTGAAATAAGGCTCCGTTCCACAAAAAATGTTAAACGACAAGTGGATTCTTGTTCCATTTAGAGTTTCTTATTGGGTGGGGAGCCGGGAGATTAGCCAGACGGTTTCGGTGGCTGATGCGCGGGATGGCCGTCTTGGCTTCCTGCCTAGGCTAGGAGAAGCGGGCGCGGCAGATGGGGGTGCCGTCGCCGAGGAGGATCTCGAAGTCGGCCTCCTTACCGTGGCGGTCGGGATGGTCGGCGGAGGGTTCGGTCTCGTATTCGGCGAGGCGCAACACGGCCGAGTCGCCCAATCGGGCCTCGTGTAGGTAGGAGATATCCATGCGGGTGAGGTTGTCGAAATCGTCGCAGGCGTTGTCGTTGGCTCGGCAGTAGGCGTGGATGGCGTCGACGAGATGCTCGACGTAGCGCGCCGAGTTGACGTGCCCGTAAAAATCGATGTCGCGATATGCCCAGTCGACGATTTGGATATGGCAGGGGTTTTCGATTGCTCCAAGACGGGGGAAGTCGCCCAATTCGGGAGATGTTTGGGCGTCGGCGCCAAGGCACTCCTCGGGCCACTGACGCGCGGAGGGGCGACGGGTGGTCAGGTTGATGCACACCCACACGCTACAAGCCTCGGCCAGCACGTTGCCCTCGGCGTCGACCATGCGGAAGTCGCGTCGGCTCATGAAGCGGTTGAACGAGACGACCCAGGAATCCACCCATAGGCGGTCGTTGATTGTGGGCCAACGGTGCACCTTTATGGACATGCGCGAGAGTACCCAGCCGAGATCCTCGGGTAGGAGGTGGAAGTAGCCGATACCGAGGTCGTTGGCGTGGGCGGTGGCGGTGACAATGAAGTGGGTCTCGAACTCGGTCCACGACATGCGGCGACGGGCGTCGCACAGGGCGGCCGATTGGAATATCTCAAGCGATCGGAATAGCTTCTGCATAGGACATGAATAAAAATTACACGAATTTAACGAATTATATTAAGGGCTTTTAATACGCTAAAGCGTAACGAATTATACGAATTTTGCCCGCGATGGGGAAATTCGTATAATTCGTTAAATTCGTAGTCGAAAATTATCCTTAATGAAATTGAGATTTCAATAGGTAGTATTTATTAGATGCCTAGGTCGTGCTTGAGGGCTTCGATCTTGGCCTTGGCGTCGGCGTTGGCCTTGTCGTAGTCGGCAACGGTGGGCATGGGGGCCTTCACCTCCATGTAGAACTTGATCTTGGGCTCGGTGCCGGAGGGGCGAACCGAGATCTTGGAGCCGTCCTCGGTGAAGAACTGGAGCACGTTGGATGTAGCGGGCATGTCCATCTTGGTGACGGTGCCGTCGGCGTGGGTGACGTTGAGGTCGGCGTAGTCCTTGATGAGTGTAACAGGGGAGCCGCCGAGGGTTTTGGGCGGGTTCTCGCGGAAATTCTTCATCATGGCCTGAATCTCCTCGGCACCGGTCTTGCCGGGACGAACGACGGAGATACCTTCCTCGTGGCTGAAGCCGTATTTGAGGTAGATGTCCTGGAGCATGCCCATGAAGTCGAGGTTCTTGTCCTTGGCCCATGCGCACACCTCGGCCATCAGCGAGATGGCTGAAACGGCGTCCTTGTCGCGGGCGAAGTCCTCGGCGAGGAAACCGTAGCTCTCCTCACCGCCACCGAGGTAGCGGGCAGTGCCCTCATGGTCGCGGATCACGGCGGCGATCCACTTGAAGCCGGTGTAGCAGTCGAACATCTTTACGTTGTTCTTGTCGGCGATCGACTTGATGGTCTCGGTGGTTACGATGGTCTTGACGATGTAGTCGGAGGGTTTCAATCGGCCGAGCTCGACGTTGCGGGTGATGATGTAGCAGAGGAGGATCATCACGATTTGGTTGCCGTTGATGAGCTGGTACTCGCCGTTGTTGTCGCGGATGACGCAGCCGATACGGTCGGCGTCGGGGTCGGAGGCCACGATCAGGTCGGCGTTCACCTCTTTAGCCTTGGCGATAGCCATAGCCATAGCCGAGGGGACCTCGGGGTTAGGCGAAACGACGGTGGGGAAGTTGCCGTCGGGGATGTCCTGCTCGGGCACGTGGATGATGTTGGTGAAGCCGTAGTTGGCTAGCGACTCGGGGATCATCTTCACGCCTGTGCCGTGGATAGGGGTGTAGACGATCTTCAGGTCGTGGTGGCGCTTGATGGCGTCGGGGCTCAGCGAGAGGCCCTTGATGGCGGTGAGGAAGGCGTCGTCGACTTCCTTGCCGATGATTTGGATCTTGTCGGGGTTGCCCTTGAACTTGATCTCGCTCACGTCCTTGATTTTCTCGACGTTGTTGATGATGTTGACGTCGTGGGGGGCGATGATCTGGGCGCCGTCGCTCCAGTAGGCCTTATAGCCGTTGTACTCCTTGGGGTTGTGGGAGGCGGTGATGTTTACGCCGCTCTGGCAACCAAGGTGACGGATTGCGAATGAAAGCTCGGGGGTGGGGCGGAATGAGTCGAACAGATAAGCCTTGATGCCGTTTGCCGAGAAGATGTCGGCAACGATTTCGGCGAAGTGGCGGGAGTTGTTGCGCACGTCGTGGCCTACGACTACCGAAATCTCGGGCAGGTCCTTGAAGGCCTCCTTGAGGTAGTTGGCGAGGCCCTGTGTGGCAGCGCCCACGGTGTAGATATTCATGCGGTTGGTTCCGGCGCCCATGATGCCGCGGAGGCCACCGGTGCCGAATTCGAGGTCCTTGTAGAACGACTCAATCAACTCGGTTTTATCATCGTTGTCGAGCATACGGCGCACTTCGGCGCGGGTCTCGTCGTCGTAAGCGTCGGAGAGCCACTGCTGGGCTTTCGCGGTCACCTGCTTCACTAATTCTTGATTGTCCATAAGGAGATGGTGTTTTTGGTTATTGGTTGAATAGGCAAATTTAAGGGTTTTATACGGTGCTGCAAAAAATTTTTAGCAAAATTTGCTTAAAATAATAGCCACCGCGGCAAACCGCGGGGCACGGTGGCGCAAAGGGGGGGCACGGTGGCTTGATGGGGGTTACCAGTCGCGAGGACGGCCTTTGAGGGGGTTGATGGCGCCCGGAGGCTGGTCGGAGCTGTGGAGGCGCTCGGCAAGCACTTTGGCGGCCGGGAAGTCGCTGGTAATGCGCCATTCCTCTCGGCCGTTACGGTAGATGATGATCGTGGGGATGGTTTCGAGTTTCACGAGCGATACCTCGCGGGGATTCTCCTCGATGTTGATACGGAACACGGGGGAATCGGGTCCCAGGATTTGTTTAACCTCTTCGGTGATTTTGTTGGCTTGGTCACAGGCTGAGGAGTTGTCGTAGAACTCTACTAGTCCCGCAACGTGGCCTTTCATCAGTTCATGTACGTCCATGGTTGTATAGGGTTATAGTTTTAGTTGTTAGTTTTTAGTTGTTAGTTTTTAGTTGTTAGTTTTTAGTTGTTAGGGAGCCAGCGGCGCGGCCACTGGCTCCCTTTCTAGTATAACAAAATAAGACGCTTAAGGGTTCTTGAGAGGTTAATTGAGAGGAGGTGTTCGGCAAGCCGAACGGCCTTAATCCCTAATCCCTAATACCTAATCTTAGTGGCGTTGGTTCCTTGGCGGCGGATGAGGATTTGGCCTGGCTGGGGGTTGGTGATGCGGATGCCCTGGAGATTGTAGTATTCTACAGGGGTGGGGGAGAGATCGGGCGTAGTTGTGATGGATTCCACGCCGGTGATGGCGGCTGAGTTGTAGGCTGTCAAGGGGATGATCACGTCGGTGGCCATGGGCGATGACAGTCGCAGGTAGGCGGTGTAGCTTTCTTGCGTTTTGGAGGCTTTGAATTTCACCTTTACGGTGGATGAGCGCTTATAGGGGGTGACGTTGGCCGTGGTGGTGACGGTGAAGTATTGCTGGTCGGGGCCCGAGATGACGGGGTGGACGTAGCCCACGAGATTCTCGTAAGTGGCCGCGATCTCCTTGGTGACGGCCGTGGTGTTGTCCACCTCCCACGTCAAGGAGGTGACGTCGGTGGAGATCACGGGCGTCTCCACCTTGGTGTAAACCGAGGTGTCGTCCATGCCGTATTTGTAGATGTTCATTTTGCGGGCGCCTGACGATCCGTTGGCGAATGCCACGTAGAACGAAGCGTGTTCCTCGCCCGCGAGGCGGCGCACGGTGCAGCCCTCCACCTCGCCGAACGACTGGTTGATGATGCCCGAGGCGGTCAATTGCTTGCGGTAGACGAACTGGTTGGTGCGCCAATTATAGATGTGGACAAACACGGTGGGCTTGCCGTCGATCGACACTTGGTCGCCGCTGGTGCCGGTCGAGCCGGCCGAGATACCCTCCATTATGTAAAGGTAGTCGCCGTTGATAGTGTAACCTTGGTGGTCCCAGGTGTTGTAACCGTTGTCCTCGGTGACCGATGTGGGGTTGTCGCCCCGGGTGAGTTTGACGTAGGCCAGGCGGGTGGCGTCGGAGCCGTTGGCGAGCACGTCGTCGAGGTCGTACACCCCGTACCAGTTGTATACCACCCCGTCGGTCTTGGTGTAGACGCGTGAGCAGAACAGGCGGTTGGCCTCGTCAATGGCGGGGTACTCGTTGGTGCCCTTGTCCCAGTCGAAGAATGAGAGGGGATAGGTGGTGCCTCCGTAGGTGAACGACGTTTCGCGGCCGTCGATGGTGGCGCCGGCCACGAAGGGGAACCACATGCATTTCTGCGACACGGTTTCCGAGCCGGAGGAATTTAGGGTGGCGGCTCCGCCGGTGAAGATGTACACTCGGCCGTCGACGCGGGCGATCTTCATGTTGGTGCCGTGGCCCGACCAGCACATGGTCATCTTCTCAACCGACGAGCCGTCGGCGGGCACGCGGCTAACGATCAACGGCTTGGGATCGCTGCTGAGCGACGATGATCCCGAGCGCACTTGGATGAAGTACAAGTCACCGGTCACGGGGTCGATATCGAAGCTTTGCATAACGGTTACGTCGCCGATGGCCACGTTCTGCTTGTACCATCCCTTGACTGTGGCCGAGCTGGGCTTGAGCAGTGAGGATTGGTCGGCGTATACGCGGTAGGTGGTGGCGTTGGCGGTCGACATCGGCTCCAAAGGCACGAAACCGTAGCAATAGTTGGTAGTGTCACATTGGTTGAAGCGCACGTCGCTCACCAGGGTGCCGTGCCCCTTGTTCACATAATAAATATAGTTGTAGGACTGGGCGCCGTCGGCGTACAGCATCGGTTTCTTCTTGCGGAAATCGTTCCAGTTGATGTTGACCCGCGAGTCGTCGGGGGTGACCATGTTGGTGCCGTCGCCGGGAAAGAAGCGTATCATGGGATAGAGCGTGCCCTGGCCCGTGTTGGCGGCGAAATCGTTGCTGACGATGTCGAAAGTGGAGGCCGTGTAGCCGCAACGGTTGAACGACAGACAGAAGTCGCCGGGATTTCCCGACGCGCCGGCGTCGATGGCTTGCTGGCCAATGTTCTTGAACGAATTGTGACGAATCGACACATCGCCCGAGGAGTTGTCCATTCTCAGGGGTTGCCCACCGGTATTGAATCGGTTGTCCTCGATTGTGGTGGCGCCAAAGGCTCCGGCGATGAGCACGTGGTGGTTAGGCTCATCGGAGGCGAATGTGTTGTGGGCGATTGTCACGTCTTTCACTTGGCATTGCGCCGCGGCTGTGGTAGCCGTGGCGTCGCTGTAGATGGTGCCTAGCTTTACCACGGCCTTGGTGTTGGCGCGGCCGAATGTCGTCGCGTAAGCCTTGTTGAAGATGAATGTGAACCCCTCCAACGGGCTCTCGGAGGAGCAGGTGGTGTTGGTCACGCGGCCACCTCCGGTGAAGTCGAAACCGTTGATGGTGACGCCCGAGGCGTTGACCTTCACGTTGGCGGTGATGATGGAGGCTGAGCCACGGTCGCATGCCCGAGAGTCGATCCACGCGTTGGCGCCAAGCAGCGTCATCCCCTTGGTGTTGACACTGAATGCCGACGACCAAGTGCCCGGGGCGAACGCCACGGTGCAACCCTCCTGGGCTCCTGCGGCCTCCACCTCGGCTAGCGTGGCGAAAGCCGTCGTGCCAGCGGTGTAGCTGTGACCTTGATAGTAGATAGTCTCGCCACTCTCGGCCGTTTGGGCCTCCGGGCTAATCAGGAAATCGGCCTTGTCGAAGGCCCACGCGGTTGCGGCTGAGGAAACTAGCGTCAACGAAAGGGCGCTCAGCGAGCGTCGCAGGTTATCGGTAAGCATAACTGTGTGATAAGTTAGATTTAAGTTGTTTCAGGGTAGATTGTTTCTGGTCGCAAAGATACGTAAAAATATTTGATTGTGCTAATAAACAGTGAACTACGGGATGAGGGGCTTGGGTGGATGTAAATTTGGATGTAAATTTTATCACATATTTTGGGCGAATATTTTGCAAATTGTGAGTAAATGTGTAATTTTGCGAGCAAATTGTAAATAAAAACTCAAAAATATTAGAAAAATGTGTGGCATAGTCGCTATGTTTGAAGCCGAGGGAGACGTCCAACGTCTACGTCCCGAGGTGCTTAAGATGTCCAAGAAAATTCGTCACCGCGGTCCCGACTGGTCGGGTATATGGTGTGGCCACGACGCGATATTGGCCCATGAGCGCCTGTCGATTGTTGACCCTGAGTCGGGAGGTCAACCGTTGAAAACCGCCGACGGTAAAGTGATACTGGCTGTGAATGGCGAGATTTACAACCACCGTGATATACGCAAGCGCTACGAGGGGAAATATGAGTTTCTCACTGGCAGCGACTGCGAGGTGATTTTGGCCCTGTATCGCGACAAAGGCCCGGATTTCCTGGAGGAGCTCAACGGCATCTTCGCGTTCGCCCTGTACGACGCTGAGGCCGACCGATATATTGTGGCACGCGACCCGATCGGTGTGATCCCCTTGTATATGGGCAGTGACCGCGAGGGGCATCGCTATTTCGCGAGCGAGATCAAGGCCATGGAGGGGGTGTGCGACGTGATAGAGCCGTTTTTGCCGGGACACGTCTACGACAGCGCCACGGGAGAGATTACCCGCTGGTACCACCGCGACTGGGAAAGCTACGAAGCCGTCAAGGATAACCCCACGTCGATCCCCGAGTTGCGCGAGGCCTTGGAGGCCGCGGTAAAACGACAGTTGATGAGCGACGTGCCTTACGGGGTGTTGCTGTCGGGTGGTCTTGACTCGTCGATTATCTCGGCTGTTGCCGCCAAATACGCTCCGATGCGTATTGAGGAGGCGGGCAAGGAAGAGGCTTGGTGGCCCCGATTGCACTCATTTGCGGTGGGCTTGAAGGGCGCTCCCGACCTTGTGGCCGCGCGCAAAGTGGCCGAGCATATCGGCACCGTGCACCACGAAATCAACTACACCGTGCAGGAAGGCTTGGACGCCATCCGCGACGTGATATATTACCTGGAGACTTACGATGTGACAACCGTGCGTGCCTCCACGCCGATGTACCTGCTGGCGCGCGTGATCAAGTCGATGGGTATCAAGATGGTGCTCTCGGGCGAGGGTGCCGACGAGATCTTCGGCGGTTATCTCTACTTCCACAAGGCGCCGTCGGCCCAGGCGTTCCACGAGGAGACTGTGCGCAAGCTCTCCAAGCTGCATCTTTACGATTGCCTGCGAGCCAACAAGGCGCTGTCGGCTTGGGGCGTTGAGGGGCGCGTGCCTTTCTTGGACAAAGAGTTTCTCGACGTGGCCATGCGCATCAATCCGGCCGACAAGATGGCCCGCGACGGCAAGATGGAGAAGTGGGTGCTCCGCAAGGCATTTGAGGACCTGCTGCCCCAGGAGATATGCTGGCGCCAGAAGGAGCAGTTTAGCGACGGGGTAGGGTACTCCTGGATCGACTCGCTCAAGGAGATTACAGCGTCGCAAGTGACCGACGAGATGATGCGCAACGCCCATCGCCGTTTCCCGGTGAACACGCCCATGAACAAGGAGGAGTACTATTATCGCACGATATTCGAGGAGCATTTCCCGTCGGCCACGGCAGCCGCATGCGTGCCGTCGGTGCCGTCGGTGGCCTGCTCGACGGCCGAGGCTCTGGCTTGGGACGCGTCGTTCCAGAAACTCAACGATCCGTCGGGCCGCGCCGTCGCCGGCGTCCACGAAAAGGCCTACTGACTACTCGAGAATGACTATCCCCGGGCCAATGGCCGCCGCTTACTGCAAGGAGATACCCGAGGAAATGCGCTCATCGACAACGCCGTCGACCTCGCTCAATAGAGGTGCTCGCGAATGTAATCGTCGAGGGAGAGGTCGGTGGGAAGGTTGAGCTTGCGGCGCAGTCGGTAGCGGGCGGTGTTGACCGAAGCCTTGGTGATGGCCAGCAACTGGGCGCAACGGTGGGCGTCAACCTCCAAGGCGATGAGCATGCACAGGAGCTCGTCGCGGTGCGACAATTTTGGCAACGAAATCAAGAATCGCGGGTACAGGCGCATGAACTGTTCGCGAAATTCCATCTCCCCCTTCTCGATAAGCAACGAGGGGGTAAGTTGGCGTATCATGCCAAGGGATTCAGGCTCCACGATCATGTTTTCGGCGCGTCGGCGTTCCTCGTCGGCGTTGCGCATGGCCTCCATGAGCTGGGAGCTCAACTCCTCTTGGCGACGTTGGTAGCGCTTGCGTAGCCACCATATCAGCACAAAGCACACGACGATTGCCAATATGGCGGCGACGATGGCCAGCCACATGCGGGTGGTGTGCAGACTTTTCTCTGCCGATACTGCCTTCATCTCCATATCGTGGGTGAGGGCTTGCTCTCGCAACACGTTCTCCCACAGGCATTGACGGGTGTAATCGTCGACCGTGCCGAGTGTGTCGGCTGCTAACAAGCGTCCCAATGTGGCCAATTGTCCGCTATTGCCTAGGAGAGCGCATTCGCCGATGGCGAAATTCCAGGTGCCCGAGGAGATTCTCACCTTGTTGCTCAACATGCCGATCTTGGAGCAGAGGCTATCCAAAGCTACCGACTCGTTGACGCGGTCGCCGGCTGATTTGTAGAGCATGGCCAACGCCAGCCAACCGTCCACCGCTTTGTAGGGAGAGGCCTGGGTGACAAACCGCTTGATGCGCTCCACTGCCTCTTGACCGCCTTGGTAACGGGCGAATATCAAGTCAATATCCTCTTGGCCCATGTTGTAGGGGAGGTTGACCGCCAGTGAATCAGCCGAAGCGAGGTATCGCCCCGCCTCTTCTTGATCCAGCTCAACAGCGCAGTGGGCTTTCACGGTAAGGGCCTCGGTGGCGATTATCGGATGCTTTACCCCTCCGGCGAGGGTGAGCACGGCTCCCTCGGTGGCGTAAATGTCGGCCTCGGAAGGTAGCCCCCATTCGGCGTAGAGTTGGGCCAGACTGTTGAGGGCGCTCACGATGGCCGTGGTGTCACCCCGCTCGCGGCTCTGGGTGAGCGCGTCGTTGAGTAGGGCGATGGCTTCCACCACGCGCCCCTTGCGTTTATATATGTCGGCGAGCATGGCCCGCAGGTAATCAGTGCCTGGAGGATTGCCGCAACGCAAGGCGCAGTCTAATCCGTTTTTGGCCCAGTCTATCACATCGTCCTCGTGGGCGATATCGGGGAAGAACGTGGCTGCCGCGTAAGCGTAGTCGCGAAACAGGCGTTGGTCGTCGGGATTCTCCATCGGTATCGACAGCGCATGGGTCATGTGTGCTTCGGCGCTCTCCAGCGAGTCGACGCGCGACAGGGCATAGGCGTAAATCACCTCCACGTCGTGGCGCAAACCCTTTGGGGGATTCTGCATCAAGCCCTCGAGCCACGCGACGGCGCCCATGGGGTCGCACTCGGCCTGGAATTGGTTGAATTTCCCCACGAGCGAGTCGCATTGCCGTGTCAAATCGCTTTGCGCGTCATCCCCGGCATCGGGGCGAGAGCAAGCGGCGACAACAAGCAGAATTGTGATAATCGGTAGATATTTCATATGTCTATTTTGTAATGCAAATTTACTTTTTTCGGTGGACAAAACGATTAACATTCGATAGACAAAACGATAGATGAGTGTTAAAGCACCTCCTTTTTGTCCCCAGTTTGGGCATTGTCTATCAATTACTCAATAACCCCGCTTGCAATCGTTTTCCCCAAGCCTTGTAATTTTGTATTGTCAACCAATTAGGATTCAACCTATCAGGATTCATAGGATTAAACACAACGCAAATACTCTTGCCTATTCGATGAGTCATTGCCTTAATTGCGGAACCGAGCTTCACGGGGACTTTTGCCATAAATGTGGCCAAAGGTCTTCGGTAGGTCGTCTTACGGTGAAACAAGCGTTGGTCGACGATGCGTGGAGTGCCGTGAGAATGGACCGACGGGTGCGCCTGATATCTTTATGGGAAATGTGGACTAAGGGTAGATTGTTGGTTCTGGCAAGCATGGCCGTTTTGGCGAGCTCTTGCACCAAGGATGGCGACACCGTGTGGGTCGACGACTCGGTGGTCAACGACGACCGCGACGCCGTCGTTTTCGTGTACTCCAGCGAGCAATTGGGCGATCTCACCTACAACGACGAAATCTACCGCGGGGTTGCCGCCGCGGCAAGGGCCAACGACCTGTGGCTCCAACTGGAATTGCTGAGTGACACCTCCCATCTTTCTCTGAGGGACCAGATAGAGATACTGCTTTGGACGCAAAATATGGACTATGATGATTCACGCACGTTAATCGTTTGGTGCAACGACAATTACGAGCCAATCTATAAATCGTTAGACAATTTGTTAACTGAGAATCCCCGCGTCACTCACCTGGTCGTAGAGAGCAACGACACGACCCTTGCGGTCAACACCATGAGCTTCTGCCTCTACGGAGCCGCTTATCAGGCGGGTAGCTCAGTTGCCGAAGCGATGACCGACGTGGCGAACGTGGTCCTTGTGGGCGACGACTCCCCGGACGTTGTGCAGGGCTTCCGGCAGGGGTTGAGCGACGCCAGCCGGAAGGTGATCTCCTCTACCATCGCTTTGTCGAGGAACGGCGGCTACAACCTGGCCGATTCCACCTATCGCTTGGCTTATACGCTGGATGAAAGCTGCCAAATGGTGGTGCCTCTTTGCGCTGAGGTAGCGCAGGGGTTGACCCGTTACAACCGCGAATACGCTGGGTCGTTCTACACCGTAGGGATCAATGCCGACATGCGCCCATATTCGGCTCGCGTGCCCATGTCGATGACCAAAAATTTCGCCTCGGCAATCCAGGATTGGATCGGCCGATGGGCTAGGGGGGAGGAACAGGAGCCACATCAGGTGTACGGATTGGAATCGGGTTATTGCTCCTTGGTAATATCCGCTGATTACCAATCACTTCTCTTTTCCGTAACCGAACAAACAAAGGATCTGGCGATTCAAAAAGAGAAACAATACCTCGGTCGATGAAAACCTTGCTACGCATATTGCCCCTTGTGATTGTCGCCCTGTTGGGCGGCGTGGGGGTGTCGTGCAAGGACGGCGACGTGGTGGAGCGTCATTACTCGAGTGTCAAGGTCGATACCTGCCGAGTGGCCATTGTGATGCCGTTGAGCGAGGACGCTGCTTTCAAGGAACGATTCGAGCAAACGGCCAATTGGGCCACGGAGTTGCTCCTCGACGGCCAAATGTCCATGGCTATGGTAACGGGCGACAGCACTGCCGTGGCCTTGCAGCTGGAATGGTATGACGAGGACACCGAGGATCTTTCCTCACTGGCGAGCGTGTTGGCGGCAAGGAACGACCTGCTATGCGTGATCGGGCCGATGCGTAGCACCTCCGTAGAGTTGATGGCTACACCGTTCGCCCGCTACGACAAACCGTTGATCTCACCGGGTGCGTCGAGCGAGGATGTGATTCGACGCTACTCGGTGGGCACGGCCGGCACGGTGCACCGCAAGCCGTTCCTGTGGACGTTATGCGAAACCGACGTCAGTCAATGCGAGGCGCTGCTGTCCAAGGCATGGGGAGCCGGTGCCAGGAGCATCAGTCTGCTGGTGCCCACTGACGTCTACGGCAAGACGTTCGAGGACTGGATCCCCTTCGTGGGCACTGAAATTGGCCTATCTATCTCCGCTATAGAGGAATACACCAACACAGGCGAGCTGGAGAGCCGGGCGCGAGCCGCGCTCTCCAGTGGCGCCGACTGTGCCATCTGCGTCACGCAGACGCTTGAGGAAACTAGGACGGTGCTACAGGTGCGTCAGGCGTTGGGCGACAAGTGCCCCCGCTTGCTGTTCTCCGATGCCGCTCTGACAGCCTCGCTTCCCGGCCTTGGCGACTTGGCCGAGGGCATAGAGGGCGTGGCGCAGTATGCCGACCCCACCACCGGCTTCCAAGTGGCTTATGAGGAGCATTTCGGGCGAAACCTCTCGGGCGTGGAGGCCCAGCTTTACGACGCCATGCTGCTGGCCGGTTTTGCCGCAACGGTGCACCATGCCACAGGTGAAACCGACATCAACGAGATCCTCCGCCGCATCACCTCGGAGGGCACTGAGGAGGCGACCGTATGGAGCGAGGGCGATATGGTGTGGCAGATGTATAGCCTGCGTAATGGAAAGTGCAGCAAGATGATAGGCGCGAGTGGCGTGCTACGCTTCGACAGCGAGGCTTACACCTCCCTTATCAGCAGCGCCTATGTCCATTGGACAGTATACGACGGCACGCTGGTGCCGATCGACTACATGAGCACCGATGGCGGCAACCGCACTGAGGCCACCCTCGCCTCGTGGAACTGGCAAGCGCGCCAGCAGATCACCATCCCCGACCAAGGCTCGTCCACCGAGTATCTGCCCCTGCAATCCCAGTGGGCGGTGCTGGTGCAAGGCTCGCAGGATTGGCGCAATTACCGCCATCAGGCCGACGTGCTCAACGTCTACCAGCTTCTGAAGCGCAACGGCTTCCCCGACGACCATATCATCCTGATTATAGCCGATGACCTGGCTTACAACGCCCGCAACATCCACCCGGGCGAGGTGAGGGCAAGCGCGGATGGCGACAACCTCTACCGCGACTTGGAAATCGACTACGTCAGCTCCCAAATCACCACGAGCGACATCCGCGACATCCTCCTGGGCAACCGTAGCGATCGCCTGCCGGTAGTGGTGGAGAGTGACGCCAGGACCAACGTGCTGCTGTTCTGGAGCGGCCACGGCAGCAAGAATAGCGCATTCAATTGGCTCTCCGACGACTACTTCACCGCCCAGGAGTTGCGAGGAGCGATAGAGGGGATGAGTTTCCGTAAGTTGCTGATGATGTTTGAGCCGTGCTACTCCCAGAATATGCTGCTGCAGGCTGAGGGAATCCCTGGGGCGTTGGCGTTGAGCAGCGCGGCGTCATATGAGCAGTCGTTCGCCGATTGCTACTCGCTGGAGATGGCCACTTACCTGAGCGACCGTTTCAGCAACAACCTTGTTTCCTTCCTCTCCACCAAGCCTGACGGTACCTACAAGGACCTGTACTCCTACCTGGTTACCCACACGCTTGGTTCCCACGTGCAGGTGTCCAACGGCACGTTGTTCGACAACCTGTGCTTGGCCTCTCCAAGAGAATTTATAAAGTATGAATCGCAATAAACCAATTATTTATGAAATTCAGAACATTACTATTTGCAGCCTTAGTGAGCGTGGCCTTGGCCTCTTGCTCCGACGACGACCCCTCATCGGGTGACAAGGATGACAATGAAGAAATTACCTTCGACCCCAAGGCCGATGCGGCCGATGCTGGCGACTACGACGCCGGCATGCCCTACACCATAGACAACGTGCAGGTCACCGCGGGCGAATCCGAGGATATAGAGCTTGAAGAATACCTCAGTCGCCTCGTCGAGGCCCATACCGGCGGCAACGCCGACGACGCCGACCTGTGGAACCAATGGCTCGATGACCAGCTGGCCTCCATTCCTGAGGCCAAGGAGGAGGCAGCCGACGAATATGGCGCTAACACAGTCGAGGAGGTGCTTCTTGGTATCAAGGCCACCCGCTACACCTATACATCGGTCGATGCCTCCGGGCAACGCGTGTGGCTTTCAGGCGTAGTGGTTTATCCGCGTCTAACGATAGGTCTGGTTGATATCTACTCTATGCCCAAAAACATCATCATAGGTTGCCATGTGACCATCTGCTCCGACAAGGAAGCACCGTCCAATTTCCCCGCTTGGCTTGCCGACGGCATCTCGGGCGCCAAGGCGTTGGCCACCGACGTGGGTATGTTGGCGCTGCACGCCCACCGCAACTCCACGCAGTCGCTGGTTATCATCCCCGACTACGAGGGCTATGGCGAGACGGTTGACCGCGCACATCCTTATCTCTACCAGAGCGTGACGGCACGCCAGGTGCTCGACGGTATCGCCGCCGGAATCTCGGTATGCAAGGGCGCAACCGGCAACGACTGCTCGAATCTTAATAGTATCTCGGTTGGTTACTCCCAGGGTGGCTCAGTGTCGATGGCCGTGCACAAATATATCGAGACCCATGGACTTGCCGACACCTACCATTACCTTGGCTCGGTGTGCGGCGACGGTCCTTATGACCCTCTCACCCACATGATGAAATATGTGGAAGAGAACAAGGTGAACATGCCTTGCGTGCTTCCTCTGATTATCAAGGGAATGGTGGACGCCAACCCCTATATCAAGGGTAAGTATACAGCCGACTCGTTTATGAGCACCGATTTGGTGGCCTCCGGGGCATTGGACGACATCGCTTCCAAGGCGTATACCACCGACGACATCAACGACCGTATAAAGGCCTATTCTACGGCTCACGACAACTGCCTGACCAACGCGGATGGCGTGTGCACCTTCGAGAAGATGGTAGTTCCAGGGCTTTACAAATACTTCACGGGCCAAAGCATGACCCGCTCCGAGGCCAAGCCTTACGTGGCCCTAGCCAAGGCCCTCGAGCTTAACAACCTCACCAAGGATTGGACACCCACGCTTCCCATGATCTGTTTCCACAGCGTGGGCGACGAGGTGGTGCCGTTCTGCAACTATGAGTCGGCCAAGTCGGCTTTCAGCGGTTCGGGCTACTTCCGCGGCGTCCGCTACACCGGCATGACCCAAAGCCACGTCGGTACTGGCACTACCTATTACCTCCTTTACGAGGGAGGGCTGGTTAACGCCGTTCTCAACGGATCATGGAAGAACTGGGCTGTGGAAACCAACCAAGGAGGAATTTAAGACACAGTGCATAATGCATAGTGCATAGTGCATAATGCACAGTGCACAATTAAATGATTGTAATCTGGAAGAATATGAAGAAGAGAATTCATAACATTATAATTCATAACTTTATATATGTGACACTTTGGGGATTGTTGTGCCCGGGAGTGGCGCTTGCTGAGGATTGGGGTGGCGACTACCTGCGTCGACCATATGTGCATAATGTGCTGGGGGTTGATCCAGCCACGCTTACCACGGGCCAACCGGTGCTCGGTACCGACCCAGTGATTCTGGAATCGAGCGATAACGTTATCATGTGGGGCAAGCACCGCGAATCCACCGGCAAACCCGATCTGAGCCTGGAGTATAACGTCGATTCCAACTATCTTGTCCCCTCCGATCCGTCCTCGACCGATCCCGCTGAGGACTGGGCGACCGTCGGCTCTGTCTACCACTACACCTACCCGATAAAGTATCAAGGCAAACAAGCCGTGCTGTCGGTGCGCTTTATCCGCAAGGTAGAAGACAACGAGCCTACCAATATCCCATTCCAAAGCGTTTACAATGTGGTTTTCGACGTGTTTGTGTGCCGCGACAACAACGACCGTGCATCCAACCCTGCTCCCGACTTCACTTGGCGTATCGACTGGGATAATGACTTTGTTGACACCCAATCCACCGATTGCGTCAAGCATCCTCTGATGTTATGCCCAATTGAGAGCAAATTTTTCATGTGTGGCTACCTTACGGAAATGCCCAGTAACATAGCGGGCACTGGCGACAACACCGGCTCGGCTCGTCGTCGCAACGACATCTTTGCCACCACCTTCGACCTCGTGACTTTCGATGCCAACAACCCCTATAACGGCACGGTGGACGGCACCGACGAGGTGTTCCTGTTCGCTGACGAATACGTGTGGGTGTTCAACCTCAGCGACAATAAAGTGGCGTGTCATCATCTCAAGACGTGCGGCACTCATTTCACAGGCGAGGAGACCTTCCCCGACACCTATAAGAGCGAGTATTACGAGCATTGCGGAGTGAACTCCGATGTTGACTGGGTAAAAGGCACATGGTTTGCTGTGGACCCTGTAACGTGGGGAGCCACAAGCTTTAGCCGCCCACGATGTGACGACGAAGATGTGGTGGGCGTTCCCGATAGCGACCTTAACGGCATCTTCGCCATCGCCAACACCGCCGGTGACAAATATTTCGGCATTTGGATTCCCCAAGGCGACACGTCGCGAATCACCTTCCGCTACCTCGGTCATAAAACTAATGCAGTGAACCACTATGAGCAAGAAGGTGGCTATAACGCTCCTTGCTACACCACCATCGATCTTGTGGCCCACGAGGTGACACCCTACAACAATATCTATTGCGTGTCGTTTGACGACTCCGTAGGTAAGCCCTCCGATATACGCCAGAATACCAACGAGGAGGCAGAGCATTACCCCGACGACCCGGTATTGTTGTTCGCCTGGACCGATTACCAGTATTCTTCCCTTTTAGCCTCGGCCACACCCGCTGCCAACACTTCGCTGCTTTTGCTGCCCACCGACACCGAGACCATCGACTCCTCCTCAGCCGAGTACAGCAGAAATTTCTCTTGCTTCCTCAGCGGCGATCCCTTCTGGACGGAATTCTTCTCCAAGGATGACAGTAAGGCCAACACCCAGAACGACTACACGGCCGGCTCGAAACAGACGGTGGTGACACGTCCCGAAATCGGGGTTTTCCGTCCCTCATCAGAGGTAGCCAGCTCGATGATTTTCTTCAACCGCCGATTCTTCACCTACACGGAAAAAGAGGCAGGTTCGCAGGGCACGATTCTACAATACTACTATGAACTGTCCGACCAGGACGGGGAGCAGTTTGGCGGCGATCTGTTCCGCGTTTCGGGCAACCCTGTGGTTAACGACCTCGTTGACGGCACTCAGAAGCTATGGTTCTTGGCTTGGATAGAGGATTCCTCAACCTCGCGCAATTACGACTGGCAGCTTTTCAACGTGAGCAGCAAGTGGGTGCTCGACAGTTACGACAACGACAAACTCATTGACGGGACCATATGCCATCAGATACGCCTTCAGCCTGTTATCACTTGGGGTGAGAGTGCAGGTTACGGCAACCTTAACGGAGCCGCTGCCGGTATCGCCCCCTATCCGGTTCCTTATCCAATCTTGAAATACGAGCGGTCGTACGCCAACGCCACCAACCCAACGTTGATATGGACCGTCTCGGCCCCGCCGCTGGATGCCGACAATGGGTTGACTTGGCATCAATATGCGTATGACGCACCCAGCTATACCGGCGACGCCATCTCTTGGTCGGCTCCCACGGTGATGCTGGAGTCCTCGCAGACGGTAAGAGACGCTTATTGGTCGCTGATTCAGAGCAAGCTGTCGCTTAGTTCCTCCACGGTCACCGGCCAGAAGGCAGGCTTCGGCTACTTGTGCCGCGATTACTTGACGAACAAGGATTCGGTTAAAGATCCCTACTTGGGCGACACATTCACCTACCACGAGGACAATACCCAGGTGACGTTCGCCTACCTGCCCGTGGACTCTCATGTCTACTCCATCCAGATGAGCGACGGCACCTCCAAGGGCGAGATTACCATCTCCCAGCTCAGCAAGTTGATCACTGTGGATGAGGAATCGGGAGAAACCATCACCGAGGATGAGACCTATCACTACAAGCAAATGGGCATCTACCAGTATCAAATGTATACTGGAGGCATGGTCAATGTAGCCAATCTATCGGGCTTATATACCTCGGTGGAGGGCGCCCCTTCATCCTACGTCAACGTGCGCCGCAGCTACGTGATCGACCAGGACGAGAACAAGGACAATTATGCCAAGGCCACCGTCAGCTCCGACGCCGTCAGCAATGTGGCCAAGTATTTCAACAACGACGCCACAAATTTCGTGATTGGAACGTATGATGGATGGAACGAAACCTACGACGAGGAATGGTTTTATACCTACCCCCTGTCCTACACCTCGGCCAAAAGCTACACAAGTACGCTCCACGCCACTAATGAGGGCGAGTGCTGGACACCCGAAAGCACCTCCAACGCCTCCGCTACCGTCACTTGGAAGGACGGCCTGCGCTTTTACAGCTATCTGCCCATGAAGTATAATGACGTGATTAAATACACCGGCCTTCAGATTCGTCCCGTATGGTACGTCGCCAACTCCGACGGCCAGCAATGGAACGCCAGCGACTGGATGGTGCTGCAAGAGGATCCGTCCCTGCTTTGCACCCTCTCGTTGTTATCCAGCTCTAACAGTAAGGAAGGCAACTTATGGACCTACGGACACCACCTGAGCATCTATTACGACAAGAGTGATGGCGTGGAGATCACCAACGACTCCGGTCTCTATCGTCACCTGGATGGCTCCAACCAGTGGGAAAAGGTAGGGGGTGGTGTTACCGGCAACATCCCGGACACTTATAAATACGTAACCCTCACCGATGAAGAGCGCGACGCCTTCATGGAAAAGGGTATCTACTCGGTGTACGCTTATTACAAGGTGGTGGGCGAGTACTACTCCACGATTGCCACTGCGGCTCTCGACGATGAGGAAGACTCCAACTCCTCGGCCCTTACCCCATTTGAGAGCAACGAGGTGAAGGTGTTCCTCTTCTCTTTCAACTCCACTGGCGTCGATCTCACCGACGTTGACGGCAACCCCGTGGAAGGTCCTCTCTACGACCTTATGGGTCGCTTGGTGAAAGGATCTCCCAAGCCCGGCATCTACATCACCGGCGATGGCCGCAAGGTGAAAATCTAAAACGATAATTTACATCAAGTTAAAAAATAGTACTTAATTCAACAATTTATGTTTAAGAACTTACTTACCTCAGGACGCCGATGGGCTTTGGCTATGGCCCTCGGCGGCTTCCTGTGGGCTGAGGCGGCGGAAACATCCCCGGTGACATTCTGGGGACAGGTGATCCATGCCGACACATGGGACACCTCCACTGCTGCCTATGGCCTTCATTACTTCCAAAACGGCGAGGACGTCATCAACCTCTACTCGCTCGAAAACACGTCGTTGGCTACGTGCGACATGAGTTCGGGTGGCGCCTGGACCGACACGCGTCTCTATTTCATCTATTATTACACGACAGGGTGGGGGTATTCCACCATCTACCTCTACACCTACGACATCACCACCGAGCCGTGGACCCAGTTGTCGGTGGTTCCGCTCTACGACATGGAGCTGTTCTCGCCCGCTGGAGCCTGCTACGATCCGGCCTCGGGACGTATCTACGGCATTTTCGCCACAGCCGATGGCGAGGGACGTGAGTTTGGCGCCGTGGATTACACCCTTGTGTCCCGCAACAAGATTGCCACCTGCGACCACCGCTACATCGCCTTCTCCATCTCCCCGATGGGCACTCCCTACGCTATCGACACCGAGGGCGACCTTTATATGATCGACAAGGCCACTGGCGAGCAGACGTTGGTTGGCTCCACGGGTGTTACCCCAAGCAGCTATGTGCAGTCGATGGCTTTTGACCCCAAGACAGGCACCCTTTGGTGGGCGGCCTCGCTTGGCACCTCCGACGACTTCCACACGGCCCTCTACTCGGTGGACACCGCCACTGGCGCAGCCACTTGGGATGGCGACTTCTCCTACAACACCCAGATCACCATGCTGCGAGTGGCCGTGCCGCAAGCCGATGACCAAGCCCCTGCCGCCGCTACCGATTTCGCGGTAAGCTTTGAGACTGGCTCCCATGAAGGTACCGCTACCTTCAAGGTGCCTGCGTCGAGCTACGGAGGTGAGACCCTCACGGGAACGGTCAACTGGACCATCGCCGCCAACGACGAGGAGATCGCAACAGGTGTCACCACCCCCGGAGCGACCGTTGAAACCCCCATTTCGGTGACAGCATCCGATGATTACACCTTCACCCTCACGCTGAGCAACGTCTACGGCCTGTCGCCGAAGGTAGAGACTACGGCTTACGTTGGCTATCCCCGTCCCCAGGCAGTGGTAGAGGTTGAAGCCACCATCAGCCGTTTCTCGGGCAAGGTTACGCTTTCGTGGACCCCTGTTTACGCCCTTAGCAACTCCACTATCATCCCCCAAGAGGGCGAAATCACATGGAACGTAGTGCGCTACCCCGACCGCGTGCACTTCGACGGCCTAACGGAGCCTAAATTGGTCGAAACCTTCTCCACCACCTCCCTCAAAACCTTCTATTACGAAGTAACGCAGGTGTACGGCGACGCTGAGTCGGCTGCCACCAAATCCCGCGTGCTCACACTCGGCTCCAAGCTCGACTTTCCCTGGAACGACGACCTCAGTTTCGACGGTTGCCTCAACTCGTGGACCATTATCGATGCCAACAACGACGGCATGACGTGGACATACAGTACCGACGTGCAGTGTCCCACCTACACCAATCTAGTCAACGACGATTGGCTCCTGTCGGGCGCTATGGACCTCGAGGAGGGACGCCAGTACACGTTCACCATGACCGCCTACAACGCCACCAACTACTTCCCCGAAACCTTGGAGGTGAAGATGGGCACTGAGAGCGACCCCTCCGCTTGGACATTCGAGATTATCCCCTCCACCGAGCTTACCGTGGAGGAGGGTGATTACCAAACTCTCACAGGCACATTCACCGCCCCAACTACCGATACCTATAAGGTAGGTATCCACTGTATCACCCCCATTAACGGCGTTGTACTTCACCTTGGCAGCGTGCAGATGGTGGCTGGAGCTACCGCCGACTCCCCCGCGGCTTCCACCAACCTCGTCGGAACCCCTGGCGAGAAGGGAGCCTTGACCGCTACCGTTGAATTTGACGCGCCCACCTTGACGTTCGGCGGCGAGAACCTCGCATCTATCTCCAAGGTAGAGGTTTACCGCGACGGACAATTGGTTGAAACCTTGGTTGACGTTACACCCGGCCAGCACTGCTCAGTGAGCGATGAGGGAATGGCCCAAGGGATGCACACCTATATCATTTATGCTTGCAATGAGCACGGCAACGGCGACGCCGCTTCGGTGAAGGTGTATACGGGCATTGACGTGCCCAAATGGCCTTCGGATTACGCTCTGCAGCGTGCCCTGATTGACAATTTCAATGGCACCGTCACCCTGCTTTGGCCCCTTGCCTCGGAGGGCGTGAATGGCGGCTATGTCGACCAAAGCGCCTTGACTCACTCGGTGTACAAAATCGGCCGCTATTCCTACGAGCCTTGGATGACCGGATTGAAGTCCAACCAAGTGAACCTCACTCTTGACGACTACTACCAGCCCAACCAGGAATTCATCTACTGGGGCATCTCCCAGACCTCCTCGGGAGGCGAGTCCACTATAGTTTCCTCCGCTCCCTACCTTATGGGTACCCCCTACGATCTCCCCTTGCGCGAATCGTTCCCCGGGGCCGCATTGGGCGACCTGTATTGGTGGACCTACTCCGACGGCAATAAGGGGGGCTTCTCCTCCGACGGCTACGACGATGACGGCACATTCGTCTTCTCCACCACCGTCGCCGGGGGCAACTCCATGCTCCTATCGGGCAAGATCGACCTTTCCACAGCCAAGCGCCCCTACATAGTGTATAATTACAAAGGCTCTTCGAAGAACAAGGTGAACGTGGTGGTCAACCCCGACTTCCATCAGTACACCGACGTTCCCGGCACCGAGGTTACGCCTACCTCTCAGTGGCAGACGACTGCCGTCGACCTTACCCCTTACGCCGACAGCCACTATTCATTGGTGGGCGTGCGCAACACCTCCAGCGACGACCTCTCGGCCCAGACGATGATCGACAACATCCGCGTCTACGACATGCACGATTGCAACCTCGCCGCCATGTCTATCTCCTCACAGGAATCGGTACACACGGGCCAATCGGTCAACGTCACTGTCACCATCGAGAATCAGGGATTGAACGATGTCACGGGGGCCAAAATCAACTTCTATGTGGGCGACCGCTTGGCCGCCACCGTTGAGAATATCGACCTGAAAGCATTCCTTGCAACCGACATCACCGGCACCGTGGTAATCGCCGGTATCGACCCCGAAAGCACCGCTATAAAGGCTGAAATCGTCTACACGATGGACGAGGTCGATGAGGATAACACCATATTCACGCCTGTGCAGATTATCGCCTCATCGCTTGCCGGAGCCAAGCTTTACGGCGAGCTTACCGAGGATTACGACGTGCAGTTGACGTGGCAGTCGCCCATATCTTCCGCCTCCAAGCAGGTTGAGTCGTTTGAGAGCTACGATCCGTGGGTAATCGACTCGTTCGCCCCGTGGACCACCTACGACGGCGACCAAGCCACCACCTATTTCGTCTACGATGACGACGGCAACGCGATCGTTCCGGGAGGCAACTCCCCCATGGCCTTCCAGCTGTGGGCACCGAGCTGCCTGGAGGACGTGGACG
This sequence comes from Bacteroidales bacterium, assembly GCA_021205635.1. GTDB lineage: Bacteria > Bacteroidota > Bacteroidia > Bacteroidales > Muribaculaceae > JAJPXC01. The sequence goes on along the minus strand of JAJPXC010000125.1, from coordinate 56,462 downwards.
GCGCGGGGCTCGATGAATCGGTGTTGCCTTACAACGGCGACAAGTGCCTCGTATCGTTCAACCCCGAATACGACACCACCAACTATGTGGCCATCCCCGCCGACGACTGGTTGATCTCGCCTGAGCTTTCGGGCGTGGCGCAGACGATTTCATTCTTCGCCAAGAGCTTCACCACCACGTGGGGCAACGAGACGTTTGAGGTGCTTTACTCGACCACCGACACTGCCATCTCCTCCTTCCAAGTGCTGGTAGAGGAGCAGGAGACCACGGGCACGTGGGCCGAGTACACCGCCGCTCTCCCCGAGGGCGCCAAGTATTTCGCCATCCACGTCACCTCGGTGAACAACTTCGCCTTCATGCTCGACCAGATCACCTACTACCAGGGCGTCACCTACCCAACGGGTTACCGCTTGTGGCGTGACGGTCAATTGCTGGCCGAACTGCCCACCGGCACCACAAGCTACAAGGGCAGCCCCTCGGAGATCGGCGTCTACACATATCAGCTTACGGTGGTTTACCCCGAAGGCGAGTCGGCAGCCGTCAACTCGGTAGTGCTTGACACCGATCCAGCGGGCGTAGGATCCGTGACAGTTGACAGCCTCGACTATCCCTACACGATTTACTCACTCGACGGCCGCTGCCTTGGCTCCAAGCTCATGCAGCTCCCCAAGCTCTCCCCTGGCTTCTACATCATCAACAACCGCAAGGTCGCCATACAATAATATGTCACTTGTAATTTACCCTAATAAAACCAATTTTTATGAAAAAGTTAATTGTTAATCTCGGCTTGGCCGCGGCTGCCATCTTGGCTCCCGCAGCTCAGGCCAAAACTGTGGCCGACTTGTCAACCAAGACAATCGACTTCACCGCCTATGTGGGCTACTCAGCCACTGGCGACTGGGAGTACGTTGGTAGCGGATCTCCCACATTGTATTCCACCAACTCCTCGTGGAACAACACCAACTACATCTACACCTACTCCTCGCAAACCGAGGGCTCGGAGAACTATCTCGTGACGGGTAGCATGAATTTCTCGGGCGACATCTCCTTCAGCTTCCAGAAGTATGACGCCACCAATGGCTATCTCAAGATTCTGAAAGCCTCCAAGGATGATCAAGGCAACTGGACTATCGGCGACCTTATCACAGAGGTAACCTCGGCCGACTGCGCCTCCACTTACACCTACTACGACTTCACGGCCACCATCGACGAGGAAACTCCCATTGCCTTCTTGGTGAGCGCTGGCGCCCTCGCCAACTTCACCTACACTCCCACCGAGGCAGTGGAGAGCATCTCCATCAACTCCTGTTACCACTCGAGCTACTCGTCCAACGTCTTCCTTGACGCTGAGGGCAACGGCGCTATGTCGCTCACCATTCAACTCATGAACAAGGGTGACTACAACAACGAGGCCAACGAGATCGGTATCCAAGTGTTTGACAACACGGCAGGCGGCGTGCAATTGGGTGAAACCTACTACATCGACTCGGAATTTGCCACCGGAGCATCCACCTACTTCTACAACGTGCCCTTCTCGTTCAACAAGAGTGTCTTTGAGGAGTCGGGAGCAAGCATCGACGGGGGTGCCCAACATTCCCTCACCGTAAAGGAGACAGCCACTGGCTCGAGCTATACCGGCAGCGTGTACATCAACCTCTACGACTACACCTTCTGCTACTACCTCAACCCTACCAGCGGCTCGGGCGACTACAAGACCTCGCCCATCGACTTCGGTATGGTCAAGGCTGGCGGCTCGGCCTCCAAGACTATCGTGCTGAAGAATGGTGGTGGACGTGACCTCGTGGTTACCGGCATTCAGGGCAAGGATGGCGCCGATCTCCCCGAGAACATCGCTGTTGACTGCACGTTCCCCTTCACTGTCTACACCCAGCAAAGCTCGCCTTACTCCAAGAACATCACCTTCACGTTGACCGTTCCCGAAGTGGGTGGCACCGTCACTGGCGACGTTGAGTTTGTGGTAGAGGAGATGGGCACCATCCCCGTTAGCTACACCGCTACTGTTCCCGATCCCTCGCGCCTCTTTGAGGACTTCGAGAGCTACACGGTAGGCTCGCTGCCCACCGGCTCTTGGATTTTTGAGGACAACACCAACTGGTCAGTACAATCCGACACCTACTACTTCGGCTCGCAAGTGCTGAAACACTCCTCATCGTCGGCTTCCAACTACTTCATCACCCCGAAGGTGAAGGTCGACGGCGACTACGACGAAATCACCTTCAAGTGCGCCGCCCAGAGCACCTACAGCAAGCACGGTATCGCCGTTTACTACTCCACCGACCGCCTCAACTGGGAGATGCTCACCTGCTACAGCACCACTTACTCCTCCTATCAGGCCGATTTCATCAATACGGCTTACCTTGACGGCTCGCTCGACTCCTCGCCCAAGACCATCACCGTGGAAGTGCCCGGTGGCGAGTATTGGTTGAAGTTTGAGGGGCAGTACGTGTCGATCGACGACCTGTTCTTGCCCCCGACCGTCGAGGTGGAGGACGACCTGCTTATCTCTTCCTACGACTTGCCCAAATCGGCTACCGTCAACAACAAGTTCAACGCCTCGATGACCGTGCGCAACCTTGGCGCCGCCCAGGAGGCCGCTGGCTACACCGCTTCGCTTTACGTTAACAACGAGGTTGTCGCCACCGCCGAGAGCATTGACATCGACGCCGCTTCGTCCGTTACATTCGAGTTCGCCTACACTCCCCATGCCGCCGAGGACATCGATGTGTACATGGAGTGGAAGAAGGGCGACGTGGTTGACTTGACCACCCCTGTAGTCACCTACACCGTGCAGCCCGAATCGGCCCTTGGATCCATAGTTGTGGGTGAAGGTTCCGCTGATCAGGCCTATGCAAGCTACTACAAGACCTCGATTCCCGGTATCGACATCTACCACGGCAAGGCTATCGCACAGAATGTTTACCCTGCTTCCTATCTGGCAAAATATGGCGTGAACCCCGGCTTGAAGATCGTGGGCTTGGCCTACATGGGCTACAACGATCCCTCCCACTACGCTAAGGAGGAATATGACGGCAAGGTGACCATCAAGGCCATGTCGTTGACCGACCAAGCTACCTTCAGCGGCGATGACATCAACGCCTCGCAGAGTTACACCAACCATCCTCTCGACTTCACCGAGGGCGCTACCCTGGCCGATGCCATGACTCTCACCGAGATTCTCGACGAGGAGAAGGCAGCCCGCGAGATACTGTACATGCCTTTCACCGAGGGTTATGTATACGACGGCAACGACCTTGCGCTGAACCTCGACTTCGAGAGCGCATCGTGGACCGCCAACGGCACCACCACCTCCACCTACGGCTGCCGCTCGATGTACCTGCAATTCGACACCTCGATGCCCTCCTATGCCGTTGTGGGCTGGGATGAGTACTACGGCAAGTACACCCGCGTGGCCGCGTCGCTGCCCGTCACCGTATTCTACTATGAGATTGACCTCAACAGCGTTTACGGTACTGTTACCGACAAAACCGACGCTCCCATCGCCGGCGCTACCGTCACCATCACCTCGGGCGACGTGATCTACACCGCCACCACCGACGAGTATGGCCAATTCAGCGCCGACATCTATCAGCCTACTCTTGAGTACACCGTCACTGTATCCGCCGAGGGCTATGAGGCTTATACCCACGCTACCCCCGTCAAGGTTGACGAGCAGTCGCAGTACCTCGACATCCACCTCACCTCTATCGGCGACAGCGTGATTTCCATCTCGGCCGACCAGCTCGCCGCTGAGGGCGCCGTGGTTTACGACCTCCAAGGCCGCCGCGTGGAGAAGCCCGCAGCCGGCAACATCTACATCTCGGTAGATGCCACTGGCCAATCCTCCAAGATCCTCGTGAAATAAGATTGTTCCCTCTGCCTGAAAAGGCGATACGTAATTAGCAAACCCGTTAATTGATGTGATAGACGAGATGGCGTCTCGGGGGTTAAACCCCGGGGCGCCATCACTCGTTTCCCAGTTTCTGCGTGATCTCGAAGCCGGCATCGGCTTTTTGCTTGGCGATAGTAAGGGTGTCGGGGCCTTCGTTCCAGGGCAACTTCTTGGTGCCACCGCCAAACTGATCACCACCCTGCGTTTATTGATATTCGGTAACTTAAGTTTCGTCGGCGAGGAGCTCACATTGCTTGATCACGGTGTCGAGGGCGTCCTGCTGTTCCTCCGGGGGATATTTGTATTTCTTTAGAAGGCGTTTCACAAGAGTGCGCATGCGGGCGCGAGCTGCTTCTTTCTGTCGCCAGTCGATGGTTTTGGCGTTACGCAGAGCCTCGGTCAACTCCTTTGCCATCGCCACAAGCTGGTCGTTCTCGTAGAAATCGCGCACGGCTTGGGGTCGGGTCAAAGCGTCATAGAAAGCCTGTTCCTCCTCAGTCAGACCCAATTCCGAAGCTTGCTCGGAGTGGGCTTTCAGTTCCTGGGCCATCTTTAGCAATTCCTTGATCACCTCCTCGTTGCTGATAAGTCCGCGCAGATATGCGGCCAATCGGGCGTCGAGCATCTCGCTGAACTTGTCGGCCTGTGTAAGGTTGCGCCGTGCGTGCTTGCGCAGGTGTTGCTCCAAGAGTCGTTTCAACAGCTCTAAGGCGAGGTTCTTCTCTTTCATGTTGGCAAGATCTTTGAGAAACCGCTCGTCAAAGAGGTTGAACTCCGAGCCTCGGGTGTTGAGGATCTCAACCACGCCGTCGGCCTTAACGGCCACCTTCAGCAACTGGGTGATGCGCTCATCGATAATCTTGCGGGTTATGACCTTGTTGGAGGTGAGGCGCACCAGCAGTGTGCGCACCGCTTCCATATACGCCTCCTCAAATTTCTCAGCCGGTGACAAAAGGCTACGGCACAGCGTCGTGGCTTGCGCCAGCCGCTTGCTCTCCTCCAGGAATGCCTCCTTGGCGGGCACGGCCTCGTGCTCAGTGACCATCATGCCGCTCTGGGCTTGCATATCCACCACGGCCGGCACCACGTTCTTGGTGTCGAGCAACACGTTAACGCCGCCGCGTATAAGGTTGGCGCGCTGGAGATTGGAGCAAGTGGCGAACGAAGAGTAGTCGTAGTCGTCAAGACAGAGCCGACAACGTTTCAGCGACGCGAGGAACTGCTGGTAGGCGGTATCCTTGATGTTTGGGTCGCCGTAGCGCTTGCGGTCGCGCCCGGTGTAGTCGTGCATCGCCTTCTTCAACGCCTGGGCAATACCGATGTAGTCGACCACCAAGCCGCCCGACTTCTCCGGGAACACGCGATTGACGCGGGCGATGGCCTGCATGAGGTTATGTCCCTTCATCGGCTTGTAGACGTACATCGTGGCCAGCGACGGCACGTCGAAACCCGTGAGCCACATATCCACCACGATGGCAATCTTCATCTTGGAGTCGTTGTCCTTGAACTGGCGTGCCAACTCCTCCTTATGAGCCGCGGAGCCGATGATGTCGTTCCACTCCACCGGGTCTTGGTTACCCTGCGTCATCACCACGCCGATAATCTCTTTCCATTGCGGGCGCAACTCTATCAGCTTGCGGTAAATGGCTATGCCGATGGGGCGGTTGAGTGCCACGATCATAGCCTTGCCGGTGAGATGGTCGGCGCGGTTGTTCTCGTAGTGGTCGATGATGTCGCGGCATAGGGTGTCGATGGTTTCGGGGGCATGGAGCAGAGCGTGCAGTTGGGCGTTCTCCTGCTTGGAGTGGCGAATGTCGGCCTCGTCGGCTCCCTCCTCGGCCAGTTGGTCGTATTCCTTGTCGAGCAATGCGAGAGTAGCGTCGTCGAGGTTGAGCCGGATAAGGCGGCTCTCGTAGTAGACAGGGACGGTGGCGCCGTCCTCCACCGCCTGTGTCATATCGTAGATGTCGATATAGTTGCCGAACACCTCGCGGGTGTCGATGTCGTCGGCCTCGATGGGCGTTCCGGTGAAGCCGATGAATGCGGCGTTGGGGAGCAGCTTGCGCACGATGGCGGCGAAGCCGAGCTTGATCTCGCCGGTGTTGGTGTCGACCTTGGCCTTGGTGTTGGATTGCGAGCGGTGAGCCTCGTCGGAGATCACGATCACGTCGGAGCGTGAGGTGATTAGCTTCTCGCGGTCGCGAAACTTCTGGATGTTGGCGAAGATGATTCCGTGGCTGCGACGCGTTTCCAAAAGATCATAGAGATGGTCGCCATCGGTGGCCTTGATCGGTTTTTGTCGCAGGTAGTCGGCACAGGCCGAGAAAGTGCTGTGGAGCTGGTCGTTGAGATCGAGGCGGTCGGTAAGCACCAAAATCGTGGCGCTCAAAAGATGTTTCAACAGTTGGTGGGCGTAGAACACCATCGACAGGCTCTTGCCCGAGCCTTGCGTGTGCCAGAACACTCCGATCTTGCCATCCTTGCGGCTCAATGCTTCAAGGGTGCAGTTCAACGCTTTCTTCACTGCGAAATATTGGTGGTAACCGGCCAGGATGCGGGCTTTCTTGGTGTCGCTACCCATCGACAGGGAGAAGTCGGTGATGATGTCAATCAGCCGCGCGGGGTCGAAGATGCCGTTGAATAAGGTCTCGAAATCGGCGAAGGCTGTGCTTTCGTAGGAGCCGTCGGTGGTTTTCCACTCCATAAATCGGTCGAGGGGAGCGGTTATGGTGCCAACGCGGGTATCGGCCATGTCGGAGATCACAAGCATCTGGGCCGCGGTGAAAAGCTGCGGAATCTGCCGCATATAGTTTTGGAGCTGCTGGTGCGCCTCCTCAGAGCTGGTCACCTCGCGCGACGGCGATTTAAGCTCGACGATAGCGATGGGCAATCCGTTGACGAACACCACCAGGTCGGCTCGCCGGGTGGTCTTGCCGTTGACCACGGTCCATTGGTTTACGAGCCAGAATGAGTTACGGTCGGGATGCTCAGGGTCAATGATGCGCACGTGGTCGCTGCGGAGCGTGCCGTCAGCGGCCTTAAAGGTTACGTCCAGACCGTTTTGCAGCCAGTCGGTCATCCGCACGTTGCCGGGCACCAAGGGCTGTGAGAACAGCTCGCGGATTTGTCGCAGGGCCTCTTCCACCGCCGGTTGCTTATCCATGCCGTTGATGCGGAGCATAGCCTCGCGCAGTTCGCCGGGGATTGTAGCGTCGGTGAGGTCACGGGCCGTTTCGAACTCCAATTCAGGCCCATGGCTGTACTGGTAGCCCATCTCCTTGAACAGATCGATAATCGACTGCTCATAACTGTCTTCCGTATAGTGATAAGTGTTGCTCATCGTCTAAGCTCGTTTAAAAGTGTGATTTAAGCATTTGCCATCTTCTTTCCACTTTTCCATGACAATTAGTCGTTTTGCTCGTAATAATAGGAATAGTCGATCCCTTTCATGAACATTTCACGATCGTTGATGCGGTCGGTCAACGCCCCCGCGATCAACGCCTTGATTTTGGCGTCGTTAATGGGACTCTCTCGCATCGCCTCCATATATTCCTGCTTGTCAATTTGGCTCCAGTCGACGCAGCGCTTCAGCGAACGTTTCAACATCAGGTCGAGCCATATGCGGGTGCTGCGACCATTTCCCTCCATGAAGGGGTGGGCGATATTCATCTCGACGTACTTCTCAACGATCTCATTAAGCGTGCTTTCTGGCATCTTCTCAATCAGAGCGAGCGTTTGCCCTAAGAACTGCGACACGGCGAACTGGAAGCCCCCCTTGGCGATGTTTTTCTGCCGTATTTTCCCAGCGAAGTCATACAAACCGCCAAAGATATAAGCGTGTATTTGCTGCAACCCGCGCGTCGTCCCCACCTCAATGGACGCCAACAGACTGCTATCCCACAGCTGATAAGCCTTGTCGCGACTCTTGCTGTCGAGCTGATTCTCACCTGTGATGAGCCACTTGGCAAAAGCCACCGCATACTTGCTTGGAGTGACATCGATCAATTTAAGCATCTCGCTTTGAGACAGACAATCAGTAAGATAGCGCTTGCCATCGGCCGCCGTCATCTTCAGTTGGTTAGTGGCACTAACCAACTCATGGTTCTCTTTCTTCAACTTGTTTTTAAGGAACTTCCAGTAGTTTCGAGGATTTTTGCTGCGGGTTAGCACAGCAATAACGTCAACCACAGAGAACAGCCAACGCTGTCCCTCCTCATCCCAAGCTGCTCTCACCTCTTGGTTGTTGAAAAACCTGATTGAAATCTTATGCGGATGCTCTTCCATAAATGAGAATTTAGCGGTCTGTTTGACTGATTTTAAGCTCGCCCGACATTAGGCGGGGAAGCAACGTGTCCCGGAGAGAAATAAGTTGACGATTTTCTTGTCGCAGATTAATCGAGGCGTTAATTAGAGGAGCAAACACATCGTTGGCCTGACTCATGGCATCCCTAGAGGGGACAAAGACTTTTGCCTTCTCTAATTCCCCTCTCTTTATATGTCCCATTGTCACGGCTTTATCTTTGGCGATGCGAATAAAGCTGTCATTATGATATTGCGTCCAGAGAAAATATAACCACTTGGGGAAGGTGTCAGAAGTAACCTTAAAAAGATGTTGATTTAGGCCACATTTGCCTCCAACCCAAATTTTCACCATAAGAGTGCCGGACCACGAGAAAACGACATCACCGTCATTGACGATGAATTTCTGGCCGATTAGCTGCTCAGAACACGTATCCGAGTTTGAGTCACAAAATCCTTGTCCTAATTCTTTGATTTTAAGCACGGGAAGACGATCATCTTCTTGCTCGGAAGGGAACTTCTGCATAGCTAACCCATTCTGATAGACTGCAATATCCGAAAGGCATTGAATAGTCCAATCCTCTGGCATCACGCCTCCCCACGGTTCGAAATCGACGAACCAGGAGCGGAACAGGGCTTGCGCCTGCGCCTCTAAATTATCGTTTATCCGCCGGTTCAACTCTATCTTGGCATCGAGGGAAGAAAGTATGTCAACAATATGCTTTTGCACGTCAATACTTGGCAAAGTAACTGAAATTTCCTCTATTACAGGAACAGTCAGGCTTGGAATTGCCGTGCCAACATTCATACTTGCAAAATCATATTTGCAAATAGAGTAATACAGATATTTGGGATTGGCAATTTCTGTTTTAACGATAGTCCAAAACATTGTATCAACTGTCCAAAAAGGCTTGTCTGTATACATTATATTGTTCAAACTACCTTTGCGAGGTATTAATATGCTTGGACCATCATATAATTGCCTATCGGCATAACGCATTACACCGCCACTGCCATAAACAGGTATGTCGCCATTGCCAAGGGTTTTGTGATCCTTGCCATACTTTATTGTTAGCACGTCACCTAACTTATATTTTTTCCACTCTTCCATAAATGAGAATTTATTCCGTAAGCAGTGCGGTGAGTTCCTCCTTGCTGGGCATATACGTCATATACTGCGCGGCAAAGATTTGGGCCTGCCCCTCGGGCAGCGTGTAGCGCACCATCGTATCGCTCTTCTCCGCGCACAACACAATCCCAATTCGTGTTTATCTGCCTTTCAAGTTGGCGCGTGCTCCACCCACAGGCCTCACATTCAGACATATAGTAATCTCTGGCGGTCTTATTCTCTATCTTCAACAGATAATTATAGTGGCTCCAACTCAATTTAACGGACAGTGTCCGTTGATTTGGGAAGAAGAGGAATAGACGGCGCATGAGTCTAAGATTCGTAGCGTTGAAACCGGCTCCGAACTCCCGTTTCAGATGTTCAGCCAGATAGTTTATCACGCCCTTGCTGTACTCGGCACGTGCATTGCCGCCCTGCTCATACTCCACAATATGCCTGCCCACTTGCCAGTAGGTGTTTACAAGCGTGGTGTTGATTGTGCGCGCAATGTGGCCGCGCGCCTCTTGCAGCAAGTGCCGTATGTCGGTCAACAATCCCTTGACATTATTATTGTTTATTATCTCTTCCATAAATGAGAATTTAGCGGGAGGTTTGGATAAAGTAGTTAATTGTTCCACAACCTGTGGAGGATTTGGAGCACATGCTTTACTTCAAGGTAAACCCTATGGAAGCTAACTGCCGGCGAATTTCATCCTCGAGGGCGTGCGACTGGGCGAACAGGTCGGAGAGCTCGGCCGTCAGCCGCTCCATCTTCTCCTGAAACGGCTCGCCGTCGTCCTTTACCTCGGCGATCCCCACGTAGCGGCCCGGGGTGAGGATATAATCCTGCGCGGCGATCTCATCTGTGGTGGCGACTGCGGAGTAGCCTTTTTCTGGCTCGAAGGTGCCGTTGCGGAAACGCTCAAAAGTCTCGGCTATGCGACCGATGTCGTTGCCATGATCCTCCGATTCCTCTCCGCACGAGAGCTCGCGATGGGTGCGATCCTTCATGTAGCCCATATTTCGGGCGTCGATGAACAGCGTCTTGCCAGGCTGGGCTTTCTTCTTGGACAAGAACCAAAGGCAGCAGGGAATCTGCACGTTGTAGAACAACTGTGAGGGCATCGCCACGATTCCCTCCACAAGGTCGGCCAGCAGGATGTTCTTGCGTATCTCCCCCTCGGTGCCTTGCTGCGACGACAGAGAGCCGTTGGCCAGCACCAAGCCGATGCGCCCGTGATCCGACAAGTGGTAGAGCATATGCTGCATCCAAGCGAAGTTGGCGTTGCCCTCGGGAGGAATGCCGTATTGCCAGCGGGGGTCGTCACGAAGTTGGTCACCTCCCCAATTGGAGATGTTGAACGGCGGATTAGCCATCACGAAGTCGGCCTTCAGGAAGGGATGCTGGTCGTCGTGGAACGAGTCGGCGTACGACGCTCCGAAGTTGGCCTCAATCCCGCGGATAGCGAGGTTCATCTGCGCCAAGCGCCAGGTGTTGCTGTTAAGCTCCTGGCCATATACCGATATATTATTGATATTCCCTTGGTGACGCTCGATGAATTTCGACGATTGCACGAACATACCGCCCGAGCCGCACGCCGGGTCAAAGATCTTACCCTTGTAAGGCTGGATGACCTCCACTATGGTGCGCACCACACATGATGGCGTGTAAAATTCGCCGCCCTTCTTTCCCTCCTCTCGCGCAAACTCGCCAAGGAAGTATTCGTAGACGCGGCCCAACACATCTCGAGCCTCACGGCCGTCGAAACGCAAGTTGTTGAAAATATCCACCACGTTGCCAAGTCGGCGTTTGTCCAGCTCGGGTCGGGCATAGTTTTTGGGGAGAATACCTTTAAGCTGCTTGTTCTTGCGCTCGAGGGCTTCCATCGCGGTGTCGATCACCGTGCCTATTTCGGCTTTTAGTGATGATTCGGCTATTGTGCTCCATCGTGCCTCCGGCTCCACGAAAAAGATGTTGTCGCCGATATACTCGTCGGGATCCTCCTCGAAGCCGTCGCCCTCGGCAACCAGCTCGTTGTACTTGGCGATAAAACAGTCGTTGATATATTTCAGGAACACCAACCCAAGCACCACTGATTTATATTCGGCGGCGTCGAGATTCCCCCGGAGCACGTTCGCGCTATCCCACAGCATTTGCTCGATTGACTTGTTGGATTCGGTGTTTTTAGTTTTCTTGGCCATAGGGAATTTGATTCATGGTTTATTTCAATGCAAAGATAACTAAATTTAACGAGCAGATGGGGATTGCAGCCCGATAAATTTGGGCAAAGATAACGCGGGGGGTGCGCGACACGTGGCGCGCAGGCAGTTAAAAAGATGTTAAGAAAATGAATAGCACCAGAGGCGTATATCTGTTAATCTTGATGCGTGATTAATAACAGTAGTTACGTTTTATTTCTCGATTTTCGTAATTCAAATTACGAATTTTCGCAATATTTTCGTAATTTAATTTATGTATTTTCAAGAAATTTACTAACTTTGCGGCAAAGGAGCTGATATGGAGAATTTGTTTAGAATCTCGAAATGGAAGGTGTCGGACACCAGTCTTGGTTTCACCCGCTATCTTTATAATGAAATCGATTGGGAAGCTAAATTGATAGTCATTAAGGGCCCTAAGGGAGTGGGGAAAACCACCCTCATGCTTCAGCGAATGAAACAAGCGTTCCCAAAGAGCGGGAAAGCCTTGTACTTGTCGTTGGATCACATTTGGTTCGCCAACCACCACTTGCTTGAAATTGCCGAATATTTTGCCTTGCACGGGGGTACGCATCTTTTCTTGGACGAGGTGCATAAGTATCCAAACTGGGAACAAGAGGTAAAAAACATCTATGATTTTTACCCCTTGAATCTGGTGGTTTCTGGTTCCTCGATGCTCAACCTTGCCCAATCGGCCAAAGGAGATCTTTCCCGTAGGCATATTATGTATGAACTGCGAGGATTGTCCTTCCGTGAGTATCTTAAAATAAACAAAGTGATCGATTGGCAACCTGTATCGCTGGAAACGCTGTTCCAAAATCATGTCGATATAGCCGCGGAAACTTTCCCGAGCATCACTATCCTGCCATGGTTTGAGCAGTACCTTCAAAGAGGATATTATCCTTTCTTCAAAGAGAAGGGAGGACGTTTCTATGACCGGATACAACATATCATCGACAATATCATTGACTCTGAGATACCAACCGTTAGCGATATCGACCTGGCTTCGCGATACAAAATCAAGAGCTTTCTCTCGGTGTTGGCTCACGACAACCCATATACGCTCAACATCACGGATTTGTGCCGAAAGCTTGAAACCAATCGCAACACATTGCTGAAACTCATCCAACTTATCGCAAGTGCTGGCGTTACGCGGAATCTACGTGCCAAGGACTCTTATGCGGCACTGGGTAAGCCTGAAAAGATCCTCTTTGACAATACGAATATCATTTATGCATTTGGGAATGAGAACACCGGCACAGTGAGAGAAACCTTTTTCGCTTCTCAGCTTTCCCAAGGCCACAAGCTTTTTATGCCTAACAAGGGTGACTTCTTGATTGATGACCAGTGGACGGTGGAGGTTGGCGGCAAAGATAAATCCTTTGAACAGATCAAGGATATGTCCAACAGCTATGTTGCGGCCGATGACATTGATATGGGCTTCGGCAACAAGATTCCCTTGTGGATGTTCGGGCTGCTGTATTGAACTCAACGGGTCATAGATTGAGGAAGTTTTTAGCCTTATTTTGGTGACACGAGGGGGTGGGCGCACGCGCACTTATATATAATTGTGTGCGTGCGCGCACCCCCTTAGGGTTTAGTCCAAAAAATGGGGAGTAGTACATCTAACGGAAGAACCAAAATTTAGGCGTACATGTTGATGATGGCCTCATAGAGCTCCTGCTTGCCGGAGGTGGTGACGGGCTCGTTGACGTCGCGACCGATGGCGGCAAGCTGCTCGAGGGTCAATTTGCCCTCCTCAAACTCCTTGCCTTTGCCTGAGTCGAACGACGCGTAGCGGTCGTGCAACATCTTCTTATAAGGCGATTTCTCGAGCACGTCGGCGGCGCAGAGCAGAGCGTGTGCCATGGCATCCATGCCCGAGATGTGGGCGATGAATATGTCCTCAAGGTCGGTGGAATTGCGGCGGGTCTTGGCGTCGAAGTTGGTGCCACCGGTGCCGAGTCCGTCGTTGCGGATAATCTGCATCATGGCTTGGGTCAACTCGTAGTTGTCGATGGGGAACTGGTCGGTGTCCCAGCCGTTCTGGTAGTCGCCGCGGTTGGCGTCGATTGAGCCGAGCATACCGTTGTCAACAGCCACTGCCAACTCGTGCTCGAAGGTGTGACCGGCCAGGGTGGCGTGGTTCACCTCGATGTTCACCTTGAAGTCCTTGTCGAGGCCATGCTGGCGCAGGAAGCCGATAACGGTCTCGGTGTCGACGTCGTATTGGTGCTTCGAGGGCTCCATGGGCTTGGGCTCGATCAGGAAGGTGCCCTTAAAACCATGAGCGCGGGCGTAGTCGCGGGCCATGGTGAGCATGCGTGCGAGGTGCTCTTTCTCACGCTTTTGGTCGGTGTTGAGGAGCGACATGTAGCCCTCGCGGCCTCCCCAGAACACGTAGTTCTCACCGCCGAGGGCGATAGTGGCGTCGATGGCGTTCTTGATCTGTACAGCGGCGCGGGCAACGACGTCGAAGTCGGGGTTGGTGGCGGCGCCGTTCATGTAGCGAACGTGACCGAAGACGTTGGCGGTGCCCCACAGGTTCTTGATGCCGGTTTGGGCCATCTTCTCCTTGATGTAGGCGACGATCTCCTTCATGTTTTTCTCGTACTCCTCCACGTTGTCGCCCTCGCTGATGAGGTCAACGTCGTGGAAGCAGAAGTACTCGATACCAAGCTTTTGCATGATCTCAAAGCCGGCGTCGGCTTTCTGCTTGGCGATGGTAAGGGCGTCGGTACCTTCGTTCCAGGGGAACTTCTTAGTGCCCCCACCAAACTGGTCGCCACCTTCGGCGCAGAGTGTATGCCACCATGCCATTGCAAAGCGCAGCCAGTCTTTCATCTTTTTGCCAAGCACCACGCGCTCGGCGTCGTAGTAACGGAAGGCCATGGGATTATAGCTCTCAGTGCCCTCAAATTTAATTTTCTCGATTTCAGGGAAATAGGTTTTCATTTTATTAAGTTTTTTGGTTGAGATTTTTTAAAGGAGGAAAGGAGGAAAGGATTAAAGCTTTAAACCTTAAACTTTAAACCTTAAACCTTAAACTTTAAACTAAAGGTGGGAGCGCCAGCGGTGGTAGGCTTCCTTGGTGGCCGCGGCGTTGGGGCCCGGCTCGATGGTGGCCACCGATTGGAGGGTGGCGAAGGCCTCGGCGGGCGAGGAGTAGATGCCGGCTCCGATGCCAGCGCCCTTGGCGGCTCCCGCGGCACCGTCGGTGTCGAGAAGCAGGATGCGGGCGCCCGAGACGTCGGCCAGTGTCTGGCGGAATATCGGCGACAGGAACATGTTGGCGTGGCCAGCGTGGATGGTGTCTACGGCCATGCCCATTCCCTTCATGATCTCGATGCCGTGCATGAAGGCAAACACGATACCCTCCTGGGCGGCTCGCAGCACATGAGCGCGGGTGTGACGGTTGAAGTCGAGGCCGTGGATGGAACAGCCGGGGTTGTCGTTGCTGAGCACGCGCTCGGCGCCGTTGCCCCAAGGTAGGATGGTGACACCGTCGCTACCGGCGGGAACTTTGGCTGCCAACTCGTTCATTTCGGGATAACCGAGGTCGGGGGCCACGTTGCGATGGAGCCAGGAGTTGAGGCAGCCGGTGCCGTTGATGCAGGTCATCACACCGATGCGTGGCGCCTGGGCCGTGTGGTTGACGTGGGCAAAGGAGTTGACGCGCGACAGGGAGTCGTAAGCCACCTTGCCATTGATGCCGTACACCACGCCCGAGGTGCCGGCGGTGGAAGCCACTTGCCCCGGTTCGAACACGTTGAGCGACAGGGCGTTGTTGGGCTGGTCGCCGGCGCGATATGTTACGGGAGTGCCCTCCTTAAGGCCAAGCTCTGCAGCAGCGGCGGCGGTCAAGCGACCTTGCTCGCTAAAGGTTGGTTGCACCCTTGGGAGCACGCTTGCGGGGATGCCGTAATAGTCGAGAAGGAACCGTGCGGGAACGTCGTCCTGGAAGTCCCAGAGCATGTATTCCGACAATCCCTCGGGATTGGTGCACAGTTCGCCGGTGAGTCGCCAAGCCAGATAGTCACCGGGGAGCATCACCTTGTGGATTTTCTCGAACAGCGCAGGCTCGTTCTCTTTCACCCATGCCAATTTGGCGGCTGTGAAGTTGCCAGGGGAGTTGAGCAGATGGGGGAGCAGGCGGTCGGGACCCAGTTCGCGCCAAGCGCGGTCGCCGTAGGGCACGCCACGCGAGTCGCACCAGATGATGGCGTCGCGCAACACGTGGCCGTCACGGTCGACAGCTACCAGACCGTGCATCTGATAGGAAATGCCGATGGCCTTGATCGACGCCGGGTCGACACGAGCCTCGGCCAGGACCCTGGCCAGGGCCGATTTAAAATATTTCCACCAGTCGGCGGGCGACTGCTCGGCCCAACCAGGCTTTAGCGCCTTGATTGGAGCCTCGGTGGTGGGAGCGTGGGCGTCGGCCACCACGCGCCCCGTTTGAGCGTTGACGAGAGACACCTTCACCGAGGAACTCCCCAGGTCTATTCCAAGTAGATACATAGCGATTACGTTTTCTTACACCGCAAAGTTCGCGCGATTCCCCCGCCACGCCCCAACAATATGTTGCACACGCCTTTCCCCCTTGTAACCGTCCCTCAAAAAATGTTGCTAACCACCCCCCAAAATGTTGCATGCGCCCTAATATAACGAAAAACTCCCTCCACGCGATGAGCGCATGTGCCATCAGAAGCTTCTTTTTCCGCTACCTAATATTCGGTACATTTGACACCACGAAAATTACGTATTTATGTTCCGTTCCACAAAAAATTGAAGATAACAAAGGAAATTTGTATCTTTGCGGTAACTAACACTAACGGCCATGATACCCCGTAATCCCCAAATAATGCCCATCGGCATTCAGAGCTTCGCTACAATTCGCAACCAAGGCATGTCGTATGTTGACAAAACAGCCTTAATTTACGAGTTGACGCAACGGCCTTACGCCTATTTCTTGTCGCGCCCGCGGCGTTTCGGCAAAAGCCTTCTGCTCGACACCATGCAGGCCTATTTCGAGGGCAAGAAGGAGCTTTTCGAGGGATTGGCCATTATGGATCTTGAGAAGGACTGGACACCACGTCCGGTAATCCGTCTCGACCTGTCGCGCATCTCGGCGGCTACGGAAACGAAACTTGAGGAAGGCCTGAAAGTGTTGGTCGCCAATGAATTTGAGCGGTACGGATTAACCGTTAGAGCTGATTGCGTCAATTCGGAACTGATGTTCGGCAATCTCATCGAGCAATTATACCAGACCTCCGGCAAGGGCGTTGTGGTGCTAATCGACGAGTACGACAAGGGCTTGGTCGACGTGTTGCGCGACGAGGCGCAGCTTGAGCGCAACACGGCCGTGCTGCGCCCATTTTTCACGCAGATTAAGGCCTTGGGCGAATGTTTACGCTTAACATTCATCACCGGTGTGGCCCGTTTCCGCCACGTCACCATCTTCTCGGGCCTCAACAACCTCAACGACATCTCGCTCGACCCCCGGTATGCCACGATTTGCGGATTTACCCAAGAGGAACTTACCGACAATTTCAGACCCCAAATAGAAGCTTTGGGTGCCAAACTCGGTCAAAGCCCTGAGGAAGCGATTGAAACCCTCCGTCAACAATATGACGGTTACAGGTTTACCGAAGCCACCGAGCTGGTTTACAATCCATTCAGCATAGTCAATTGCTTGGATAAATTGAAGTTAAGCAACTTCTGGGCCATGTCGGGCACCTCGAAAATCCTCGTCGATTTCCTGAAAAATAGCCACTACAATCTCGCCGATTTGGATGGAAGCAAAATCAGCGGAGACCGACTCGCTGATATCTATAACAGCCGTAACCCTGTTCCCCTGTTTTATCAAACTGGGTACCTCACAATCTGCGACGTGAGGGGGGACCGATACACCCTCACATATCCCAACGCCGAGGTGAAACAAGCCCTACTGGAATATCTCGCGCCGGAATACATAGGCATTGACGATGTCGATATGTCCAACAAACTCTACGATATCAAGGACGCCTTTGCCGATGCTGATGTTGACGCCATTATGCGCTCGCTACAATCGCTCTTGGGCAGCATTCCCTATCACCTCTGGGACAACGAGGACAAGGAGAAGACCTACCACCGACTCATCCACGTTTTCTTCATGATGGCGGGCATCTCCACCCAGAGCGAGCGGGCCGTGAGCGGAGGGCGCATCGACATGCTGTGCCAGACGCCCAAGCGGGTTTACATCTTCGAGTTCAAGCTCGACGGCACCGCCGAGGAAGCCCTGGCCCAAATCGACGAAAAAGGCTATCCCCTCCCCTGGCGCGCCGACGGCCGCGAGGTCTACAAGATCGGCGTAGGCTTTTCATCGTCCAAGCGTAATATCACCTCCTGGATTATCGCATAGAACCACTGGATTCCTTCCAAGAATAAGGGCCTGTTTTAACAAGTGTCGTTAACAGGCCCTTTTTATAGGATCATCGAAGTAGGCGGGCTTATTTTTTGCGCCAGAGGGTGGCCATGTCTTCGAGGGTGCGGCCCTTGGTTTCGGGGACGAGACGGATCACAAACCAGGCGGCCAGCACGCAGATCACACCGTAGAGGGCGTAGACGAAGCAGTGGCCGAAGTTGACGCCCATCGCCCCCAGCTCCATATTGTACATCGGCACGAACGTGGAGCTGACGATGAAGTTGAACACCCACTGGAAGGCGACGGCGATTGCGATCGCTTGGGAACGGATGGCGTTGGGGAAGATCTCGCTGATCAGCACCCAGCAGATCGGTCCCCAGGAGAACATGAACGCGGCCGAGTAGACCATAATCGACACGGCGGCGAATGCCGACGGCACGTCGACGCATGCGGCCAGAGCCACGCCGAAGGCGCCAACGGCCATGCCGATCGAGCCCCAAGTCAACAATGGCTTGCGGCCCCAGCGCTCGACGGTGAACACAGCAACCAGCGTAAACGAGATGTTGACCACGCCCATGATCACGGTTTGCACCATCGGGTTGGCCATGCCGATCGACTCAAAAATGCGCGGAGCGTAGTAGAGCACGGCGTTGATGCCCACCGCTTGCTGGAACACCGAGAGCATCACGCCCACGAAAATCACCAGGAAGCCGAAGGAGAACAGCTTGCCGGTCTTGTCAGTGGCCTTCTCATGACGAATCTCCAGCAGGATATCCTTGGCCTTCTCCACGCCGTTGATGCGAGCGAGGATGCGCAGGGCTTTGCTGTAGCTCCCTTTCAAAGCGAGGTATCGGGGCGACATCGGGACGAAGCACACCAGTATCATGAACGTGGCGGCGACGAATGCCTCGGAGACGAACATGTAGCGCCAACCCGTGGAGATGGTCCACACGTCGGAGGTGGGGAGCACCACCCACAGGTTCTCGGCCGTACGCTCGATGATGGGATTGGTGTGCTCGCCAAGTATCATGAAATTAACGAAGTAGACGACCAATTGACCGAAGATGATGGCGAATTGGTTCCACGACACCAGCGTGCCGCGTATACTCGCCGGGGACACCTCGGCGATGTACATCGGGCAGACGGCCGAAGCCAATCCCACGCCCACGCCTCCGATGATGCGGTAGAGGTTGAAGGCGATCAACAGGGAGAATGTGGGTAGGCCTTTCTCGAAGAAGAGGAACTCGGGCATGAAGCTGCCGAGGGCCGACACCAGGAACAGCGCCGCGGCGAGCAAGAGTGATTTCTTGCGCCCGAATCTCCAGGCGCAGAAACCCGACAAAGCCGAGCCGATAATACAGCCCAGCAGGGCCGACGATGAGGTGATGCCGTGGATCACATCGGTGTAGACGAAGTCCTTGGCTCCCAGGAAATAAGCTTGCAGGCCCTTTTCGGCGCCTGAGATCACGGCCGTGTCGTAGCCGAACAATAAACCGCCAAGTACGGCTACCCCTACGATGCCGTAGAGGTAGCCTTTACTTCCGCTCTTGGGGAGCGTGGCGGTGTACTCGGGGGAGAGTGCAACATCCATGATTTACAAACCTTCTTTTTACCTTAGAATGGATATTGCCCCTCAGCCGCACCGGCCATGATCCCCTCAACGAAGTGGGGGAGGCCGACGGCCAGAGCGCCGCGGTTGATCACGCCGAACGAGCCGATGCCCGGGGAGCCGTTGTCCCAGTAGAAGGGCACCATGCCGTTGTTTTTAGCGGCGGCAGTGACGTAGCGCAGGTAGTAGGCTTGGGAGGCCATGATGTCGGCGTCGGTGGTGCTCCAGCAGCAGGTGCCGTACTCGCCGAGGATCACGGGAATGCCCTTGTCGACATATTTAGCCTTGATTTGGCCGAAGAACGAGTCGATATAGTCCTCCTGGAGGCCGTCGTTGCTGCTTACGTAGCCGGCTCGATAGCCCCACATGGTGGTCGAGCCTTCGTGGGTCATGGCCGACGGGTCGTAGAAGTGCATCTCCATCATCAAGTGATCAGAGCCGGCGGGATCGGTGGGCATCGTCAAAGAGTCGAGGGCGCGCCAGCCGTTGCAGCACCAGCACTGCACGATCAGATTACGAGTGGAGTTGTTGCCGCCCGTCGCGCGCACGGCGTCGATGAACGCCTGCAGGTAAGCCTCAAGGGCGCCCTCCTCCTCGGCTGTAGGGCCGTTCCAGCCTGAGCCGGAGGTGTTGCGCACCTCGTTACAGCCGGCGAAGAGCAAGTGGTCATCGTAGCCCTCGAAGGCGGTGGCGATCTGCGTCCACAGGGCCTTCTGCTTGGCCACGTTCTCGGCTTGGGCCGTAGCGTTGGCGTTCTCTTCGAGCCAGCCGCCGTCCCAGTGGATGTTGAGCACGGCATACATGTTGTCGTTGACTACGTAGTCGATCACCTCACCCACGCGGGAGAGCCAAGCGGGGTCGATCGTGTAGTTGTCGTCGATGATGTACTGATCCCAGGAGCAGGGGATGCGCACGGCGTTAAAGCCCGCGGCCTTCACCACGTCGATAATCTCTTTGGAGGTCTTGACGTTGCCCCACGAGGTCTCGGAGCCACCGGTTGCCTCCATGGTGTTGCCGAGGTTCCACCCGGCGAAGATCTGGGAGGCGACAGCCGCGGCGGTCTTGCCCGTCGAGGCTTGCGACAGCAGCTGGGAGATGGTGACGGTGGCCGAGAGCGTCGCGTCGTCGACAAGGGTGAAGACGATGTCGGTGGAGCGCGCGTTGCCGTTGTTGGCCGCGATGGTGAACGTGTGGGTAGTGGAAGCCATGGCGCGTGAGCCGGAGACGGTCTCCTCGGTTACCCAGTAGGGCAACTCGTAGGTGTACTCGCCCGTGGCCTGAATCGACACGGTGAGGGTGCCACCGTTGGCCGAGAAGGGATCGGTGGTCGACACGGCGTCGACGAGGATGCCGTCGGCGTAGCGCTGGGTGACGTTTATGGTAGCCTTATTGGAAGCCTGGGTGACGGTGATAGCGGCCGTGCGGGTGTCGTGGGAGTCGTTGGCGGCGGCCGTCACGTCAAAGCGGTAGATGCGCTTGGATTGGTCGTTGAGCACGGGGGTAGTTACGGTGAGCCACGAAGCGTCGGTCGAAACCGATGGCTGCGCCGGGGCTTGCACGTACACGGTGATGGTGTGCTCGGTCTTGAGGTAGGTAAGGTCGCTGGCCGATACGGTGAACGTGGTGGGCAACGCCGAGGGCTCGTAGGTGTCGTCGTCGCTGCAAGCCGTCATCGGCAGCATGGCGCACAGAGCCAAAAAGATATTTAGTGGTTTCATGGGTTATTCAGTGAAGGGTGTACCGTTATCGTAAACAATGTTGATGGTCACAGCTACCGACTCGTTGTGGGCGAAAGAGGCCTGGTATTGGGCCGAGCCGGCGTCGCCGCTCCACGGGTTGACGATGTAGCGACGGGCGGTCGTCGGGTCGTCGCCGGCGCAACGCTCCATGATCGTGTCGTCAAACTCGATCGACACGCCGTCAATCTTGATGTCGGTGATGGTGATGTCGCAGTTGGGGTGGTCACCGAGCAGGCCCGGGATGTCGAGGTATACGCCCTGGGGGTCGGTGTCAGCGCCGGTGATGGTCAATGTGTAGGTGCCCTCATAGACACCGGTGCTGGGCGATGAGAAGAATCCCCACGACTGGTTGAAGTAGGTCAAGGTGGCGATGTAGTCGCCTTCGGGTTCGGGCTCTGGCTCGGGTTCGGGTTCCGCCTCAGCGGGCTTGGCGATGACCGTGCGGATAGCCAAGCCGGTGGTGATGGCGTTAGGAGTGGGAGAGGACGAACCCACGTACACGGCCCAGGCGTAGCTGCTGTCGCCCTCGTAGGGGGTGCCGGTCCAGTAGGCCACGAGCGCGCCCTCTTGGCTTACGGTCGAGCCCTTGCGCATGCCCGCTGCGGGGAAGAACAGCGAGTTGCCGGTGACCGTAGAGGTGAGTTTCACGCCTGCCACGCCGTTGACCTCAGCGTTCTCGATGTCGCACACTTCTAAGAGCGCGATCCACTGGTCGCGCGATGGGATGTTGCCCATGCCCGAGATGGCCGCGAGCGAGGTTGCGGAGGCGGTGAGGTCGCTGTTGTCGTAATCCGAGGTATAGGTGGTGCGGCACAGGCCCTTCATCTGGTCGCCGTAGCCGTAGAGGCCCCCCTGGGCGTTGACAGCGTTGGAGCCCAGGTCGTAGGCCGACCACCATTCGTCGGTACCCATGTCTACGAATCCGTCGGGGGTCGTGTCACGGTCGTCGGTAACCACGTAGTTGAGGGCCGCGGTGGTGAAGGATTGCACGTTGCCGTACACCTTCTCGCCATTCAATACCATATAGGCGACATAGTAGTAGGTGGTGGCGGGGAGCAGTTGTGAAACGCTGACGGTGAAGGCATTGGAGGTGCCTTCGGCGGTGGTCAACAGGGCGTAATCGGTGGTGAGGTGGGCCTCGGTGTCGGCCAGGGCCACGCCATATTCAAGCGAGCCGTCCTGGATCATGTCACCCACGCCATTGAGGGTGCCTCCGAGGATGGCGGTGCTCATGGTGATGGAAGCGGCCTGTGGCGTGCCCACCGACGAATCGGTGGTGTAGAAGCTCTTGGTTTCGCCGTAGTAGGTCATCTGCCCCTGGAGGGTGACGTAGGTGGCATAGTAATAGGTAACGCCGCTCTGGAGGCCCGTAAGGGAGGTGGTAACCGAGCCGTCGGCGTACTCACCGGTGACCTTGGTGCCCGACGATTGGAGGTCGTCGGCCGAGGTGGAGTAGACGGCGCCCACGGTGTAGGCGGCGTCGCTCTGGGAGCTGAGATCCTTCACCGAGCCGGTGACGGTGGCCGTAGTTGCCGTTACCGTGGCGTCGCCCGTGGTAACGTCGGTGACGATGGGGGAGGTGTAGATATCCACGTCGTCATCGTTGCAGGCTATCAGTGATAGCGCCATGCACAATGCTGGCAGTATATGCTTGATTTTCATTGTTGTAGCTATTGATTAGTTGACGAAGGCCGAGCCTGTGTCGAATGTGACTTTGAAAGTGATGGCGATGGAGGAGGAGAAGTTCATCAAGCTTTGGTACTGGGCCGAGCCTGAGTCGCCGCTCCAGGGATTGACGATGTAACGGCGAGCCGTGGAGGCATCGTCGCCGGTGCAACGGTCGATGATCGAGTCGTCGAAGGCGATGGAGGTGCCGTCAACCTTGATGTCGGTGATAGCCACGTCGCAGTTGGGATAGTCGCCCAGTAGCTCGTAGATGTCGAAGTACACGCCCTGGCAGTTGGAGTCGGAGCCATAGAGGTAGATGGTGTAGGAGCCTTCGTTCTTGAAGTAGAGGTCGTCGGAGTCGAAGAACGTCCAATCCATGTTGAAGTAGTGGAGCTGGGCCTTGTACGATTTGGCCTCGGTGGTGCCGTAATCGGGCACGAAGTGGTAGGCGAGGTACATGGTGGTTTGGCCGCTGATGTCGGTGACATCCTTACCGAGCCACAGGTCGCTGATGCGGCCGAGGTTGTCGGTCTCAAGCCCGAGCACGCGCAGTGAGCCGTCGGAGTTGGCCGACAGGGTTACCTCGGTCTTGGCAAGGTCGGTTGAGCCGATGCCGTTGGTGAGGTAGATCGACTGGTCGGAGGTAGAGATCGTATAGGTGCCAATCACGGTGTCGCCGTTGGGGAGTGTAGCCTCGTAACCCTCAACGCTGGGGGTAGCGAATTTCAGCGAGAAGCCGTCGAGCACGCTGCTATAGGTGCGGTAGGCCGCGGGGTAGTCGTTTTGGGAAGCGTAGGAGTGCTTGCGGTTGCCGCCGAGGTCGGTCCAGTCGAACGGCACGTCGCTGTCCAATTTCCAGGAGCAGTAGCTGTTCTGGGTGGCGATGAGGGTGTTCCAGCCATCGGGCAGGTCGACGGTGGTGTCGATCTCCTCGGTGGGTACATAATTGTCGGCATAGTCCTTGCTTACGAAGTTGAAGCAGTATAGGCACGCGCTCTCGCCCGAAAGGGCCTCGTCGCGATAGTTGGCGATCATCAGCTGGTTCTCAGTTAGCACCAGTATTTGGTAGCCCTTGGAGAAGTCGACACACTTGCCGTTGGTCCACGCGGCGTGGAGGAACTCGACGTTGGTGGCCGAGATGGTATGGGCGTCGGTGTTCATGTCGAAGAGGCCTTCTTTGGTGGTCGCGATACCACCGGTGACGGTTGTGACGCTCAAGGATGCCTTGCCGTCGAGGGCGAAGGTCATGGAGCCTGCGAGGTCGTCGTCGGTGATGCCCACATCGCCGTTGGCGGGAAGCCACCAGGAGAGGGAGGTAGGCGTGGCGTACCAGTCGTACTTGCCCTCGTCGCGGGTCATGTTGAGATAGGTAACCGAGGGGTCAAGGCAGGAGTAGTAGCCGTGTGCGAGGCCGTAGGTGCCGTCGTCGGGAATCCAGGTCTTGGATTGGCCGACGCCTCCGGTGAGCCACTCCCACATTTCGCCGGTGACGAAATCGGTGCACATCTGGTCGATGGTAAACTCGTAGGGGTCGCCGTAGACCATACCGCCGCGCGTCTGCACGCCGAAGGTCACCTCATAGGTGCCGTCAAAGGCGATCTTGAGGTCCAATTCGCGGTCCTGGGAGTAGCCTTGGGGATGTTGCCACTGTACGGAGTAGCTCGTCGGCATCAGCGAGCGCAGATGGATGATGTTGGGGTTGTCCTCGTCGGCTGTGACGGTGTAGGCGATACCTTCCACCAAATCGCCGGGGTTGATGTTTTCGGTCACCAGGTCGTAGGTGTCCGGGGAGCAGGCGCACATCAGTGCGGCGGCTCCGGCTATCGTGATATATTGTAAAAGTCGCATGGTATTTCAGTTATTACCAACCGGCATTTTGCTTGAGGATGCCGTTTGAACGGGTGATTTGGTTTTGGGGAATCTGCATGAGGCCGCGCTTGGCGATGATGTTGGAGGCCTGCACGGTGTAGTTGACATCCGAGCCACCGGTCTGCACGGTGGTGGAGATGGCGATGACGTTGGCGGCTGTGTTGACACCCTGGCGAAGGAGGTCCCAGTAACGGATGGCCTCGAAAGCCAACTCGTAGTGGCGCTCGGCCATAATGTTGTCCTGGGTGACGCTCACGTGAGGCAGGCCGGCACGGTCGCGCACGGCGTCGAGGCAACTCTTGGCGTCCATCGAGGGGGTGCCACCCAGCTCGGCGGCCATCAGCAGAACGTCGGCGTAGCGCAGGACGATGAACGGCTGGTACTGGTACTCCTGCACGGCCGAGGTGGAAGCGTGCTCAGGAACGGCGCTCACGCCATCGTAGTAGCACAGCGGGGTGTACTTCTTCACGGCGTAGCCGGTGTACTCGCGCTGGTCGCGCAAGAACTCGTCCATGTCGATGGCCTCGGTGACGCCCTCACCCTCCATGTCGATGATCGATGCCTTGAGGCGGGGGTCAACCTCGTTGAAAGCCTTGACGGTGGCGGGGTTGACGGTGCACATGCCCCAACCGTAGGCGTAGGGGGAGAAGTTGGCCTTGCGCAAGCCCATCATCACGAGCCAGCGGTTGCCGTCGTAGCCCTCTGAGTCGTTGTAGCGGTTGTCGGTGTAGTTAAACTTCATCTGGAGGATCACCTCGGAATTGAGTTCCTTGTAGGTGGTCCTTTCGGGGTCCCATTGCTCCGAGTCGGGCATCGACACGCTGGAGGCTGCGGGCCAGAGGTCGGCGAAGTTGTCGACCAGCGCATACTCGTGGCTCGATATGATGTCGTCGAGGTAGCTGACAACCTCGCTCTTGGTCAAGTTGGCGAGATCCTTGCCGTAGTAGCCGGTATAGAAAAGGTACACGCGGGCGAGGATACCCTCGGCGGCGTAACGGGTGACACGGCCGTCGTTGAGGGCCATATTCGACTTGGGGTAAGCGTTGGCGGGGATGTTCTCGGCGGCGTATTTGAGGTCGTCGACGATTAGGGCATACACGTCATCGGGATCGGCCTGAGGTGCGTTTGAATCCTCGGTGGGGTCGGTGATCAGGGGTACATTCTCCCACATTCTCACCATGTCGAAGTAGCACAGGGCGCGCAGTGCGCGGGCCTCGCCCAGGCAACGGGCGCGATTGTCGTCGGAGGTCCACTCGATGGTGCCCTCGGCGTCGTAATGCAGCAGGGCGTTGCAGCGATAGATGCACACGTAGTAGGCGTCCCAGGCGCTCTCCAGCAGGGAGGTGCCGGCTGCGTATTGGCCTTGGTCGAAGCGGTCGACAACGGCATAGTTGGTGGCGTCCGTCACGCCCGTGCCGGCGAAGCAGTCGTCGCTCATTAGCTCGCTCACGACATAGAAACCCCACGTGTCGGAGCTTTGGGTGCGCTTCCAGCCGTTGTAGCAACCGATTAGGGCGCTTTCGGCGTTCTCCTCGGTGGTGTAGAAGTTGGAGGTGGTGGTAGAGGTAGCAGGATCCACGTCGAGGAACGAGTCGGTGCAGCCCACCGTGATAGTGCACAATGCACAGTTCATAATGCATAATGCACCTATTTTTATATATTTGTAGGTTTTCATTGGTTTATTGGAATTGGATTAGAAGGTGAGGTTAACACCGAAGAGGAATGTGCGGGGACGGGGATAGAAGCCCTGGTCGACACCGCTAACCCAAGAGTCGGAGCTGGTACCGGTACCCACCTCGGGGTCGAGGCCGTCGTAGTGGGTGAATGTGTACAGGTTCTGGATCTGGAAGTAGAGGCGGCACTGCTGGCACCATTTCTTGTTGATCAGGTGGGCAAAGTCGTAGCCCAGCGTAACGTTGGTGATGCGCAGGAAGTCGCCGTCCTGCACGTAGAGGTCGCTGAATGCCCAGTTGTCGGTACCCTCGGTGACGCGGGGTAGGGTGGTGGAGGTGCCTTCGCCAGTCCAGCGGTTGAGGATGCGGGTGGTGTAGTTGGCCTGCTTGTCGGCGATGTTACGATAACTTTGCACAATCTTGTGTCCGGCCATGCCCGAGAGGACGACGCCCAAGTCGAAGTGCTTCCAGGTGGCGCCCAGGTTGAAGCCGAAGGTCCATTTGGGCACGCCCGAACCGAGATCAACCTTATCGTTCTCGTCGATGACGCCGTCGTGGTTTTGATCGACGTATTTCACGTCACCGGGCTGCACGTTGCTTTGGTAAACGCCGTTGCCAGCGGCGATCCAGTCGTCGATCTCTTGCTGGTTTTGGAAGATACCGGCGGTCTTGTAGCCCCAGAAGTAGCCGATGGAGTGGCCGTTCTCGGCGCGGTAGAATTCTTCGGCGTTGTCGTATAGCACGCCCGTGGCGCCATGGATAATGCCGTCTTCGGTGGGGATGGAGCCTACACGGTTGTGGTTGTAGGCGAAGTTGCCGACCACGTTGTAGGAAACATTGCCGATGCGGTCGTTCCAGGTAAGCGATACCTCGACGCCCTTGTTCTTGACGTCACCGCCGTTGATCAGCTGCGAGGTGAAGCCTGAGGTGGAGAGCAGCGGAGCCCATACGAGCCAGTCCTTGGTGGTTTTGCTGTAGTAGTCGACCGTAGCCTGCAAGCGGGAGTTGAGGAAGTAGGCGTCGATACCCACATCGAACTGCTCGGAGGTCTCCCACTTGATATTCTCGTTCTCAAGCGACGAGGGGTAAGCGCCGATCACGTAGCCGTCGCTGGAGGATCCGTTGACCGAGCCGAATGTGTAGTGACCGCCGTACACGACCTGTGCCAGGTACTGGAAGGAGTCGACATTGTTGTTGCCCACGCGGCCCCAAGATGCGCGCAGTTTCAGGTTGTTGAGCCACGAGCGGGTGGATTCCATAAACGATTCGTTGGAGATGTTCCAGCCGGCGGAAACCGAGGGGAACCAGCCCCAGCGGTGACCTTTGGCAAACTTGGAGGAGCCGTCGGCACGCAGGGTGAAGTTGATCATGTAGCGGGCGTCGTAGTCCCAACCCAAACGGGCAAAGTAAGAGAGGTTGCGGATCGAGGTCCAGGGGGAGCCGGAGGCCGAGAGGCCGTTGTCGCTCGAGGTGGCGGTGCCGTTGTCGACGTAAGCCTTGCTCCAGTTGTCGAAGCCCGAGGAGAGGGAAGCTTGGCCTGCGGCTACGTTGAAGCCGTCGGTGCGCGAGGTTTCCATACCGATCAAGGCGTTGAAGTTGTTGCGCTCGATCGAGAAGTTGTAGCTGGCGGTGTTCTGCCATGTGATTGTGTAGCCGTCGCTGGCGCTTTGGCTCACGTAGGTCTTGTCGCCATTGGTGTAAGCGTCAAATTGGTATTGTGGGGTGAACGAGCGGTAGTTGTTCCACGAGTAGCTTACACCCAGCAAAGTTTTGATGGTCAAACCCTTGATGGGATCGATCTGCAAGTAGACGTTGCCGTTGAACAGCGATGCGCGGTTCTTCTGTTGCGAGAGGGTCATCATCTGGCCGTAGGGGTTGCCGTCGGCGGCGTGCCAGTCGCTGTAGAGGGTGGAATTGTAGGGCGACCCGTATTGACCTTGGTCGCTATAGACGGGAGCCAAGGGGGAGGCGTTAAAGGCGGGGTAGATGCGGTTGCCGTTGTTGCCGTTGCCCTCGTCGTTCATGTTGCGGGTCTTGTAGTGAACGAAGCTCACTTGCTCGCCCACGGTAAACAGGTCGTCGAAGAATTTGTAATTGGAGTTGACGCGGAAGTTGTAGCGCGAGTAGTTGCTCACTTGCTTGCCACCGACGATACCCTCGTTGGAGAGGTAGCCGAGAGAGATGGCGAAGTTGTTTTTGGCGGTGCCCCCAGTGATGCCCAGGGTGTAGCTCTGGATCTCGGCGTTGTCCTTCCACAGGGTGTCGAGCCAATCGGTATTATAAAGGTTGCCGTCGGCGTCGTAGATGCTCTTGTAGGAGCTCCAGTCGTAGGGGGCGTTGCCCGAGTTGACGGCCTGCTCGTCCATGATCATCATGTACTGGGAGGCGTTGAGCATATCCACGGAGCGGGGCTTGGACTGCCAGCCGTAGTAGCCATCGAAGCTAACGGTGGTCTTGCCCTCCTTGCCGCTCTTGGTGGTGACGAGAACCACGCCGTTGGCGGCCTGCGCGCCGTAGATGGCGGCCGAGGCGGCGTCCTTGAGCACGTCGATGCTCTCGATGTCGGCGGGGTTGACAGTGTTGATGTCGCCACCCACGCCGTCAATCAGGTAGAGGGGCTCGGAGTTGCCCACGGTGCCAAGGCCGCGTATCGACACTTTCATCGACTTGCCGGGCTGGCCGGTGGTCTGGGAGATGTTAACGCCCGAGGTTTGGCCCTGCATGGCCTGGAGCGGGTTGGTGGTGTTCATCTTGGCCAGCGTCTCACCCTTCACCTGCGACGTGGCGCCGGTGACGAGTTTCTTCTTTTGTACGCCGTAACCTACCACGACCACCTCTTCCAGCACTTCAGAGTTTTCTTTCAATTTGATCTCCACGGGGGTGGTTGAGGCAGTGAATTTCTGGGAAGTGAAGCCGATGTATCCGGTTTCGAGCTCGGCACCTTCGGGCACGTTGGGGAGCGTGAAGTTGCCGTCGATGTCGGTGTTGACACCATTTGCGGTGCCGGTCACCTTCACCCACGCGCCGATCAGCGGCTCGTCGTCGCTGGCCGAGAGGATGGTACCCGTGACGGTGATGTTGTCGGCCAACACCGCGGGAGCAATACACATTATAAAAAGTAACAGGAAGAAAAATTTCCTTCCGCCGCCGCCAGCCTTTGGCGTGCGATCTTTAGGCGGTTGCATGGTAATGATCTCTGTTTTTAATGATGGTTTTAGAATTGTGTTCATGGTCGCTTAAGGCAACGATCTTTTGGTAAAAACTCACGCTGCAAAGTTACGACCGTCGACCATCGTGTGACGAATTTTTTGTTTTCACAAAGGGATAGAGCACTATGTATTTAGGGGTAAAAATGTTTTCGTTCATGGTAAAATTTGAAATCACATCGAAAGAAAAATGCTTTGCAATAGCCAAATTTAGAGATTAATTTTTAATTTTGCAAGAGGAAAAAGATCAGTTGTACACTATCCTTAGACACTTGCCATGAACCGTGTAGTTTGTCGTACCTTAATTTTCGTTATAGCTTTGTTGAGCTGCGCGCCCAGAGCGTGGAGTTTGGCCCAGCCGTTACATTTCCAGGAGATGCCGCTGAACCCCCGGTTGACCTCCAACATGATCAATGCCATCGCCCAGGATGACCGCGGGCTACTGTATTTCGGCACCGCCACTGGCCTATGCCGCTACGACGGCTACGAGATCGTGCCGTTCCGCCAAACAGGAGGCAAGGACAACTATATAAAAAGGATAGTCCCCTACCAAGGGCTGTTGTGGCTGTTGACCGGCGACGGTTGGGAGGCCTTCGACCCTGTGGCTGAGAAGTTTGTCGAGGATACGGCCGAATTGCCCACGCCGCCGATTGTGGTGATGGCTCGCGACCGGAAATGGGACGACGTGACCGACGTGATACAATACCCTTGCGGACGTGTAGTGGCCATCACAAACTCAGCTAAACTGCTAGTGGCTGAGGGAGTCAACCTTAAGGTGGTTAAGAAAACGGCCACGCCGTTCCATAGCCGCGAGCTGCGCGTGTACAACCTCTCCTTGGGAGCCGATTCAACGGTGTGGGCTTTCGGTGAGGAGGGTATTGCGGTGCTCGACCTGAAAAAGATGGAGTGGAGCCAAAACTGGCACGGTGTTGACCTCACGCAATTACCTATCGCCAAAGCGATTATCACCGACAAGGATGGCTCCGTGTGGGTAGCTTTCGACCACTCGGGATTGGTGCGCATCACGCTCGACGGCACCGTGACGCAAGCCTTGAACAACCCCAGCGATCCGCGATCGTTGTCGTCCAACAGCTTGACTGCTATGTATCAGGATCATAGCGGTTCGGTGTGGATCGGCACGCGCAAGAGCGGAATGATGTCCTACCACCCCGCGCGCCAGAAATTCGCATTCCACCCCTGCTCTGACGTCAACGTAATCACCTCATTGCCAGATAATAACATATTAATCGGCACGGATGCCGATGGGCTTATACTTTGCAATCCAGCCACTTGGTCGCAACAAAAGATCACCGGCACACTAGGCTCGCCGGGTAGTTGCGCGGGCGTTGTGTGCATCCGTCCCAACCACCAAGGTGCGTGGATTGGCACCTACAATCATGGCTTGCACCTGCTGAAACCCTCGGGGCAGATGGTGCAATACACGTCGGACAACGGATTGGCGAGCGACAACATTTGGGACGTGTTCCCGCTCCATGACGACGACCTGTTGCTGGCCACGCTCGGTGGCGGATTGCAGATTTGGAACCCTACAACGGGGTCGAAAAACGTCTGGCTGTCAACTAATTCCCCTTTGAAAACCGACTACATCGCCCAAATCGCGCGCGACCGCAGCAACCCCGAACTGGTTTGGCTGGCAACCTCGGGCGGTTTGGCCAATTTCAACCTTCGCACCCACGCCATCACGGCCTTCAGCGGCACACGCGACGGGAGCCAGGGGTTCTCCCACTTCAACATCAACCAAGTGCTACCCGACAGCCGCAACCTGCTGTGGCTGGCCACCTACGCTGGCCTCGACGTTTACGAGCCCTCGCGCGACCTGCTATGGCACGTGCCTCTTGGCTCCTCCAAAAACGGCGGTAGCGATCCCCCCACCGACTTCATCCTGGGCTTGGTTGAGGACCGCGCGGGCGACGTGTGGGTATCCACCGGTTCGCGCCTAATCAGAGTGAAAATCTCCCGTGAATCAGGCGATTGGGAGTTTGCGGCCACTATTTTTGACCAGCAGGACGGCCTCCCACGCTGCGACTTCAACCAGCGGTCGTTCGCGTCGCTCCCGGGTGGCGTGATCGCTGTGGGTGGCTTGAACGGTATAAGCTCGTTCAACCCCTCGGAAATCACCCGCGAGACCGCCGCTCCGTCGTATATCGTGTCGCTCAACTTGCGCAAAGGCACTCCAGGACCGATTGACGGCCAGCGACTTATCAATGAGGTGAAGATCGCTTACTCGGAGAACGAATTCACCATCACCTTCGCCGCCGACGACTACACCAACCCCTCAGCAACCGTCTGGCTGTACCGCTTGAAAGGATATCAGGACGAGTGGATCGCCACCGATCCAGGCGACAACCACGCGACCTACACCAACCTCGGCTCAGGCCGCTATATCTTCGAGGTGAAGACACAGTTGCCCGACGGCACGGAAGGCCCTGTAACCCAGCTTCCTATCTCCATCGCCTCGCCCTGGTGGGCCAGCTGGTGGGCTTTTATAATATATGTGGCGCTGGTGGCAGGTGCCGTATGGCTGATTTGGACCGTGACGCGACGCCGCGAGCGCAACAAAGCGCTTGAGAATCAGTATCAGGAGCAATCGCGATTGCTGGGACTGGTCGACAACCTACTGAGCGACAAGCCCGCCGACGAGACCCTCAACCCAGCGCCCGTGTTGCTGGCCAGCGACTACGACCGCCTGCATGAGCGCGTGAAGGACCTCATGCGCCTGCGCGAGCAGGGAGAGAAGCAACCCCAGTTCATCAACCCCGAGCCTACACCGCTGGTAATCACCAGTGTGGACGAAAAACTCATCGAGAAGGCCGTGAGGCACGTAGAGGACAATATGGACAACCCCGACCTCTCGGTGGAGGAACTTGCGTCGCATCTGGGCATGAGTCGCGTGCACCTGTACAAGCGCATCAAGCACATCACCGGCAAGACCCCGATCGAATTTATCCGTACGCTCCGTCTCAAGCGCGCCGCCCAATTGCTGCGCGAGAGCCAGTTGAACGTCTCGGAGATCGCCTACCAATGCGGCTTCAACGCCCCAAAGGCTTTCAGCAAATACTTCCGCGAGGAATTCGGCGTGAATCCCTCGGTGTACCAAGAAACCCACGAGATGGCAACAAATTGAGCTGTTGATTGCAACAAATCGACCCGATGAATATGAGTTGATTAAATCAAATCAGCCCCATCCTGGGCGAAATCGCATAGTAATTTTGCACCAGTCACATTAAGCATCGAGAAGCGGTAAAACTCACACCATCAAAAACCAATTCTCAACCGAACCTGAAAATGACTTGCAAAAAACTAATCACCATGTTGGCCGTCTCTGCTGCTCCCGTAGCGGTAACGACTGCGGCATCTCCACCATCGGTCGCCACCGACACCCAGGGGGTGACGCTGACAGCCGAGAACGGCCAGACAGTGCGCATCCGGCCCGTTGGGGATAAGATCATGCGCGTAAGCGCGGTTCCCGCGGGTGCCCAGCTTTCCACGGAGGCGAGCCTGATCGTCGTGCCGCAAGAAGGGGTGCCGACGTTCACCACCACCGACGAGGGCAACCGCCTGGTGGTGTCGGCCCGTGGCATCTGCGCCGCGGTCAACTACGCCGACGGCCAGGTAAGCTTCTACCGCCCCAACGGCGCCCTGTTGCTCGCCGAGCGCCACGGTGGCCGCTCATTCACACCTATTAATGTAGAAGGCACCGACGGCTACACCGTGAGCCAGACATTCGCTTCGCCCGACGACCACGAGGCCCTATACGGTCTTGGCCAACACCAAGCCGACGAGTGGAACTACAAGGGCCGCAGCGAGGAACTGTTCCAGTACAACACCAAGGTATCCGTGCCGATGATCGTGTCGACCGGTGGCTACGGCGTGCTGTGGGACAGCTACAGCCTGTGCCGATTCGGCAATCCAGCTGAATACGAGCAGCTTGGGCAAGCGTTCACCCTCACCGACAGCGACGGCCAATCGGGTGCCCTCACCGGCACCTACGTGGCCAAGGACGGCACCACCATCACCCGCCGCGAGCCCCAAATCTACTTCGAGAACCTCAAAACCCACGACTTGAGCCACGTGATCAACCTCCCCGAGGACTTCCGTTACAACGGCTCGCAAGTGACCTACGAGGGCACCATCACCCCCTTGGCTTCCGGCCAGCACGACTTTATCCTCTACTATTCCGGTTACCAGACCGTGGAGATCGACGGCAAACAAGTCGTCCCCGAGCGCTGGCGCACAGCCTGGAATCCCAACTCCTACAAATTTTCCGTCAACCTCACGGCCAATAAGCCGGCCCACCTGAAAATCTCGTGGATACCCAACGGGGACGTGGCCTACTGCGGTCTGCGCGTCCACTCGCCTCGCCTGGCCGAGGATCGCAACGCCATGACTTGGTGGGGCGAGATGCAGTCGATGATCGACTACTACATGATCGCCGGCGACTCTATGGACGACGTCGTGCGCGGTTACCGCACACTCACCGGGCAAGCCCCCATCATGCCCCGCTGGGCATTGGGCTACTGGCAGAGCCGCGAGAAATACAACACCAGCGACGAGGTGCTTTCCACCCTCGCCGAGTACCGCTCCCGCCAGATTCCTATCGACAATATCGTGATCGACTGGCTCCACTGGCCGCAGGACTCCTGGGGATGCCATGAATTTGACCCTCAGCGCTTCCCCAACCCCAAGGCGATGGTCGACTCCATCCACGACATGCACGGCCGCGTGATGGTGTCGGTTTGGCCCAAATTCTACGCCTCGACCGAGCATTTCAAGGAATTTGACTCGCAAGGCTGGATGTACCGCCAGGCCATCAAGGACAACGTGCGCGACTGGGTAGGCCCCGGTTATCTGGGATCGTTCTACGACGCTTATTCCGAGCCTGCGCGCCGCCTGTTCTGGCACCAGATTCAGGACCATTACTACCCCCTGGGAATCGACGCCTGGTGGATGGATGCCTCGGAGCCCAACGTGCGCGACTGCGTGGACATCGACTACCGCAAAGCCCTTTGCGGACCCACCGCCCTCGGCCCCTCCACCAAATATTTCAACGCCTACGCGCTGATGAACGCCGAGGCTATCTACGACGGCCAGCGCGGCGTAGACCCGCAGAAGCGAGTGTTCCTGCTTACCCGCAGCGGCTACGCCGGACAGCAACGTTACTCAACAGCCACGTGGAGCGGCGACATTGCTACCCGATGGGAGGACATGAAAGCCCAACTCTCGGCCGGACTGAACTTCGCCGTGAGCGGTGTGCCTTGGTGGACGATGGATATCGGGGGCTTCTGTGTAGAGGACCGCTACGTAGCCGCGCAGCAGCTCTACGATCAAACTGGCGAGGAGAACGCCGACCTTAAGGAGTGGCGCGAGTTGAACACCCGCTGGCACCAATTCGGAGCCTTCTGTCCGCTGTACCGCTCCCACGGCCAATGGCCCCTGCGCGAGATTTGGAACATCGCTCCCGAAGGTCATCCCGCCTACAATTCGATATGCTACTACAACGCCCTGCGCTATCGCCTGCTGCCCTACCTCTACGCCTTGAACGCCCGCGTAAGCGACGACAGCTACACGCTGATGCGACCCCTTGCGATGGACTTCACCCCCGATGTGCTGGCACGCGAGGTGAGCGACCAGTTTATGCTCGGCCCAGCCCTGATGGCATGCCCCGTGACCGCTTATCAGGCACGCACGCGCACCGTCTACTTCCCCCAAGGCTCGGCGTGGGTCAACTTCTACGACGGCTCAGTCACCCAAGGCGGACAGTATGCCGAGGTTGACGCCCCCTACGAGCGCATGCCGCTGTACGTCCGGGCCGGTTCGATCCTGCCCATGGGTCCCGAGGGGATGCAATGGAGTGGCGACAAGCGCGATGGCGTGATCACCGTGTGCGTATGCCCTGGCTCCGACTGCGACTTCACCCTCTACGACGACGATGGCCTCACCTACGCTTACGAGCAGGGCCAGAGCGAGCGTATACCCCTCCACTGGGACGACGCCACCTCCACCCTCATCATAGGCGACCGCCAAGGCTCGTGGCCCGGCATGCTCGCCCACCGCACCCTGCGCGTTGTTAAAATCCAAGGCACTGGCGCATTGGAGGCTCAAGGAAAGGATGTTGAATACGACGGCCATCAGTTGGCGGTCAATATTTGAGCCCCATGCGTACCCTACTCACGGCAATAGCTTTGGCTATGGCGACATTGGCCATCCAAGCCGGCGATAGCCGCGCCGTGGCCCTCAACGACGGCTGGACATTCTCCCTCAACGGCGCTGAGGCTCGCTCGGTGACGCTCCCCCACGACTGGAGCGTCGAGGGCCACTTCGCCTACACCAATCCCGCAGGCACCGGTGGCGGAGCGCTGCCGGGAGGCGTGGGAGAGTACACCGTGAGCCTTCCCTACTCCCCGGAGTGGAAAGGCAAGGAGGTGTGGGTCGACTTCGACGGCGTGTACATGCTGTCGACGGTGTCGATCAACGACCACGAGCTGGGCACGCGTCCCAACGGCTATGTTTCATTTACCTATAATCTCAC
Source organism: Bacteroidales bacterium (assembly GCA_021205635.1). Classification (GTDB taxonomy): domain Bacteria; phylum Bacteroidota; class Bacteroidia; order Bacteroidales; family Muribaculaceae; genus JAJPXC01. The sequence continues at coordinate 20,208 of JAJPXC010000125.1, read as the reverse complement.
CCCTTGGCTGGTGAAAGGCGACAACCTCCTGACGGTGCGCGTCGACAACTCGCGACAGCCCAACTCGCGGTGGTACTCTGGCTCAGGAATCTACCGCAACGTGTGGCTGCGGGTGGTCAACCCCACACATATCGTCAAAGACGGACTGGTGGCGCGCCCCGTGAGCGTGGATACGGACAGCGCTCTTGTGGAGGTGGCCGTAACCCTCTCCCAGCCGCTAAAGGGGCAGCTTCGGTTGAGCCTTGACAGCGATAGTGGCGAGCCTATATGGGTAAACCAAGTCGCTGTCAACGGCTCGGAAGCTGTAATTCAGGTAAATGTACCTAATCCCTGCCTTTGGTCGTGTGAGGATCCTCACCTTTACACACTGTGCGCCTTGTTGCTGCAGAAAGGGAATGAGATCGACAGCTACACCACCCGCATAGGGCTGCGCGACGCCCAGTGGGACGCCTTGGAGGGCTTCTCGCTCAACGGCAAGAAGATGAAAATCAACGGCGTGTGTCTCCACCACGACTTCGGTGCGCTCGGAGCCGCGTTCCACGTTGATGCCGCGCGCCGGCAGTTGCAGATGATGAAGGATATGGGTGCCAACGCTATCCGCTGCACCCACAATCCCCCGGCTCCCGAGTTGCTCGACCTGTGCGACGAGATGGGGTTGATGGTGATCGACGAGGCGTTCGACATGTGGCGGCGCCGCAAGTCGACCTACGACTATGCCCAATATTTCGACCAATGGCATGAGCGCGACCTGCGCGACCTGATCCGCCGCGACCGCAACCATCCCTGCGTAATCGCTTGGAGCGTGGGCAATGAGGTGCTCGAGCAGTGGGATGCCGCCAACGCCGACGACCTATCGCTCGAGGAGGCCAATCTGCTTCTCAATTTCGGCCATGAGCGCAACCAAGGCTCGGCCGACAACGAGAGCACCCGCCTGACGCGCCATCTGGTGGCCATCGCCCACGATGAGGATCCGACGCGACCCGTCACAGCCGGATGCAACGAGCCCGACCCGTCGAACAACCTGTTCGCATCAGGCGCTTTGGACCTGATCGGGTTCAACTACCACGACGATTGGTTTGCGGGCGTGCCGAAGAACTTCCCGGGCAAACCGTTCTACGTGAGCGAGAGCGTGTCGTCGCTGATGACCCGCGGCCACTACACGCTGCCCGCCGACAGCGTCACCCTCTGCCCCGAGCGTTGGGACAAACCTTACTACGACTCGACATGGGCCTGCTCGTCGTACGACAACTGCCACGTGCCTTGGGGCAACACCCACGAGGGCACGCTGCGGCTCGTGGCCGAGTATCCCCATATCGCCGGACAATTCGTCTGGACGGGCTTCGACTACCTGGGCGAACCCACTCCATACGGCTGGCCGGCTCGCAGCAGCTATTTCGGTTTGGTCGACCTCGCCGGAATCCCCAAGGACGCCTATTATCTCTACCAGAGCCAGTGGCTACCCGATCAACCGATGGTGCACCTGTTGCCCCATTGGAATTGGCAGGAGGGACAAATGGTGGACGTGTGCGCCTACGCGGCTGGTGTCGACAGTGTGGCTCTCACCCTCAATGACAAGCCGCCGGAACTGAAGTCAACGGAGCATCTTTACCGCTGCTGGCAAGCGCCGTTTGAGCCGGGCGAATTGCTCGCCATCGGTTACAAGAACGGCAAGGAGGTGGCACGCGACAGCCGCCACACGGCAACCTTGCCCCACCATATCGTGCTGCACCCCGACCGTGAGGCGATCACCACCGCCGATGGCTTGTGCTTCGTTGAGGCTTCGGTGGTGGACCACGACGGCAACCCGTGCCCGCAGGCTTGCGACCGGCTGACGTTCTCGATTGACGGCTCGGCCTTCAACGCCGGCTCGGACAACGGCGACCCCACGTGCCTCGACTCGTTCAAGAGCGACCATCGCCGCGCATTCCACGGCAAAGCCCTGCTTATCGCCCAGGGCGACGGCCACGACGGTCCCATCACGGTCACCGCCTCGGCTCCCGGACTTATTCCCGCTACTATTACCTTAAACCATAATCCGTTATGACGAAGATATCGATAATTGCGAGTTGCAAATCTATATGTGTGCGGGCAAGATGCCCTCGCCCCGTAAAGTTGATTGCACCCCTATTGCTTTTAGCTTTTGCATCAACTGCTAACATCCCTGTTTACCTCGACCTCAACGCTTCTATTGACGACCGCGTGGCCGATGCTCTCTCCCGCATGACCATGGAGGAGAAGGTGAACCTGCTCCACGCTCAGGGCAAATTCTACTCTGGCGGTGTGCCCCGCTTGGGTATCCCCGGGTTGTGGATGAGCGACGGTCCTCACGGCGTGCGCGCCGAGATCAACTGGAACGACTGGGGCTACGCCGGTTGGACCACCGACTCAATAACCGCCTTCCCCGCCCTCACCGCCTTGGCCGCCACCTGGAATCCCTCGCTGGCTCAAGAATACGGTCGCGCCTTAGGCGAGGAGGCCCTGTATCGCGGCAAAAACGTGATGCTCGGCCCCGGCGTCAATATTCTGCGCACACCCCTGAACGGCCGCAACTTCGAATACATGGGCGAGGATCCCCACCTCGCCGGAGAGTTGGTTGGCCCTTATATCGAGGGTTTGCAAAGCACCGGCACGGCCGCCTGCGTGAAACATTTCGCCCTCAACAACCAGGAGAAATGGCGTGGCACCGTGGAGGTGAAAATATCCGACCGAGCGCTCTACGAGATCTACCTGCCGGCGTTCAAGAAAGCAGTCGACGCAGGCGTGCGGAGCGTGATGGGCGCCTACAACAAGATTTGGGGCCAGCACTGCTGCCACAACGACCGCCTGTTGAACAAGATTCTGAAAGGCGACTGGCAATTTGACGGCGTGGTGATCACCGACTGGGGCGGAGCCCACGACACCCGCGAAGCCGCCACCAACGGCCTGGACATCGAAATGGGATCGTACACCAACGGCCTGACCACCGAGGCCGACGGTTTCACCTTCAACGACTACTATCTGGCCAATCCCTACCTGGCCCTGCTCAAATCGGGTGAGGTAGACGAATCCACACTCAACGACAAAGCCGCGCGCGTGTTGAAGCTGATTTTCCGCACCGCCATGGCTCTCGAAAAGCAGGTGGGCGCATTGTGCACTCCCGAGCATTACGATGTGGCTCGCCGAATCGGTTCCGAGAGCCTGGTACTGCTTAAGAATCAAGGCAATATACTTCCCATTGATCCCTCCAAGTATGGCAAAATTCTGGTCGTGGGCAACAATGCCACTCGCGCCCTCAACGAGGGTGGCGGCTCGTCGGAGCTGAAAGTGAAGGACATGATCTCGCCCCTGCAAGCACTGGAGGAGTTGTGGCCGGGGAAGGTGGAGTACGCCGAAGGGTACACCTCGGGGCGTCCCCTCTACGAGCAGCATGAGGACATCGACACGGCCGCGCTCGCCCAACTGCGTCAAGAGGCCGTCGCCAAGGCCAAGGACGCCGACCTTGTAATCTACGTGGGCGGACTGAACAAGAACGCCTACCAGGATTGCGAGTCGACCGACCGCGAGTCGTTCAACCTCCCCTACCAGCAGGACCTCCTAATTGAGCAACTCGCCGCCGCGTGCCCCAACATCGTGGTAGTCAACATCTCCGGTAACCCCGTGGCCATGGACTGGGCCGACCGCGTGCCGGCAATCATCCAAGGCTGGTACCTGGGGTCGATGGGTGGCTACTCGCTGGCCGACGTGATCTCGGGCAAGGTGAACCCCTCGGGCAAGTTGCCGTTCTCCATCCCCTACAAGTTGGAGGACGTGGGGGCACACTCATTCGGCGATAAGGCCTACCCGGGCGTTGAGAGCGCCACGGCCTCGGGCACGTTGATTCCCGGCTCGGTAGTCGAGGCTGGCAACAACCCGGTGGTCGACTACTGCGAGGACATCCTCGTGGGGTACCGCTGGCACGACACCAAGAAGATCCCGGCCCGCTACCCGTTCGGTTACGGCCTGAGTTACACCACCTTCGACTACTCCAAGCCTCGCCTTTCAGCCAAGCAGATCTCTCAGGGCGAGAACCTCACCGTGGAGGTTGACGTGACCAACACCGGCAACGTCGCAGGTGCCGAGACCGTTCAGCTCTACATTTCCGACCCGAAATCGTCGCTTCCGCGTCCCATTAAGGAGCTGAAAGGCTTCAAAAAGGTGTCGCTCGAGCCAGGTCAATCCACCACCGTCGCTTTCACCGTTACTCCCGCTGAATTATCCTTCTACGACCCCGCCAAGGGCTGGATCGCCGAGCCTGGCAAGTTCACCGTCACCATCGGCAACCAAAAAGCCGACTTCGCACTCAAATAAGCACCTATCCCTTATTTCCAATTACTTCGTCGGCTCGCCCAGAGCGAGCCGACGCTAAAACCACAACCAATTATGTAAAAATAATTTTCATTAATCGCGACCCCGACATCGAGATTCCGTTGTTCACTCCAAAGTCCCAGTTGCAGAATCGCCCTCGCATGGATCAACCCCTCCGCGGATACCTCTGGCTTCAGGGCTACCTCCCAATGGATAAAGAAATTTAAATCTATAAATCGAGATTCCACATTTTCCAAAGTGGCTCAAAAATATCATCCCTGGCGGACACCTACTTTGAAAGTATGTGACCGAGAGGGAACAAGGAGAAATTTTGAAACACCTTCCTTTGTAATATATTGAATATACAAGAATAATAGATCCCCGATAAGGGAACCCCGGAGGGGCATTCAGATAGCATTGGAGGGAGCCCCAATTCTATCTGAATGCCCCTCCGGGGTTCCGAGGTAAAAGTTAATTACTGTATTAGGACTTTCTTGCCATTTATGATATAGATTGCTGGAGAGAGAGTAGAGATGGCAGTGCGGTTGGCATTGCGAAGCACGCAAATGCCATCGAGGGTATAGACATTATATGAGTCCTTATCTGTAGAGATTGAGGCTATGCCAGCAGAGCTTGTGGTCGCTACAAGCAGATCATCGATGCGGATCCACATCTCGCCGTTGCTGTCGTGATGGCGCAGAGCCACGCGCACTTCCTTGCCAGCGTAGGCCTCAGGAATTGTGGCTTCTGCCTCTTCCCAAACGTCCTCGCCATATGCCGATGAGGTGTAAGTGTGTGAGTAGATCGATTCCCAGGTCTGACAATCGTCATCCGTGCCAACAAGAATGTCGAAACATTCGCGCATTCCCGATTGCAAGCCAACAAAGAGCGAAACGTAGGTCGCGCCATCGGCAGGCACTGTGAAGGCTGGGGAAATGGCATAATTGTCGGGTGTAGATGAGATATATGTCACGGGATCCCAAGATGTTGACATCAGCGCTTGGCGCCCTTCATGAGCTGTGAGGTCGTAATAGTCGATGTCGTAAGTGGTGTTGAGAATCCAATTGCTGCCATCTTGGTCGGCATCAACAAGGGTCCATCCATCAAGGTTGCCCTCGAAATCCTCAAAGAGAAGAGCTGTGCCGCTAATGCTTGTGGCCTCGGCTGTCAAGTTTACCTCAAAATTGCCAGCCGTGGTGGAAATTGTGGCCATTTGACTAAATGTGCCAACTTCGGTAGGATCAAACAAGAATTCAACTTCAATGCTACCGAATATCTCAACATTCTCACCATTCACCTTTGCGCTGAATGGTGCTTGGCAATCAACAGCGGTTACCGACAGTGGCTGCAATCCCTGATTTTCAACCGAAACGTATGCGCGGCTGCGGCGACCCTGAGTGGTTGTGGGCAGCGCGAGCTCAGTTGCCGAAATGACAGCTTGATTTTCGGCTGGGGTGAACAGGGAGAGAGCCAAGTCGCTGATGGTGAAGCGGTCGCCCTCGTAGCTGGGATATTCTTGAGTCTTCACATAATCGAAGCGCACGGTGTGGAGGCCTTCAGTGAAAGTAAGGTCGGCGGCTGAGTATTGGTCGCTGCCAGCGCTTTGCACTCCATCGAATATTCGAGCTTCTCCTCCATCGATGCTAAGCAGCAGGGCATCCTCCCATTGGTAGGAATCCATCATCTGCCAGCCCCAATAGGTGGCCACTAATCCTGTCCATGACAACTGACCAATCTGGCCCTCTGGCACCGCGAACGAAGCTTCCAGAAAGCTCGACACTGTGTGGTCGTAGCTTTGGTCGCTCGTGGAATTGTATGCCGTATTTCCTTCAACCACAAATGGATAATCTATCGATGTGTTGAACGAGAAATCGCCCTCAGTTACAATAGGCGAATAATCGTAAGGTAGAGCCTCGGCACTTGCCGTGCATGCCACTTCGAAATCGCCAAGATTGGTGCGGATAATTACAACGCCCTGTTCGCTGCCAACCTTGTCGATGGCTGATGAAAGACGCACGCTGAGAGTCTCAAGATAGCCGGCCTCGCCCTCGGGTGCTGTGCCAGTGAAGATGCCGTCGGTAACCACTTCGGTTACTCTCAATGGCTCTTCGCTGAGGTTGGTGAGGGTGACATTGGCATGTCTTACCACAGGCAGATTGTCGAAATAATCATGGCCGAAGTCAATGGCCTCAGTGTCGATTTGCGCACCATCGCCAGCCATTACAAGTGAGAGATCGTAGATGTAGCATCGTTCGCGCGTGGAGGCCGACCCTGATGCATAGTGGTCGCGAGTTATGAAGAAATAGAATTCAAGGGTGTAGTTGCCTTCGCTAAGATAGTAGGTCGAACTCAGGTCCACCGGATCCATCGTTGAATAATTCATTTTGGGATAGCCATCAGGGGTGGCACCATTCAAGAAGACAGCCAAGCCGTTAGGTGAGATTGCCTCCTGCGTGCCTTTCCAACTAAGCACGCCCGATTTTCCCTCTGGGACAGTGAATGTAGTCACCAGGATGCTCTTAGTGTCATTACCGCTATTTGTGCTCACCGCCACGGGTTGCCCTTCAAGGATGTCGGTGGAGATGGCGAAATTTGAGCTTCCCTCGAAGGCGAAGTCTCCAGCAACCACAATATCTTCGTATTGGGCCGATGCGTTAAGGGCTACGCCAAAAGCTAACGCAAGAAATAGATTTTTCATAAGCATATGTTATTTATTGATAATTTTTTGAGTAGTAACTGTGCCATCCGAGTAGTGGCGCACTTCAATTACAAATCCCATGGCATCTTGGCAGCGACGCCCTTGCGCATCATAGCGGTCAATCGAAATCAATTCTGCGTTATCGGTAATGCTGCCTATCGAATTGGAATCGAGTTCGAGGATGAGATTTGACACCACGCAGCGGTCTTCGCCCTCGAATACCGACGACTTCTTAATGTAATCGAATCGCAAGCAGTGGAGGCCGGCCTCAACTTCTATGCCTGATGGATCGAATACAGCTGACGAGCAATTGCTCTCCCCGGCAAATTCTTGGCTTTCGCCATCGAGGGTAATGATGGTGCCATCGGTAAGCACAGAGTTGTTGTCCATGAATGTGAACCAGTCGTTGCTGCTGTTGTATGCCGTCCACTGCAGGGTGGCAGTTTGGCCTTCCGGCACTTCAAAATAGGCCTCAAGCCATGATTCCTCGCCTTGTACATCCTTGCCTGACGTGGAGTTCCACGCTTGATTTCCCTCCACCACAAATGGCCACGCCATGCTGGTGTTGAATGAGAACTTGCCTTCGGTCACAATGGCATCGTAATCGTAAGGCAGCTTAATTGCCTCTGCCACGCAGCGCACACTCACGCTCCCAGCCGACGTAATGATTTCCACTAGGCCATCATAAACGCCCAATGCATTGGCGTGCAGAGTGATTGGAACTTCAATTGCGCTCAATGATTCCACGCTCTCTTCGGGAATTGTCACGCTAAACTCTTCGGGGCAATTGGCTGAAAGCACCTGCATTGGTTCTGAGCCGATGTTGAGCAGGGTGGCATAGAGGGTTATTGTGGATGTCAGATTGTCGAAATACACTTGGCCGAAATCGATTTCTGAATCGGTGGCAATTACGCCCTTGTCGCTGGCATCGTAAAGCTTCAATCCGATTGACTGCACCATGCAACGGCCCGGTGTGGGGCTGTATCCCATTGTGTACCAATCCATATAGATGAGATTGGTGAACTCAGCCTTATGGTTGCCAGCCTTAAGTGCGTGCATTTGGTGGAAATAATGCATCTCATCATCGGCCCCTTGATTATATTTTACTTTATCCCAACCGTCGAGAAGAATTTCCACAGAATTAGGTTGTCGAGTCTGGGCGATCATAGCGAATTCGAACAGTCCCACCTTGCCTTCTGGCACTGTGAAGTTGGCGGTTAGCGATGAGCTGGTGCCTGTCTCCACATTGCTGGAAATAGCCACTGTGCCTTCCACCCCTTCTATGTCATCCTCCACCAGGAAGGGATATGAAGGGTCGAGGCTGAATTGGAATTCGCCTTCGCTTACGATAACTTGATAGTTGGGTCCTTCGTGGGCCACTGCTTTCACATCGATTTGGGTCAATACCGATCCATTCCCATCAAGAATGCTTAGGTTGCCGGTGAATAGGCCAGCCGCCTCAGGAGTGAGGATTACATCGAAATTGATGCTTTCGCCTGAGTCCATAGTGCCTGACATTGGCGTGGCTTTCAATTGCGGCGACGAGCTTTCCACTGTGAATTCCACTTCTGGATTACTGATATTTGTGAGGGTGAGGTGCTCAACCGATGGTTGCCCCATGGTTACGTACTGCTCGCTATAATCTACGCTTCTCTGGGAAATGAAAAGCTTGGGTTCGTCGCCAAATTTTTCCAAGAAGCATGCAAGGTAATAATCATAGAATCCGAGGCCACCCCCAGTGCCGGGATCCACGCTGTAGATGCCGAAATTTGTGCGCGGCACCAGCGAGCCGTCCTCGAGGATGTCCATCACCAGTTGGTCAACTAAGTTGATAGCCCCGTCGCTGGCCACATTGCCAGCCATTAGCACTCCATAGAATGAGCCGGAGTTATCCTTGAATTCAGCCACACAGGTGTAATCGTCAGGATTAGTGTTTTCGTTATAGCCCAGACATTCGATAGTGAGGGTAGAATTCTCAGTGTCGATTATGCCTTGCACGGGGTATTCTTCCCGCAAATAAGGCGAGTTGATTTTGAAGAGGCCAGTAATGGTGGCAACATTGTCTTGCACATCGATTTCCACAGGGTAATTATATACTAACCCGTCGGTGAAGCTGGCCTCGGCCATCGAATTAAAAATCGAGCGAGTGGTAGCCCAATACACTTCGGCGCCATGAGCGCTTAATGCCATAGAGCAAGCAGCTAAGGCAGAAAGAAGTTTTGAGTAAGTGTAAGCCATTGAGGTAAGAGTAAAAATTTGAAGGACCATCGCGCTCCGTTGCGCAACGGCTCTACAAATTTAGGCTAAATAGCCGCAACTCGACTGTTTTTCTGACTACGAAACGAGCCAAATGGCTTATTTCGTCGTTTTTGGCTCGTTTGGGAAATCGTTTTTGGCAGTCGGGACTGCTTCATCGGGCAGCTGCTTAAGGGTGCGCCTGTACACCGAAGGCGACATTCCCACCTGCGCCTTGAAGGCTTTGTAGAATGTTGACATTGATAGGAAGCCAAGGTCCTTGAAAAGTTGTTGCATAGTCACATCGCCCTCGGGCCCCTCGGCCGAAAGCACTCTCAAGGCCTCGCGTATGCGGTAGCTGTTCATTAGCTGCAGATAGCTCATCTGCGCTTTCTCTCGAATCACCTGGGTGAAGTAGGTGTGATTGCAGCCCACGCGCTCGGCAAAGGTGTCGCGAGTCACAGTTATATCGCGGTAGATTTGGTTTTCTTCCAGTTCATGTAGGATGAGGGCATAGATTTCTTCCATTCGCTGGTCCGTTAGGCCTGTCGACTCGGCGCGTTGCGTAGGCTTTGACAGTGCCTTCTCTCGCTCGATGAATTCGCGGTTTTGGGCCACAATGCTGCGGTAGAGTCGAGTTTGTCGCCTCATATGCCATAGCACAATGCCCAGCACTAACACCAATGCCCCGATTATGGTGCCAAGGTGCCAACGGGCGCGCTTCACGAGTTCACGCTGATGCGCCATCTCGCTTTCTTTCTTGTCGAGCTCGTACTCTACCTTGTAGCGGCTGAGTTCTTGCTGGTTGTGCAGGTTCTGAATGCTGTCGCGTCCGTCGGAGAATAGGCGCAGATAATGCAGAGCTTGGTCTAAATTTCCAAGCTGTTGGTAGTTGTAAGCGTAAATTTGATTGGCATGTACTGGGATTGAGCTGTAGGCATCGGAGAGGTTGGCCAATTGGGTGAGAGTGTCGAGCGTGGCGTTTGATTGCTGGTATTTTCCCAGTTGTGACAACAAATCGGCATACAGGAGCATAGTCTCGGTGTTCGGGTCAACAAGTATACTTTCCAGATATGTCTGGGCCTTTCTTAAGTTGCCCTTTAGTAGATAGTATTCTCCCATTAGTGCAGTATGCCGATCGGGTTCTCCATAGCGGGCCACGGCATCAATGTAGGGGAGGGCCTTGTCGGCTTCGCCTTTGCGCTTGAAGTAATATTTGGCCAGGTGGAAGGCCGAGGAATTTATAAGGGCGGAATCGGCCATGTCGGTGGCATAGCGGTAGATGTCGAGGTCGTAGCGCAGAGCCATGGTGTCGCCGCTCACTCTGTACACCTCGGAAAGGTTGGTTTCTGCGACTATCTGCATTCGCCGGTCGCCCAAAATCTTAGCTTGTGCCAAAGATTGGGTGAAATATTTATGAGCTTGGGCGTAGCGATGGTAGCAAGCCACCTCGTAGATCCCCAACGCATTATAAATCTTGCACAGCAGGGGTGGATTATCAAGAGCCTTAGCCAATTCCAAGGCCTGCATCAGATATGGGCGCCGATTGTCGGCATCCTCTAAATTAAAGTTGTATAGGCCTCGATAATAGAGGGCATTAGCCAACTCCTTTTTGTTGTCGGCTTCTTGGGCTTGGCGCACATAGTTGGTGGCTATGGAGTCGCAAAGGTCATAGTCCTGCTCCATGGCAGCCTCGTAGCATGCGCTCGACAAGCCCTTTATCTGGTCTATGTCTCCGCTCTGCCCTTTTGTGCATGCCGCCACCGCCCCGCTCATCGCCGCGCCCAAACCCCATATCAATATTTTTGTCGGTATCTTCAACTCCACCTTTAGCTTTATTAGCTCACAAAATTACAACAAATTTCCATTAGTGTCTCTTAAGATGTGTTAACAGGCGAAGTCAAGAAACAGTTGGAGGCCGTTATCTTCGGCATTCCCGTCCGAGGGAGGATAAAACTATCACCCCAAGATGCTGCGTACGGGAGTTTGACAGTTAGGGGGAAAAAATATACCCCTTAAGACAAAACCCGAATAAGGGACCGTTACGCAAAAAAATCCTCAAAATAAATCGCATTTTTAAGAATAAAGCAGTAAATTTGTGTAACTTTACCACCAGAGATATTTGAGGAGTTTCAAACAATTTGCCATTTATGGAATATCTATCGGAATATGTGATCAAGGCGATGGCGTTGGTCAAAGGGGCGCACGCCGGGCAAAAGGATAAAGGAGGACATGATTACTTTCTTCATCCTTTCACCGTGGCCATGGCCGTCGCCAAAAATGGCGGCACTGACGCTGCTATCACCACCGCTATTCTTCACGATGTCGTGGAGGACACCGACTACACCTTGGCCCGACTCAACGATATGGGTTTCCCCAAGGAAGTGATCACTGCGTTGAGCCTGTTGACCCACGATCCGAGTGTACCCTATATGACCTACGTCAAGGGAGTGAAAGCTAATCCCATCGCCCGACAAGTGAAGATGGCCGACCTTCTTCATAACCTCGACGCTTCTCGTCTCCCCCACCCCACCGAGAAAGACCTCGCCCGCTGGGAGAAATATCGCCAAGCCCTAAAACTCCTCCAAGATGCCCAAGAGAGATAGTCTAATCTTTCGTAAAAAGTAAAATTAACCCTCAATTGCTATAACCAGTAATAATCAAATATGAAACTTACCTTTAGAATAACCCTATGTGATGTCGACTATCCTATGGTTTGGCGTTGCGTATCGGTTCCAGGCCATTTCACATTCACACAATTCAACCAGGTAATTCAAATTGTGATGGGATGGACCAACAGCCATTTATGGCAATTCGATGACCGAGATCTTGAAGGGGAAAATCCTTACTTTGGCACTTTCGCTATCACGGATTATCCAGAAGAAGAGTTCGAGGGGGAAGAAACTTATGTTTCAGCCAGCAAAACAACATTGTTGACCTATTTCAACAAGGTCGGTCAAAAGCTTAATTACACCTATGACTTCGGCGATGATTGGAATCATGAGATAATCCTTGAGGAAATTGATCCTCAGAATGTGCGTACAGCCAAATGCCTTGAGGGCTTTGGATTATGCCCTGTTGAAGACGTGGGAGGACCCGGTGGGTGGGAGCGATTAAAAGAGGCTCTTGAATCGGATTCCCCCGAAGGGGAAGAATATCGTGAATGGCTAGGTTTGGAACCTGGAGAATCCCTTGATTGGTGTTATTTTGCCAAGACTCCAGTGAATCATCAGTTGGTTGCCTGGTCACGAAATCCTGAAGTGTTTTTCCCGGACGATTAAAACACGAAACTAGTCACAACGACAAGGTATGTTGCAGTTAAACGATCATATCATCAGCATAGCTTTTTTGCCGCAAAGTTACCACACATTCAGCCGCCGCTCAACACACCCGTCCTCGAATGCTTACGTACAGGGTGAGGGGAGCGCATGTGAGATTCCCCTCAGCCGTGACATCCGTGATCAAGGACGCCCTTTTTGCGTTGGTTGAAATGTTTCGGGCATACGCCGCAATTAGACTTTTTTGTGGCATTTCGTTGGATAAATTTGTGGCATTTCGTTGGATAAATTTGTGGCAAGTCGTTGGATAAATTTGTGGCAAGTCGTTGGATTATTTTGTTAATCTATGAGCCACCAACCTCCATATAGCATTCTTTTAGTTTGCACCCGCCCGAGGTGACGATGGCCGCTGGAGGAGATTGGCTTGGGCAAGCCTGCGCCACACTCCTCCTTGGAGAGATTCAAGGGCGACGGCAAGAGTGCTTTTCACGACAGAATTATGGAGTTGATGACCTCCAACATCCACGAGGTAGCCCGCCGCCTCCGCAAACCTTCCGAGCCCCTCGCCATCACTGCATAACGTTCTGTTCTTGTTCCCCAGCCGCACCGAGCCACCCGCACCCGGCGCGGCTCGCCGTGCGCAGCCCGTCGAGCCGTAAACAGTTATATCACTGCGTTGGGGACATAGTGGTCAATTTCGACAATCGGAAGACGACTTCCGTTGGCGTTAACCTGTTCGATGTACTCTGTGCAGGCTTCTTTTGTAAGAATTCCTTTGGTGTAAGCGTGATACAGGAAATCCAGCGTCGTCAGATAAGTTATACCGTGGGCTGCGCAGAAACTCTTTATATCCCGAAGGTTGCTGCTACCCAACACGTCGTTATGCTCCCAGCAATAGACCATACAGGCGCTTTCGCCTCGTCCCAAGGTGCTTTGCAACTTGAAATATTCCTTCTTGTACTCGGCCTTCGGTGCGAATGTTTCGGCTTTTATATGGTTGGAGAAGAAGTACAAGTTCTTGTCAATAAACGCCTTGGTGGCGGGATGTTTGCGCAGTTCATCATAAACCACGTCGAGTATCAGGTATTGGTGGTTAGGGAACGTTTGAAATAGGACGGAGAAGCATCCAGCTTTCATAAAGTGGATCACCACGTCGGAATCCAGTAGTATCTTGGTTTTCTCCATCTCAATTCAATTTGTTGAGTACCTCGATGTAGTGACCTTCGGAAATCCTACCTTCCTCAAACAGGCGCTTCGCCTTGGCTCCCAGTTCCCCGATTATCAACCCGGCGTTCCCCTTGTTATAGAGAGCTGTGTCGTAACCCATCTCTTGGGCTGACTCTTTTACAGGCACTGATTGGAGTGCCTCCTTGTCCTTTTTAGCTATGCGACCGATGGATTCCAGGCGATTGAGCAAAGCTGTGCGGGATACCGAGAAGTAGTGCTCAAGCCGAAGAACGGTAGCCATACTCACTCGGTCATTGGCCACCTCCTCATCGGGCATCATCTGTAAAATGGCCGCTTCGGGCATGAGCAGGATAGAGGCAAATAGGTCGGCGCACTTCTCGCTTTCGTCCTTTTTGCCCCCAAGTTGGCATATGTGAGGCTGCGGATTCTCCTCGACGAACAGGTGGTATAACTCATGCCCGATTGTGAAATGCTGTCGACCTATAGGGTCATTGGAGTTGACCAGCATAAACCTGTTGCCCTTAAGGTCTTTCAGGCTCATTCCCGAGAAACCATCCGATAATGGGCGATAGAGCGTTAATACACCCAAACGCAGGAGCAACGATTTTACCAGCACTGGCTCTGTGGCGCTAAGCCCATATTTGTTTCGGAAATCCACAACCTGTTTTTCCACGAGGCCGCGGCGTGCTTGGTTAGTCATGGGCAATGCGGTCAAGTTTTACTGCGGTTTTCACGATATCCTTGAAACGGATGATCTCCTGATAATCGCTATCGGTCAATCCTGTTAGACGGAATGCCGTGGCAAACATCTCGTTTTTAGCCGAGGGAGAATCCTCAAAAAGCAAGTAAGCCTCGCAACCGAGGAAATCAGCCGCCTTCTCCAAGGCGTCATACGGCATCTCGCGTGTTCCGTCCTCATAATTGCTGTATGCGGCGCGTTTTATGCCAATTGCTTGAGCTATCTCCTCTTGCGTGTAGCCCAGCCGCTTGCGCAACTCCTTTAGATTGTTGCCTATAATTTGGTCAGTACTCATAGCTGAAAGTTCTTTTTGTGTGGCAAAATTACAAAATATATAAGCTGATTCCAAATTTTGCCACATATATTTTAAGGGATTAACATCTGATAAGCTGGGTTAGTTCACTTTAATTGTCCTTTTATAACTCGTTCCAGTACCTATTGTCTTGCTTGGAGGATTTCGATGCGGCAAATTTCGGGCATCGGGCGATGTTGCCAAGGTCGAGATGAATTGCGCGGCAAACCTTGTCCCATGGCCCTTGAAGATGCCCGGTGTGAGCCGACGAAATTTCCCTCCAAGCCAGACAAAGGGCTTGAAGAAAGGGAAAGAATCAAAATCAACTTAACACCAATCCAGTTATGGCAACTTACACCATTGACCGCTTTACAGCGAAGAACCGCTATCTGGGCAGCAAGACCTACGAGGCTGATACCCTCAGTGACGCAGTGATGTTCACCGCCGCCTGGGCCAGTTTCTACCGCGGACGCAACCATCTAATCCCCCATCCGAGGCGCAGGCTATCCCCCCGTTTGCGCCTCGGCCTTTTGCGGCGAGGTACCTGTTTTATCGGTTATCACCGTTGCCATGGATTACCCCGCGGCGCTGACGGGACTGAACCTTTTCTATGTTCAATCGGGCGATGTCGTCAAGGGAATAACCGAGTTCGTGGGCCAAAGATGCGCAGTGCCATAGCACGTCGCCCAACTCTAAGGCGATGGCTCTACGCTGCTCATCGTTGAACACACCGCCGTGGTCGCGATAAACCTTTTTAATCTTGTCAGCCACCTCGCCCGACTCGCCGGCCAATCCCAAAGCCGGGTCTATAAAGGCCATCTCCCGCGGGTAAATGGCTGTGGTGAGTGCCTCCTTTTGATATTCGTTGAATGTCATATATCTTTGTATTTCACTTAATACCCGCCGCCTACGCACGTCTCGCCTGACCGCAACAAGTCCTTGTGCATGTTCACGTCGCCGAGCCGTAGCTCGCCATCACCGGTTATAATGAACTTACGCATCTCTATATGGTTATCTCGATTATGTTGCCGTCAATGCCGATGATGGAGCTTTCGTAGTAGCCGTCGCCGGTGGTGCGGGGGCCGTCAAAGACCTCATAGCCGTCATGACGAAGGCGTTCAGTGAGGGCGTCAACGGCCTCCTTGCTACCAACGCTGAAAGAGATATGGCATTGGCCAAGAGCCTTGTTGGAGTCCACCCCTTCGCGTGTCATAAGCTCCAACCGTGAGTCTTCAGGGAACGTCAACAAATAAGAGCGGAAGCCTTTGCGGGGATTCTCATACATCTCTCCCGCCTCGGCTCCAAAATATTTTTGGAAGAAGTCACGAGCCGCCTCCAAATCCGTGACATACAGTCCTATGTGATGAATTTTCGCCATATTCTTCTATTTGTTTATTCTCCTGTGATGATGTTATTTATGTTTCGGCAAAAGCATTCTTGGATGTGGTCGTTGTAGTATATCTCATCCAGACGCTATCGCCCATACGCTCCAGTGATTGAAGCGACAGCCGCGACGGCTCAATGTCCATAGTTGCACCATCAAACGAGGCGGTCATGCCCTTGCGGCCATCTATACCTGGGGCTATCAGCATACTGATTTCATCAAGCAGACCCTCGCGCAGGAACGAGCCGTTAATATTGCCGCCGCCACAGACGGCCAGTCGCTTCACATCGAAATGCTCAGACAGCAGTTCCATTGCCGCTTGCAGGTCGATGCGTTCCTTGCCGACAACGAGATAGGATATGCCCTGAGACTTCAAGTAGTCCAGATAATCATCGGTGGCCTGCTCCGACATGAGGATTAGCATATTCTTGTCGCCGTTCATGTTGTCATCGTAGCATAGTGTGCCGCGAGTGTCGGTGATAATGTCAAAGCCCACGCCCTCCATTGCCTTGTGCCAGACAATCCGGCCAATGGGCGTACCTTTGCTTTCAAACTCACCTGTTGCGTAGTGCAACACAGAAGTGATCTTGCCCGAGAGCGACGAATCGCAGTTCAACGCGTCAAGCGCAGTATAGTACTCGTCACCCGATTCTATCTTCTCGGTCATGTCGCAGTTGATGCGCCCGTCAAGGCTCTCGACCATGTGACAGATGATATAAGGTCTCATTATTTTTCAAAGGTTTATTTGTGATCAGTGATTATTTCCGCCAAAGCCGCTGGATCTTGGCAGGAGATAACGTAGCACTTGCCGTCGACGAGCTTGATGGCCAATCCCCATCCCAAGCCATCCTCCCATGACTTGCCCCAAAGGCATATGGCTGCGAAAAGGAGAACGATACAAATGGTTATCAGTGTTGTGCCCCAGCTGAGACTTTGTTTCTGAGTATATGTTGCCATAATCTTAATTGGATTCTTTTAATCGGTGGTAGATGATGTCGAATTTGGAGCGTCAATCATCTGGCGTTAGTTTTCACAAAGTTAAGGCTAATCTTTGAAAACGCCAGCGCTTGGGCAAGATTATTTGCAGCCTTTGTGTCACTTGTTGGCGCGCTCGGCGCGGGAGTGGCCGTGGTTGTAGGCTTGCTGGTCGGGGGTGATGCCGAAGAGGGCGTAGAGCTGGGGGTTGACGTCGGCGGTGTAATCGATGAGGCCGTTGGAGTCGGTGTAGTCGCCCAGGTCGGGAACCTTCTTGCCGAGGGTGGTGAGAGCCTCGTCGAAATTTTTGGGGATTTTGCATTGCGTGCCATCGGATAATGATTACTTTTGTCAACCAATCGGCGAAAATACCATTCAACACATCATACCTCGCAAATGGAACAAGAGAAATATACCACGACCCACATGGCCTTTAGCTCCGCCAACTGTATCCCCTCCGACATCTTCGAGATGGGACTCGACGACTACGACCGCTTCCTCACCGAGCGCCGCCAACTCATGGCCGCCAAGATCCGCTCCTACTACGAAAGCCTGTAACATTCCGAGGCATGGCACTATCCAACGATATCGATGACTTCTTCTTCGGCACTTTCGACCACATAACAATCGAGATTCTCAACCGGCAAACCCAGCAGCAATGAGCGTCAAGATTCCGTCTTGCTCATCTCCCAAAAGTACCACAACGAGCGGGCTTTGTACCAAGCCCGATATCTCGGCGTGGACGCCATCGCCTACAACGCCCACACTCCCAGAGGTGCCTCATGGCTACGCAACCGCGCCCGCGAATGTCTCGCCCGCGTCAAGCTGATCATCGATGTCGCCCGAGGTCTGAATCCCGATGTCAGATTTGGGAGGATACCCTCTATGGATACCCTTCCCAAATCCTCTTAAGATTACTTCTCCGAGGCTTGGAGGGTCTCTTTCACCCTTGTCAGGGCATAGCCCAATAGGTTTTGACCAAGCCAGATCTTGGGATCCTTGGAGCTGAGAATCTGCGACAACCTCTTCACGTCGCGGAACATCCAAGCTTTCTGGGCCATCATGTACTGCTCCATGCAGCAATACTTCACTCCGTCAACCTCAAACTCGCGGATGAACCACTGGCTGAAACAAGCCTTCTTCACCGACCCCTTATGGCCGTAAAACAAAAACAACTCTCTCTTTTCTTCCATCTTTCTCCTTTCTTTTTAGGTTAAACACGCCACTTTATACCCGGCCGAGGGAAAAGGTAAATGGGCGGATCAATCTTTGTTGAGAAAATTTTCGAGCTGGTGGGTGAGGTTGGGGTCAAGGTGGTAGTGCTCGATGAGCCATGGTGCGCAGCGGAGGGCGAGGGCTTTGACGGGTCGCTCGCTGAGAATGGCCACGGCGATGAAGCAACCGAGGCCGATGGCCCACGGTCGCCAGTTCCACTCGGGGTGTCGCCAGAATAGCAATGCAGCAAGAGCCACATAAACCAACAACGGCAGCCACACGCAGATGTAGACCGATGCCTCGTAGTAGTTCCACTTCCAACGCTTGAACCACAGCAGGAAGTCAACCGACTTCTTGAATACCGTGGCGCACCACTCCTGAAGGTGTTGGGCAGTGAGTATGAAAACTAAGATCCAGCATACAGTGAAGGCGATCGTGAGCCAAGGTACATTCCAACCTATCACACGGTCGATCATGAACGCCCATGACAGCGGGATTAACACGTAGTAGACCAGAATGTTGGCCGTGAAATATGTGATGTGGAACAGTTGTGCCATGCCGTAGAGCAGAGCGGCGACGGCGGCGAAGATTATGTAGGTCATTGTCGGGCGGTAATGTGGAAACAGGGTTGGTTAATCTCGTACTTCACGTAGCAGTAGCCGCCGCGTCGTAAGCTCTGGAGCACGCACGCAAGGGCTTGCTTCTGTTGGTCGGTCATCCGTGCGTAGGATATATCAAATGTCGTGCCAAACAGATGGCAAGAGTTGGTGACAGCGTTGCTTGATTGTCGCTGAACGTGGCTGCGTAGTTGCGGACGGTGTCCACAGGCTGGGTCACGTATTCCCTTTGCGGCTCGACCTTGGGAGTACAGCATTGACAGAGGATGGCCACGGCGATGAAGCCGGGGATGATTTTGAGGATGCGCATGGCTTAATAGTCTTGGAGGGTTACGTCGAGGAAGCGCTCGATGCCTTGGTCCCACTCCACGTCCTCGACGGGCAGACCGAAGATGGTCATGGAGCCTTCGATTGCGCGTTTGTGGCCGGCGAGTTGGGAGCCGTAGATGGCAACCGATTCGATCTTGCCGCTGCCCCAAGCCGGGTAGAACAGGAACAGGTTCACGGGTTGGCCGTTGCGGGTGATGTCTATGCCGATGGCTCCTGCCCCATAACCGGCCGCATAGTTAAGGTTGATATCGTAGCCCCAATACATGGGGTGCCGCTTGGCGTTGACGAGAATGTTCTCGATCAACCGCAAGCTGTCGTTATTGAGATTGACGTGAGGGTACATGGCTGAATAGTTATTGGTTGGGCCTCAATATCGAGGTTCAACCATTAATACCACCGGGCTGGAAAAGGTAAATCGAAATCTTACCTCTTGCGTTCAAAAATTGGTATAGCCCATTCGGTAAATCGGAATAGTATTGTTTGGCTAATTTCCCTTCGTTAAAACGGAACAATAGCCTTGCCTCATCATTGTCTATAGAGTTGTCATAGACATACAATCGATCGACATAAGGAGCAATGGCAACGCAATTGCCAACCGATTTGTCATAGCGAGAAATCTTATGCGTGACGGAGGTTTTGCCCGATCCATTGGGCCCGGCAACAATTATAAGGACTGGCCGATGACAATTGTCATGCATTGCGAAGGCGGGTTAATGTGGCTTCCACGTAGGCGCATGATGTATCAGCCGCTTGGGAGATTCCCGAGGCAACACGTTGTGCTGCACGTTGGCAGCTTGCTCGAGCGTCCTCAGCCACTTCCGCATCAGTTGCTTCAAGCGTTCATCTCCAGGCTCTTCCATGGAGGTTAGGCGATAGGTGTTCTGTAATGCCCCCGCAAAATGAGACAGGTGGCTAAGGCAAAAAAAATCATTAA
>JAJPXC010000169.1 GCA_021205635.1 Bacteroidales bacterium | reverse complement strand
CTCCCTCTCCGCCCCCCGCTACATCATCTCGGGAGGCGGCACCGGTGGCCACATCTACCCGGCCCTCGCCATCGCCCAGCAAATCAAGGCCGTGCAGCCCAATGCCCAGATTCTCTTCGTGGGCGCCAAAGACCGCATGGAGATGGAAAAAGTGCCCGCCGCGGGCTTCGACATCATCGGCCTGCGCGTCCAGGGCTTCGACCGCAAGCGCTTGTGGCGTAACATAGCCGTGCTGTGGCACCTGTGGCGCAGCATGCGCCTTTGCCGCAAGGTGTTGAAAAAATGGCAACCCGACTGCGTGATCGGTGTGGGTGGCTATGCCTCCGGAGCCGTGCTAAAGCAAGCCCAAAAGATGGGCTTCCCCACTGTTATCCAAGAGCAAAATTCCTACCCGGGCGTCACCAACAAGCTGCTCGCCCCCAAGGCCCGCAAGATTTGCGTCGCCTACGAGGGTACCGAGCGTTTCTTCCCCGCCGAAAAGATTGTCCTCACCGGAAACCCCATCCGCGAGGCCGTGGCCAACATCTCCCTCACCCCCGCCGAAGCCAAGCGCAAGCTAGGTTTCCCCGCCGACCTTCCCATGGTGCTCGTCACGGGCGGTAGCCTCGGCGCCCGCACCATCAATATGGCCATGCAGGCCGCCCTTCCTGAGTTGGCCAAAGTCAACGCATCGGTGCTGTGGCAAACGGGCAAATTCTTCACCCACGACCCCGCCGTGGCAATCCCCGAGAACGTCCACGTCACCCGCTTCATCGACGACATGGCCGTCGCCTACCGAGCAGCCGACCTGGTGGTGGCCCGCGCCGGCGCCTGCACAATCTCCGAGTTGCAGCTGCTCGGCAAAGCAGCCATCCTCGTTCCCTCCCCCAATGTGGCTGAGGACCACCAGCGCAAAAACGCCGAAGCCCTCTCCACCCGCGACGCTGCCGTCATGGTGCTCGACAAGGACGCCCCCTACCAACTCCTCGACAAGATGTTGACCCTCCTGAACGACTCCACCCAGCGCAAATCCCTCAGTGAGAACGTCCGCGCCATGGCCCTCAACCATTCCGCCGAAAAAATCGTCAAACAGATAATGGACAGTATTTAGCATTTAGCATTTAGCATTAAGCATTTAGCATTTAGCATTAAGCATTTAGCCCAATAGATTCGCCATCAGGCTCCCCCATCAGGCTCCCCCATCAGGCTCCCCCATCGGGCTCCCCCATCGGGCTCGATTTCACTTGATTTCTAGCGATTTCACTCGATTTCAGTCGATCCCCTCGAGCCGTTAATATGATAAAGCGATAATGAAAAATTTCCAAAACATATATTTCCTTGGCGCAGGCGGCATTGGCATGGCAGCCCTCGAGCGCTACTACCTAAGCCGTGGCTGTCGCGTCGCCGGTTACGACCGCACACCCACCGAGTTAACCCACGCCCTTGAAAATGAGGGCGTCGCAATCACCTACGATTCCGCTGTCGACCAAATCCCCCAGGAGATGCGCGACCCCGCCAACACTCTGGTTGTATACACCCCCGCCGTCCCGCAGGATCATCCCCAGTTGCAATATTTCCGTGACAACGGCTTCGAGGTGCTCAAGCGCGCCGCGGTGCTCGGCTTGATCACCCACGACTACAAGGGCCTCTGCTTCTCGGGCACTCACGGCAAAACTACCACCTCCTCGATGGCCGCCCACATCCTCCACTGCTCCAAGGTGGGCTGCAACGCTTTCCTCGGCGGCATCCTGCGCAACTACAACTCCAACCTCATCCTCTCAGCCACCTCCCCCTACAGCGTCATCGAGGCCGACGAATACGACCGCTCGTTCCATCAGCTGCGTCCCTACGTGGCCGTCGTCACAGCTACCGACCCCGACCACCTCGACATATACGGCACCGAGGAGGCTTATTTGGAGAGTTTCGCCCACTTCACCGAGTTGATTCAGCCCGGCGGCGCCCTGCTCGTCCACGAGGACCTCAAACTAGTTCCCCGCCCTCCCAAGGGGGTGAAAACCTGGACCTATTCCCGCGACCATGGCGACTTCCATGCCCAAAATATCCGCCGCGGCAACGGTGAAATCATTTTCGACATTGCCCTCCCTGACGGCTCTGTCCTTCAAGATATTAACCTCGGCGTGCCCGTGGAAATCAACATCGAGAACGCCATCGCCGCCGTTGGAGCAATCTACCTCACCGGCGACCTTGACCGCGACGCCGCCCGCGAGGCCCTCAAGTCGTTCCAAGGACCCAAACGCCGCTTTGAATTCTGGCTCAAAGAGCCTGGCGACCACGGCAAAGCCATTATCGACGACTACGCCCACCACCCCGACGAGTTGAAGGCCTCAATCGCCTCCGTGCGCGCCCTCTACCCGGGTCGTCACCTTACCGTCGTGTTCCAGCCCCACCTCTACTCCCGCACCCGCGACTTCGCCCCCCAATTCGCTGAGGCTCTCTCGCAGGCCGACCGTGTGATTCTCACCTCATTGTACCCCGCTCGTGAGGTTCCCATCCCCGGAATCTCATCAAAAACAATCCTCGACCTCATAAAAAATCCCAATAAGGAATTAATTTTGAGCGAAGATTTGACTGAAACGATAAAAAACACTACCTTTGACATCTTAATGACAATGGGTGCCGGCAACATCTGCGACCAGCTCCCCCAGATTGTCGCTAATTATAAAGCCCAGCTCGGGATAAACCAAAATGCCACTTCGGCGTTAACTAAATAGCCACTTCACAAAGATGAACAAACCCACGCTTATACGCCTAGTGCTCTCAGTGATGCTCGTCGCCTACCTCGTGGTAGCGCTGCGGGTGTCGGCCATGATGCGCGCCGATGACACCTGCACGGGGTTTGTCATCGAAGTGCTCGACACCGCCCAGCACCAGTTCGTCACCGCCGAGGGTATCGCCCAGGAGTTGGGCAACCTCCCCCTGGATGCCCGTGGCAAGAAGCTCTCGTCAATCAACACCGACCAAATCGAGCGCCACCTCGACGGCATCGACGACATCGAGGAAAGCCGCTGCATCACCCGCGCCGACGGTTCCATCCTGCTCCAAGTCACCCCGATGCGACCCGTGGCACGCGTGTTCGACACCCGCCAAGGCACCTCCTACTACCTCAACCGCGTGGGTAAGCGCATGAACGCCTCCCTCCGCTACCGCATGGACGTCCCTGTGGTGGTCAACGACAACGGCAAGAGTGTCAACCCGCGAGCCGTCCTTCCCCTGCTTGACAAAATCGCCCAGGATTCCCTCTGGAACTCCCTGGTCACGGCTGTCAAGGTCGACCGTAACGGCGACTTCATCCTCGTCCCCTCAATCCGCGGACACGTGATAGTGCTAGGCGACGGCAGCGACCTCGACAACAAGCTCGACCGTGTCAAGACGATGTACCGCAAGGTATTGCCCGTCAAAGGCTGGACCTACTACGATACCATCTCCGTAAAATGGCGCGGGCAAGTGGTGGCTACCCGCCGTCAAAAAGCCCTGGCCAACACCGACATCCCCACCGACATGATCGACGAGGAGGGCGACGACATGGACACAATGACAGCCGACTCCACCGCCGTCAAATTAACCAACCGAAGAATCTAACCATCTCTAAATACCTATTGCAGTCATGGAACAGCAAAAATATATAGTAGCAATCGAAATCGGTAGCTCCAAAATCAAGGGAGCCATTGGCGCCTTCGACACGGCTAAAAACATCCTTTCGGTGCTCGCAGTCGAGGAGGAATCTCTCACCGGCGACGAGCTCGGCGACAGCGTACGTTACGGTGTAATCCAAAACGTCGACAAGGTTTCAAACGCCCTCAACCGCATCCGCCGCAAGCTCGAAAACTCCCCCGCCGTCGCCCCGCGCAAGATCCGTGGCGTTTACGCCGCAGTGGGCGGACGCTCTATGGTGTCAACCCCGTGCGAGGTCACCCGCCAATTCACCGACGACACCGAGGTCACCGAAATGGTGTTCGACCAGCTCCGTCGCGAGGCGCGCCAAACGCCCCTCCCCGAGCGCGAGATTGTCGACGTCACCACCCGCGAGTGCCTTATCAACAATATGAACTACATCCACCCCGTGGGTGTAATCGCCCGTAATATCAAGGCAACGTTCAACCTCATCTCGGCTAAAACACCCCTGCGCCGCAACCTGGCACGCGTCATCTCCGACCGCATCGGCCTCGATATCAACGGCTACATCGTGCGCCCATTGGCCGAGGCCAACCTTGTCCTAACCGACGAGGAGAAGCGCCTCGGAACGATGATGGTCGACTTCGGCGCCGAGACCATCTCGGTCGTAATCTACAAGAACGGAGCAGTGCAATACCTGTCAACGCTCCCCATCGGCTCGCGCAACATCACCCGCGACCTCATGACCCTTAACTACACCGAGGAACGCGCCGACGACATCAAGAAACTCGCCGGCAACGCCGATTATCAGGATCCATCACGACGCGGCCCCCGCACCCCCGACGGTCTCGACTACACCGAAATCAACAACCACGTGGCCGCCCGCTCGGGTGAGATTATCGCCAATATCCAGGCCCAACTCGAATACGCCGACCTCAAGGCCACCGACATCCCCTGCGGAATTGTCATCGTGGGTGGTGGCGCAAAGCTCAAAGGCTTCTGCTCGCTGTTGGGCACACAAACCAACGTGAAGGTGCGCATCGGCTCACCCTCTGGCCTCATTCGCATCGAGGACGCCCGCATCCAGCCCAACGACGCCGTCGACGTCATCTCCATCCTGGCCGAGGCGGCTAAGGGAATGACCGTAGAGTGCATGGACCGCCCCATGACTACCAATACCCCCGAGGACACCTCCGCCGCGACCAGCGACGATGACAACCTAGGCGATGAAGGGTCCCGCATCGGCGAGGATTCCCCGGCCTACCTCCGCAAGAAAGAGAAAGAGCGCCGCGAACGCGAAAAACGCGAGGAAAAGGAGCGCAAGCGTGCCGAAAAGGAGGAACGCGAGCGTGCCAAGCGCGAGGCCAAAGAGAAAGAGAAGGCCGAGGAGGATTACTTCGCCGAAGAGGAGGATGAGGAAGACAAGATTCCCGTCAGTTCCTTCTGGGGTGGTATCAAAAATCGCATTAACAAACTAAAAGATAAGGTTGCCAATCCCGAAGATGTCGATGATGACAACTTCTAAGACCCACTGAGGTACACATACTAACGTAAAAACAAAAGAAGCTATGAGCGAAGAATTTGATTATATAGCCGACACCGATTTCCTGGACCCGCAGGTGGTGCCCACCGACATTAAGGTTATTGGCGTGGGGGGCGGCGGTAACAACGCTGTCAACCACATGTACAACCAAGGCATCGAGGGAGTCTCGTTTGTCGTTTGCAACACCGACCGCCAGGCTCTCGTCCACTCCCCTGTCCCCAAGAAGGTACTGCTGGGCAAGACCGGCCTTGGCGCCGGCAACGACCCCGAGGTGGCAAAGAAGGCCGCCGAGGAATCGTTGGACAAAATCACCGAGCTATTCGAGGACGAGACCAAGATGGTGTTCATCACCGCCGGCATGGGAGGTGGCACCGGCACAGGAGCCGCTCCCGTCGTTGCTCGCGTGGCCAAGGAGCGCGGCATGCTCACGATCGGCATCGTCACCATCCCCTTCCTCTTTGAAGGAGAAAAAAAGATCCTCAAGGCTCTCAACGGCGCCGACGAGTTGGGTAAAAACGTTGATGCTCTGCTCGTTATCAACAACGAGCGCTTGACCGAGATATACCCCGACCTCGACTTCCTCAACGGTTTTGCCAAGGCCGACGACACCCTCTCGACCGCCGCGCGCTCCATCTCCGAGCTTATCACCTGCAACGGTCATATCAACGTCGACTTCAATGACGTCGACACAACCCTGCGCAACGGTGGCACCGCGATCATCTCCAGTGGTTTCGGCTCCGGCGAACACCGCGTTACCAAGGCAATCGAGGACGCCCTCAACTCCCCGCTGCTCAAAAACCGCGACATCCTCTCGTCCAAGAAACTCCTCTTCAACCTCTACTTCTCTCGCGAGGCCACCGAGAAATTCTCGATGGACGAGGTGAAGGAGTTGACCTCGTTTATGAGCCAATTGGACAACGGCGTCGACGTAATCTGGGGCGTAGCATTCGACGACTCCCTCGAGAACCGCGTGAAGATCACCATCCTGGCCGCCGGTTTCGGCGTCACCGTCCGCGACGAGATGAACCCCACTGGTTCGATGGGCCTCCGTATCGAGCCCCATCGCTCCAAAGCCGAAAACTCATCCAAGCGCGTTGATGAGGAATACGGAGCTGAAAAGGTGGGTGAAATGCGCCGCACCAAGGAGATGAACCGCTACATCATCCTCACCCCCGAACAATTTGACGACGACAACGTTATCGACATCATCGAGCGTTCCCCCTCCTACAACCGCGACCGCAAGGACGTGGATCGTGCCCGCGCAAGCGTTTCCACTACCGCTGTCCCCGAGCCCAAGAAACCCGAAGCCGAGCAGGCTCCCGCAGCCTCCACCCCCTCCACCACGGCCGGCAAC
>JAJPXC010000090.1 GCA_021205635.1 Bacteroidales bacterium | reverse complement strand
GTGCAACTTTTTCATTATAAATATTTTACCATTTTAATTCAACCAACAGGTAGTAATTATTTCCATGAACACTAAATCAACCCATCGAGCCCTTGGCTGGATACGGTCGTTGACGCTATTACTGGCGTCGACGATTGTTTGCCCGTTGACGGCTCACAGTCAGACAACCGTCAGCGGTACCGTCACCGACGAGACCGGCGAGCCGCTGATCGGAGCCACAGTAGTGGTGCAGGGAACAAGTGTGGCCGTCGCTACCGACTACGACGGCAATTTCACCCTCACAGCCCCCAAGGGTGCCACCACCCTCGACGTGAGCTATGTGGGTTACAAAAAGCAATCAGTCGCCATCGCATCCAAGGTGGACGTGATGATGCAACCCGACACCCAGATGATGAACGAAGTGGTCGTAATCGGCTACGGCGTTCAAAAGAAGAGCGACCTTACCGGCTCGATCGCCACAGTGAGCGAGAAGGACTTCAACAAGGGCGTGATCTCCTCCCCCGAGGAGCTGATCAACGGCAAAATCGCCGGCGTTCAGATCGTCAACTCGGGTGGCTCGCCTAACGGCTCTTCGACCATCCGCGTGCGTGGCGGCGCCTCGCTGAACGCCTCCAACGACCCCCTGATCGTGCTCGATGGCGTGCCCATGGAAGTGGGTGGTAGCGTCAGCGGCCAAGGCAACTTCTGGAGCTTGATCAACCCTAACGATATCGAGTCGATGACCGTGCTCAAGGACGCCTCCTCGACCGCCATCTACGGCTCCCGCGCATCCAACGGTGTAATCATCATCACCACCAAGAAAGGCTCGGGCGAAGGCGTGAAGGTGTCGTTCTCGACCACCAACTCTATCAGCCACAAGACCAAAACGGCCCCCATGCTCTCGCGCTCGCAATTCATCGACGCTTACAACCAGTATGGCACGGCCGACCAAATCGCCCTTATCGGCACCTATAACACCGACTGGAACGACCAGATTTACCGCACGGCTTTCGGCACCGACAACTCCCTGAGCGTCTCGGGTCGAATCGCCTCCTGGCTCCCTTTCCGCGCCGCCCTCGGTGTCACTTCGCAGCAAGGTATCGTCAAGACCGAT
The DNA here is from genome assembly GCA_021205635.1 of Bacteroidales bacterium. Classification (GTDB taxonomy): domain Bacteria; phylum Bacteroidota; class Bacteroidia; order Bacteroidales; family Muribaculaceae; genus JAJPXC01. The sequence goes on along the minus strand of JAJPXC010000090.1, from coordinate 5,463 downwards.
AACTCCAACCGTACTACCTTCAACTTGAACCTCACCCCGTCGTTCCTCGACGACCACCTGCGCGTCAACCTCTCGGGAAAAGGCTCCTACAGCCATAACCGCTTCGCCCAGGAAGGCGCAATCTGGACCGCACTGGTGTACAACCCCACCGTGCCCGTCTACGACGACAACTCGATCTTCAACGGCTACTATAACACCTACACGACCGACGCAAACGGCGTGCAGCAGATCGTCAACGGCGCACAGCCCAACCCGCTTGGCCAGCTCGAGAACTACAACTCCAAGAGCAACGTTGGCCGTTTCATCGGCAACGCCGACATCGACTACCGCCTCCACCCGCTCCCCGAGTTGCGCTTGCACGTCACCGGCGGTTACGACTACTCGCGTGGCACTTGCCGCACAACGATTTCCAAGTTCGACTACAACAACTACACCGTCACCTACGACGATAATGGCGACCCCCTCTACACCGGTGGTTATCGCCAAGTGTACAGCCCGCAGAAGAACTACAACAAGCTGTTCACCGCTTACGCCAACTACAACAAGGATTTCAAGGCCATCAACTCAACGGTTGACGCCACGATCGGTTACGATTACCAGTATTGGAAGTACACCTGCCCCGTCTACTACAATTACAACTACGACGGCGACCAGCTGCAGTACACCGGTGCCGCCATCGACCAGCGCCATTCGCTGATATCCTACTACGGCCGCTTGAACTTCACGTTCGACAACCGTTACTTGTTGACAGCCACTTTCCGCCGTGACGGCAGTTCCCGATTCTCCAAGGACAACCGCTGGGGCACATTCCCCTCGGTAGCACTCGCTTGGCGCGTATCCAGCGAGAAATTCTGGCGCGCTCTGCAACCCGTGGTCAACGACTTCAAGATCCGCGCATCCTACGGTGTCACCGGCCAGCAGGACGGTATCGCCAACTATAGCTACCTGCCCGTCTACACCATAGGCCAGGACGGCGCCCAGTACCAGTTCGGCGGCGTGCCTTACTACACCTATCGTCCTGAGGCTTACAACTCCAACCTTAAGTGGGAGACCACCAAGTCGTGGAACTTCGGTGTCGACCTCGGCTTCCTCAACAACCGCATCACCCTGTCGGCCGACTACTATACCCGCCGCACCGAGGACCTGCTCGCGACAGTGCCTATCGCCGCCGGTATCAACTTCGACAAGCAGATGCTTACCAACGTGGGCAACGTAAAGAGCAACGGTGTCGAGCTTGCCCTCAACGCCAACGTCATCACCACCAAGGACTGGTCGTGGACCGTAACGGCCAACGCCACCTACCAGAAGGTGAAGATCACCAACCTCACCCTCAACGACGCCTCGGAGACCGCTCCTACCCCCGTGGGCTACATCGAGTCGACCCCCATCCAGTACTTCTCAACCGGTCACGCCCCCTACGCTTACCTGCTCTACAAGCAGATCTACGACGAGGCTACCGGCAAACCTATCGAGGGACTTTACGCCGACCTTAACGGCGACGGCCAAATCACCTCCGACGACCGCTACTACTGCCACCATCCGGCACCCGACTGGATCCTCGGATTCTCCACCTCGCTGCGCTGGAAGAAATGGACACTGTCCACCTCGCTGCGAGCCAACATCGGCAACTACGTTTACAACGGCATGGAGGCCAACATGGGCGCTTGGGAGTGCACTACCTGGGCTTCCGGCCAAATCAACAACCTCTCCTCGTCGTTCGCCAAGACCGGATTCCAGACCCGTCAGTACGCATCCGACTACTATCTGGAGAACGCTTCCTTCCTGAAGATGGACAACGTGCAGCTCTCCTACGACTTCGGCCGCATCTACAAGAGCTTGAACCTCCACATCTCGGCCATGGTCCAGAACGTGTTCACCTGGACCAACTACAAGGGTATCGACCCTGAGACCGCCAGCGGCTGCGAGACCAGCGTTTACCCGCGTCCCCGCACCTATTCCCTCACCGTGGGCTTGAATTTTTAAGCATTTAGCGTTTAGCATTTAGCATTTAGCCAAAGTTAAAAGCGTTTAGCGTTTAGCATTTAGCATTTAGAATAATGAAAACCGTATATACAATCATCATAGGGCTGCTGGTAGCGATGTCGTTCAGCTCTTGCACCGACGACCTCAACCAAAAGCCCATCGTGGAGACCGACTCCTCCAAGGTCTACTCCACCCCCGAAGGCTACAAGATGGTGCTGGCCAAGATTTACGCCTCCTATTGCATCATCGGCCAAGAAAAGGCTTCCAACGCCGACCTCTCCTCGTTCAACGGCCAGGACTTCCTGCGCTGCCTCTTCAACCTCCAAGAGGCCGCCACCGATGAGGTGGCTATGCGCTGGCTCTCAGGCGACGAGTTGACCAACCTGTCGTTCATGACATGGGACGCCTCCGACTCGTGGGTCTCCGACACCTACTATCGCCTCTATTACACCATCGCCCTGTGCAACGAGTTCCTACGCTACACCGACGACGGCTCGATCAGCGGTTTTGACTCCTCCGACCAAAACGATATCCGCACCTACGCTTACGAGGCCCGTTTCATGCGCGCCCTGAGCTACTACTTCGTGCTCGACCTCTTCGGACAAGGCCCGTTCGTCGACCAGGACACCCCCACCTCGGCCTACAACCCTCCCTGCTACACTGCCCAGCAACTTTTCGATTACGTGGCAGCCGAGCTTGAGGAGATCACTCCCCAATTGCCCTCCAACAACGAGTACGGCCGCGCCGGCAAGGGAGCCGCTTACGCCCTGCAGTCGCGCCTCTACCTCAACGCCGAGGTTTACACCGGCACGGCTCACTACACCGAGTGCATCACCGCTTGCAAAAACGCCATTAGCCTCGGTTACTCCCTCCACAGCGACTACTCCAAGCTGTTCAACGCCGACAACAACCTGCGCACCGACGAGATCATCTTCGCTTTCGTATGCGACGCCACCACCACCGTTTCCTGGGGCTCAGGCACCTACCTCGTGTGCGGCTCCTGCGGTAGCGACTCCGATCAGGATCCCGCCAAATACGGTCTCGACTATGGTTGGGGATCATGGCGCGTACGTGGCGAATTGCCCGCCCTGTTCGGCACTGATTTCGACAACAACCCCGACTCCCGCTGCATGTTCTTCACCTCGGGCCAGTCTCAGGATATCGTTACCGCGCTTGACGAGAAGAGCGAGGGATTCTACTCGGAGAAATGGACCAACCTCACCGACGCCGGCGCCGCCGCTTGCTCGTCCAACGACTACGGTTGCTCAACCGACTTCCCGATGTTCCGCTTAGCCGAGATCTACCTCAACGCCGCCGAGGCTACCTTGCGCGGAGGCTCGGGCATGACCACCGACGAGGCCATGGACCTTGTCAACAAACTGCGTGACCGCGCCTATGGCGACACTTCGGGCCGCATCACAGCTACACAGTTCAACAAGCAATGGGTGCTTGACGAACGCGCTCGCGAGCTCTATCACGAATGCGTGCGCCGCACCGACTTGATCCGCTACGGCCAGTTCACCACCGACGCCTACCTGTGGCAATTCAAGGGTGGCGTAGCCGACGGTCGCGCCGTCAACTCGCGCTACAACATCTACCCGATTCCTGATTCCGACATCAGCGCCAATCCTAATCTGTCCAACCCTCTTTACTAATAGACAGCCATGAAGCTTACAAAATATATCGCAGCGGCTTGCCTGATCTCGGCAACAGCCCTGCTTAGTTCCTGTGACAAGGACGGCGACATTATCTACACCTCGGGTGGTGATAATGTCACCCTCAACGGCAGCCTCGACGACATCGTCCTCGACAAGGACAACCTGGGCAACCTCGCCTTGACGCTTTACTGGAACGACAACGGCACAATCTCCACCAGCGACGTGCGCGTGGCCGCCCCCAAGAACGCTATCACCAACTCTATCCAATTAGCTGCGGATCCTGAGTTCACCAACGTTGTTGAAATCACAATGAGCGATGGCGTTTACGAGAAGCAGTTTACCCACGGCGACCTCAACTCCTATTGCACGCGCATAGGTCTGGAGGGCGGCGTGAAGGCTCCCATCTACATCCGCATCAAGAGCGTATTGGGTGCCAATATCGACCCCACCTACTCCAATGTGCTGTCGATGAACGTAACGCCCTACTACATCGACATGACAATCGGCTACTACCTCGACTCGAGCATGAACGACACAGGTCGCGTGCTCTACTCCCCCAACTCGGATGGTATCTATTACGGCTTTATCGGCGCCGCATCCTGGGAGAACTGGTGGTTGCAAGAGGGCAACGGCGTCCTCTGGGGCAACTACGGCGAGGATGGTCACGTGTTCACCATCTCCTCCGACGATTCCCACTGGAATATGTGGTATCCCGAGCCTTCCGGCTGCTACTACACCATCGTCAACACCCAGTTGCTTAACTGGAGCGCACTTCTGATCAACGACCTTACCGTATCGGGCGACATCACGGGCGCCATGGAGTACGACCGCAAGAGCAACGTGTGGACCCTTACGTTCAACAACACCTCCACTGGTTCCAAGACCATCAAGATCGAGGGCAACGCCGTGCAGTACAACACCACCACGGGTACCGACAACTCGGCAGCCATCGCCACCCAGGTATCCTTCAGTGGCTCGGCCGACGGCCTTACCTTCGCTCAATCGGCCGCTTCCGGCTCCATCACCGTCAATACTTCCGCTACAGGCACCGTTACCCTCAAGCTCGACCTCAACGACCCACACGCTTGGACTGCAGCTGTCGAGGAGGGTGGACATGAGGTAGTCACCGTAAGCCACTACCTGTGGATCTCGGGTATCGACGACGGCATCAGCGGCTCGTGGACATTCGACAACTACCTGATCCTGTACAATGAGGACCAACTGGGCTACGGCGGCGCTGCCGACTGCAATTCGCTGTGGGGCTGGCAATTCTACACCGAGGAGGGCGACTGGAGCACTTCAATCGGTATGGCCGACGGCGGTAACGCCTACGAGGGCTCCCTGCTCAAGGGTGGCGCCAACATCACCGCTCCTACCCCGGGACAATATGTGATTGAGGCTTCCCTCTCGGGCATGAGCTACAAGTTGCATAAGATCAACACCGTAAGCTACGCCGGCTTGAACGACGACTGGACCATGCAACCGATGACGCAAGTGAGCGGTTGCACTTACCAGGCTACCGTCACCAAGAGCGCCAACACCCCCTGGGGCGTAAAAATCCTGATCAACGATTCTTGGGACCTCTACTTTGGTGGTGGCTCGGGCGAGTTGCTCCTCTACAACGAGGGCTTTGACGGCGACAACGACCTGCCCAACGGCACCTACACCCTCACCGTCGACCTCAACAAGGGCACCTACTCCTACCAATAAGAGGATCGGCCCCCAAGGCTCGGCCCCCAAGGCTCGGCCCCCAAACCCCCGAATCGGGGGCTTTAGAATGGCCTCTTTATTCCTTTAATTCTTTCCTCCTTTAAAGATTTAA
>JAJPXC010000002.1 GCA_021205635.1 Bacteroidales bacterium | reverse complement strand
GAGTGTTCTTCAAATCAATTGATTAATTTTGCAGTTGCTTGTTGACTCTACACTAATGAGTAGCCTCCAAAAAATTTTGTGGAATGGAAAATGTTGTGTAAATTTGCAAGGTGAAGTCGATTGAACGCCATATAAGCTTTTTGATAGCCCGCCACGATTGCGTCGTGGTGCCGGGTTTTGGCGCATTTGTCGCCCAGTATACCCCCGCTCGCATCCTTCGCGACACCGGGGTAATCCTGCCCCCGTCGAGGGCAATCAGCTTCAACCGCGAGATCGACCACAACGACGGCATGCTGGCCACGTCAATCGCCCGTGCCGCCTCCATCAGCTACGACCAAGCCGCCCAGAGCGTCGCCGAGCAAGTGGCAGCCATGAAGGCCCAATTGCAGGCCGACGGCACGTTCACCCTACCCTTCGTGGGCTCCTTCAGCCAAAAGCGCGGCGTGATCGAGTTTGAGCCGATGCAGTCGCCGCTGATCGCCCCGCAGTACTACGGACTCGTCCCCGCCGCCATCACCCCCGTAATTGTCGAAGCTCGCCGCGAACAGCAAGCGCAAGAGGAGGCTATCCTCCCCGCCCCCAAGCGCTGGGCACTCACCGCGGGCGCACGCCGCGCCATGCGCGTGGCCGCTTCCATTGCCGTGCTGGTTTGCTTGGGAGCCTTGCTCACCACCCCCGTCATTGTCGACCGCAACGCGCCCGAAATGGCGTCGGTGGCCACGATGCCCAAGGTATCGGCGCCCAAGACCGTCAGTGCCACCTCTCTGCTCCCCTCCGCACCCAAGGAGGCCGGAGTGCTTTCCATCGCAATCCCCACCGACGGCTTCGCCATCGCCGACACCACCCAACGTTCCAAAAACGCATGCGCAGCCCTAGGAGGGCCGGCCTTGGACGGCCATCACGCGGATGCCCTAGGGGGGCCGGCCTTGGACGGCCATCACGCGGATGCCCTAGGGGGGCCGGCCTTGGACGGCCGAAACAAAGAAGGCTCAGAGCGTCGCATGGTCGAAAGCGACCCCTATCGCCTTGTTGTGGCCTCGCTGCCCTCTCAGGCGCAAGTAGAGCGCTTCCTCGCCAACAACCCCGACAAATCCCTCCGCTACATGGAAAGCCAGGGCCGCTACCGCGTGTACGCCGCCACCGGCCAGAGCGTGGCGCAAGCCCAGGAGCCACTCCGAGGCGACCTCGCCGGCAAATACCCCGGAGCATGGGTCTGCCACAAATAATCTAATCTCTTCTTTTCCCCTTTGCTCCTTTCCTCCTTTAAATCACTAAAATTCAATTTGTTATGAACGATTTCCATGAGCTGCTCGTAAATCGCCGCAGCATACGCCGTTATACCCCTGAGCCAATCGACCCCGAGCACGTGCGCATCATCCTGGAGGCCGCGCTGATGTCGCCCACGTCCAAGAGCTCGCGCCCCTGGCAATTCGTCGTCGTTGAGGACAAGGAGATGCTCGAGCGCCTGAGCGAGTGCAAGGAGCACGGGGCCGGACCGATCGCCAAGGCCCCGCTGGCCATCGTCGTGGCCGTGGATCCGGCCAAAACCGACCCGTGGATCGAGGACGCGTCGATCGCCGCCTACGGCATCCAGTTGCAAGCCGCGGCGCTGGGTTTGGGCAGCTGCTGGATCCAGGTACGCGACCGTTACCGCGCCGACGGCGTGTCGGCCAACGAGTACGTCCAGGAGTTGCTGGGCATCCCCGAGACACTTCCCGTGGTGTGCATCATCTCCATCGGCCACCCCGACGAGACCCGCCGCCCCCAGGACACCGCCAAACTCCTCTGGGAGCAAGTCCACATCGGCACCTACAAAGAATGAATGTAGTAGTGATTGGGGCCGGAGCGGTGGCGAGCTGGCTGGCACCGGCAATCGACCGCCTTGACGGCTACCGCGTGGTGGCCGTCGCGTCGCGCACGCCCGAGCACGCACAAGCGCTTGCCAGGGCCCTCTCCGACGCCGTCGGCACCACCGTCGACGCCCTCCCCGAGGCTGACGTCTACCTTATCTCCACTTCCGACGACGCCATCGCCGCGATTGCCGCCAACACCCCCTCCTCCGGCCTGTGGATCCACACCTCTGGCAGCGTCCCCATCACTGCCCTGGCCGGGAAGGACCGCTCCGCGGTTCTCTACCCCCTGCAAACCTTCTCGAAAAAGGCTACCACAAGCGCATGCGCAGCCCTAGGGGGGCCGGCCTTGGACGGCCATCACGCGGACGCTATTCCTCTATTTATTGAAGCTTGTGACGCCGAGGCACTCCAGCAAGTGGAGGCGCTGGCCCAGGCGCTGTCGCCGAGGGTTTCCGAGGCTGATAGCGAGCGGCGCAGGGCGCTTCACGTGGCGGCTGTGTTCGCCTGCAATTTCACCAACCGCCTGTGGGCCCACGCCAGCGACATTCTGGCCAAGGCCGGCTACCCGCTCGACGTGCTCAAGCCCCTGCTCCAGACGACCTTGGACAAGGCGATGGCCATCTCCCCCGTCGAGGGCCAGACAGGTCCGGCACGGCGAGGAGACCTAAAGATCCTCAAGAGCCATCTCGCCTCCCTTGACGGCATCGAAAAAGAGATTTACCAACTGATTTCCAACGACATACTTTTACAATACAATCATCCGCAACTATGAGCCGAATCGACTACGACTTGACAAAGATACGCGGCATCGTCTTCGATGTCGACGGCGTGCTTTCCCCCTCGACAATCCCCATGAACGACGACGGCGTGCCCCAGCGCATGGCCAACATCAAGGACGGCTACGCGCTCCAGCTTGCCGTGAAGCAGGGCTATCAAATCGCGATTATCACCGGTGGCGACACCGAGTCGATACGCAAGCGCTACGAGGTGCTCGGTATTGAGGACATCTTCCTGAAAGCCTCGATGAAACTCCCCGTGCTCAACCAGTGGATGGAGGAGCGCGGACTGGTGGCCGACCAGGTGGCTTTCGTGGGGGACGACATCCCTGATTACGAGGCGATGATGGTCGTAGGACTGCCAATCTGCCCGGCCGACGCGGCGCCCGAGATCAAGGGAGTGTCGGTGTACGTTAGTCCGGTAGAGGGCGGCTACGGCGTTGCCCGCGACGTGCTTGAGCAGGTGATGCGAGTTAACGGCCACTGGCTGTCGTCGGCCAAAGCTTTCGGTTGGTGATGAGCGTTAAGGATTCATTGCAAGGGAAGCGGGTGCTGTTGGCCAGTGCCTCGCCGCGTCGCCGCGAACTGATGGCGATGCTCGACATCCCATTCGAGATCGCGCCCACGATCGAGGTGGACGAGAGCTACCCGGCCGACCTTCCCGCCGAGGAGGTGCCGGTGTACCTGTCGCGACTGAAGGCCGACGCGTATCGCGCTGGTATGCAGCCCTATGAAGTGATTATAACTGCCGATACGGTGGTAATACTGGATGGTAAGGTGCTGGGCAAGCCTGCCGACCTCGACGACGCGCGTCGGATGCTCGCCGAGCTCTCGGGGAAGGTGCACACGGTTGTTACAGGTGTGACAATTACCCGCGCCGAGGGGCAAACGTCGTTTTCGGCGACCACCGAGGTGGAGTTCGCCGAGTTGACGCCCGAGGAGATCGACCACTATGTCACTGTCTATCGACCGATAGACAAGGCCGGCGCTTACGGCATCCAGGAATGGATCGGCGCCATCGCCATCCGCTCCATCCGCGGCTCCTACTACAACGTGATGGGGCTCCCCCTCCATCGCCTCTACCAAGCCCTTACTGGCCCCCAAACTCCCGAAGCGGGGGCTTAATTGCCGCGAACAAACCCCGCCATTAACAAACGAGATGCCGTGCGCTCGTGTATTCGTGCACTCGGGACCTCATTTACTCATTTACTCAAAGCCCTGTCTGTAACTATTCACCGAAAGGAAAAAGGAACCACGAAGAACACTAAAACACGAAAGCTAAGTGTATTGTGAGAAAAATCGGCTCGTAAACTCGCCAAAGAACACAAAACCATACGGATGGTTAGTGTTTTTGGGAGCTTGCGACCCCTTTTCCTCTCCTAGATTTTGTGTTTTTTGTGTTTTTCGTGGTTAAAAATTTTTCGGTGAGTAGTTATGCTCTGCCCATTCCCGAGTTAACGTCTTTAAATTTTTGCTTTAAATTGTTAATTAGAGATTTTTTTGGAATCTTTTGCGTAATTTTACGCCAAGTTACCCTTAAAGCCCCATGAAGGCCAAAACAAGCCCCATGAAAGGCGTCTTCAGGAATCTACTTAACAACATAATACCAACACAAAAACCCATTTAAAACACAATGCTTATGAAACATTTCTGGCTCCCGGCATTGATGCTCGCGATGGCAGTGACGGCTTCGGCACAAGTGCTGAACGTCGGCTCCATTGAGCGCGTCAACGTCAACGGGTTGTCGATCGATCAGGCTGTGCTCAGCCCAGACGGCACCCAGGCGGTAGTGTCACTCAACACCAGCGACGCCCTCCGCGTAGTGAACCTTGCCGACGGCTCACACCGTCAGCTCACCCAGAACGGCCTGACGCACGACCTGCGCTGGACCGCCGACTCCAAGACCGTGGTTTACCAGCAGCCCAGCTACAACCAAAAGCACCTGCGTTACAAGGAGGTGAAGGCTGTTGACGTGGCCACCGGCACTGAGAAAACTCTCCAAAAAGCTACCCGCACCCTCAACGGCGTGGCCGTGCAGGGACAGCAGGTGCAAGTGGTCAACAACAAGAAGGTGAAAGCCACCGCCCTCGACGGCCAGAAGGTCGCCCAGGCTCCCGTCGCTTCCGTCTCCTACGGCCATCTGATGCTTACGGTCAATGGCAAGACCACCCAATTGGACCCCAACGGCTCGGAGCGCTGCAGCTACCTGTGGCCCTCGGTTAGCCCCGACGGCACCAAGGTGGTTTACTTCGACGTCAACAAGGGTTGCCAAGTGTGCGACCTCCAGGGCAACGTGCTCGCCTCCTTCGGCCAGCTCCACGCTCCCGCTTGGCTCGACAACAACACCATCGTCGCCATGAACGACATCGACAATGGCGAGGTGTTCACCTCCTCAGCGATTATCGCCGCCAACCTTCAGGGACAGCAGCAGGTGCTCACCGACGCTTCGGTGATCGCCATGTACCCCTCGGTGGGTGCCGACAAGATCGGTTTCACCACCCCCACCGGCGAGATGTATATTATTAATGTAACCCGTTAAAAGCACAGAGTAGCATGAAAAAGATTTTAGTATTATCGGCCGCTGCTCTGCTTTGCGCAGGGCTTTCGCTCCAGGCTAAGACCGCCGACGAGCTGCGCGTATACCTCAACCCTGGCCACGGCTCCTGGGGCTCCAACGACCGCCCAATGAGCATCCATCGCGAGGTCAACGGCGAGTTGACAACCGTCAACCCCAACACCTCCAACACCGATGGCCACTGCCCGGACACCACCGCGTTCTACGAGACCAACACCAACCTTCAAAAACTCCTCTCCACTTACCACCGCTTGGAGGATTACGGCTTGAAGACCGACAAGACGTTGGAGTCGTCGTTCGACAACGAATACCAGGTGGGCTACGGCATGAACCTAACCAACAACGTGTTCATCTCCCGCACCAAGAACGGCCCGTACCCCTACTCGACGGCCGATGCCGAGGTGTGCAACCGCTCCCTTTCAGTAATGTCGGTAGAGGTTGAGAGCAACAACTTCGACTTCTACCTTTCGGTTCACTCCAACGCCGCCACCGATGGCTCCACAGCCAACTATCCTCTGTGGCTCTATCGCGGCACCGACACTTGCACCGACAACGGCACCGGCTACCTCACTGGCGAGGAGACCCGCATGACCGAGAGCAAGAGCGCCGGTTCGGCTATCTGGAAACACCTCTACAAGCTCGACTACTACACATGGAGCGCTTACTCAACGAGCGAGAACCTCCGTGGCGATGTCAACTTCTACGGCTCGGCTTCCGTGGGCGTTAACGACGCTTATGGCTACCTCGGTGCCCTGAAGCACCACGTGATCGGTGGCCTCTACGAGGGATACTTCCACACCTACCAGCCCGCCCGTCACCGCGCCTTGAACTTCGACATCTGCAAGGTTGAGGGTCTGGCTTACGCCCGTGGCATCGCCGACTACTTCGGCCTCTCCAAGGAGTCGACCGGCGAGATCGTTGTCTTCGCTCGCGACACCAACGAGAAATTCTCCGCTACCTACTACTCGCCCAACGGCGCCAGCGACGACGTTTACATGCCGCTGAATGGTGCAACCTTCACCTTGAAGAAGGACGGCAACGTGATTGAGACCAAGACCGCCGACAACAACTACAACGGCTCGGCAGTGTTCTTCAACCTCGAGCCGGGCACCTACACCGTGGCTGTCTCCAAGGAAGGCTACAACGACCTTGCCGAGGAGCTGGAGCTTACCGTAAAGGCCGCTACCACCACCACCGGCACCGCTTGGATGGTTGACGTTAACTACGAGCCCCCGTCGGTTATCTACTACGACTACGAGGATCCCCTCGCAGGCGAGGCTTCCGTTGGACCGGCCGGTGAGTACGTTTACGACCAAACCTTCACCAACAAGGAGCTTACCGACCTTGCAGCGCTCAACGTACGCCGCATGATCGTGAAGAACGGCAACGCTTACGTTCTTGGCCTCGACGGTGACAACAACCCCACCATCCAGGTGCTCGACGCAGCTACCGGTGAGGTAACCGCTACCGTATCCACCACTGGCGCAAGCGGCGCTTACTCTCCCATCTACGATATCGCCCTCACGGCCGATAACGTGCTGGTTGCTGTCAATGCCGACATCCAAGCATTCGGTGGCGCCAACAAGGTTAACCTCTATCGATGGGAGAACGACGAGAATGGCGTTCCTACTGGCGATCCTGTCAACTTCGTATCGATGAACCACGCTGGCAACTGGAGCAACGCCGCATTTGGTAAATCTATGGCTTATGCTGGCACTCTTGCCGACGGTAAGGCTTACGTATGGAACAAGTCGACCGGTAGCGAGAGCTGTCGTCTCGAGATCATCACCGTTATTGACGGCGCAATGTCGGCCGCTTGGCACAACAACTGGAACAGCGTCAGCGGTTCTTACACCGATGAGAAGCTTGGTGACTACCAGTGCACCGTATCGCCTCTCAACGACGGCTGCATCATCCTTACCTCGCAGAACTGCCAGCCGATGGAGATCGAGCCGAGCGGCACTTCCGCAGGCGTCCCCACCGTTAAGAGTACCCTCCCCGAAGGCTTGATTGGCGGCACCGCATTCCGCGCCAACATGTTCAAGTATGCCGGCAAGGTGTACATGGCCGCTCCCAACGTAGTTGCCGGCGAGTGCCAGGCAGTTGCCCTGCTCGACATCACCGCCGGCTTGGCCAACGCTTCCGTGGTATCGACTGTCAACACCGGTCTGCCCGTCGCCAACGCTACCGCTAAGCCCAAGAACTGGGTTGTAGCCGACGCTGGCACCCCGATGGCCGCTGGTGCAACCTACGTGACCCGCAACTCCTCCACCGACGCTCTCACCGGCCACTGGATGGACCTCTACGCTTACACCGCCGAGGGTCTCACCCGCATGACCACTCAAACCGTCGATCAGCCCGTAACCCGCAACAACTTCGCTTACGATCTGGCCATGACCACCGAGAACGACATCTACACCCTCACCTTCAAGTCGACCGGCGAGGCCCACAATGGCCGCGTGATCCTCACCAACATCAACAACGATGAGGACGTGATCGAGGTCCCCTTCGGCGATGTTATCCCTGGCGAGAACACTGTTCCCGTTGACGCAGCCGAGCTTACCGAGGGCGAGCAGTACAACTGGGCCATCGCTATGGAAAGCAACGCTATCGGCGAGGCTGGCGTTTATTGGCGCCGCGCCGACGCTTATTCTTCCTCCGCAACCCGCGGTGGTATCGTAGTGATCACTGATCCCGAACAGGATAGCTTCGGTAAGGTAGTTGTAGCCGCTGGTTACGCTCAAGGTCTCGAGGTTTACGACCCCGTTCAGAATCTTCTTGGCAGCTATCACGCAGGAGCTTCCACTATGGACAGCACCAACGGATCTTCGCTCATGCGTGGTGGCCAGCACAACGGAAAGGCTGTATTTGTTGACTGGAGCGACTCGGGCGCCGGATATTGGCAGCTTGATCCCGAAAATCCCGAGGAACTGACCAATATCCTCGATGGTGATTGGGGCACTGGTGGATGCTACACTCTCGACGGCACTCCCAACGGTGGTGGCGGCAGCGGTATCTGCTTCCTTGGCACTGGTGAGGACGAAGTTTGCTACGTATGGTGCGAGGATTATCCCACAGCCAACGGCAACAACCTTATCCGCTACAACATCGGTGGCGCTGATCGATTCAACATGTATCCCACGCAGATGTACCGCAATGGCACTACCACTTCCTTCACTGGCCTCTTCGCCAACACCAACTGCGAGGTAACCGCCATCGAAGAAGGTGTATTCATTTCCCAAAGCCGTAGCTCCGGCAACAACGCTTCGGGTTGCCCCTGCTTCATCTTCATCGACCACGATGGCAATATCCTCTACAACTCTGGATCGGATGAGAATATGAGCAGCCTGGCTATGTCAACAGGTCTGGCTATCTCGCCCGACAAGTCAACCTTGGCAGTGTCTAAGTACAGTTCGACTACTGTGATGATCTACCACGTTGATTGGACCGATGGCGTTCCCTCGTTCACCTACCTGTATGACATCGCTGGTGGCAGCTCGTCGGCTGCCATACCCGAGAACGTTCAGTTGAAGTTTGACCTAGCCGGCAACCTCTATGGCTTCCAGCGTGGTCGTGGCTACACCACCTACTCGCTGATCAATGATGCTCCCTCGGCCACTACTCCCGCCAAGAAGTCCCTCATCATCAAGGGAACCTCCACCGGCATCGAGAACGTGGCTACCGACAAGGTTGACGCCAACGGCCCCGTTGAGTACTACAACCTCCAGGGTGTACGCGTTGAGAACCCCGCCGCCGGCTCCATCGTGATCCGCCGCCAGGGCAACACCGCCACCAAAATCCTTGTGAAATAGGCCCCCAAACCCCCGAAACGGGGGCTTCCCGACTCCACGCCCCGCTTGGCCATTCGCCCGGCGGGGCTTTTTACGAAATAATGATTATATTCGCGGCATGAAACGCTTAATTCCGATTATATTGCTGGAGGCAGCCCTCCCTGGGAGCGGCCGCTGCCCTCAGCGGCCCCAGGAGAGCATGCTGTATCTGGGCGTCGTCAACTACGGCGCCAACGACTCGATCGACAAGGCCGATTTCCAATTCCGCTTCTTGGCGCCCGATAGCGTCGAGCGCCACTTCTACATGGACACCGACAACGGCCACTTCACCCTCCAAAACCGCCTGAAAGAGGGCCACCGCTTCGCCGTAACCACCCGCGGCGACACCATTGTCGACCTGCGATTCGTCGAGGGGAGGGCCACGGCGCGACGCGATTCCATCGCGTCGGCCGTCATTCCCGGCAAGAAGACGCTCACCAATCTCCTCAAGACCGCCATCGCCCCCATGGGGCGAACGCTCTATGTGTTCGGCGGGGCGTGGAACTGGCAGGACAACGGCGGCGACGCCAACTCAACCACCATCGGCGTGCCGCCCGACTGGATCGACTTCTTCAACAGCAACGACGCCTCCTACGAGTACAAGAACCCCGACCCCACCATCTCCTACTACCCCTTCTTGGGCTACAACGAGTACCACTACTGCGGGGCCGACTGCTCGGGATTCGTCGGTTGGACCGTCTACAACACGCTCCACGACCAGCCCGGTGGACAATCCTACGTGATGTCATCCCGCATCATGGCCCAGACGCTGGCCGACACCTACCATCTTGGCACATTCTCCAAGGACCAGGACCTGATGACGGGCGACATCGTGTCGATGCCGGGGCACGTGTACATGGTAATCGGGCGATGCGACGACGGCTCGCTGCTGATCGCCCACTCGACCGTCAACCACGGCCAAGGTTCGGGTCCGCAGCTCTCGGCAGTGAGCGACGACCCCAATTGCGAGGCGGCCGAGCTGGCGCGCCGCTACATGGCCCGCTTCCCCGAGTGGCACGTGCGCTACGACACGATGGTGAAGGATCCCGCGGTCTACCTCGACTTCGCCTCCCAGCCCACCTACGGCCACTTCACCTGGTCGCCCGACATCCTTCCCGATCCCGACGGGCTAAAGGACAAGACTCCACAAGAAATCCTAGAAATAATCTTCCAGTAAGCCCACGCGGATGCCTCGCCCAGGATGGGCAGCCGCACGTCGGACGGCCCACGCTGCGCAGCCGCTAATACAAAAAAGGCGGGAACCTAAAAAGGTTACCGCCTCATATAAGGGCCACACCAAAGGATGCGATGAAACTCCGAATGACAGGATTTGAGTGCTCGCCGTCCTTTGTAATCCGCCTGGGCTAAAAAGCCTCCCTATTGCTAGGGATGGGGCCCGCCATCGGGCGGCTAAGCTTGTCTCGGCATTTCATAATTTTTTGATGAGTTTCCCAATCTACTTTGATGTGGTTTATCTTTGGTCGATTGAGCTCCGGGCTCTCTTGCCCGCTGTGATATTACAACGCAAAGTTAAGGGGTAAAGTTGAATTTTCCAAATCCAAATGCAACTTTTTAACACCCATCTGCGTCATATAAGTACAATGGAAAAGATAATCGAGCTTAAAGACGTTAACAAAACCTACCCGGGAGCCGTGCCGTTGCACGTGCTCAAGGGGATCAACCTCGACATCTCGCGGGGCGAGCTAGTGGCCATCATGGGTGCCTCTGGCTCAGGCAAATCCACCCTGCTCAACATCCTCGGCATACTCGACAATTACGACTCGGGCGAGTACCGATTGGACGGCACGTTGATTCGCGACCTGAGCGAAAACGAGGCCGCGAGGTTAAGAAACCAAAAAATCGGCTTTGTGTTCCAGTCGTTCAACCTTATTAACTATAAGAACGCCGTGGAGAATGTGGCGCTGCCGCTGTTTTACCAAGGCGTGTCGCGTCGCAAGCGCAACCGTCTGGCCATGGAGCAGCTCGAGCGGATGGGTCTCGCCGACCGCGCCCACCACCTTCCCAGCGAACTCTCCGGTGGTCAGAAGCAGCGCGTGGCCATCGCCCGCGCCCTCATCACCCAGCCTTCGCTCATCCTGGCCGACGAGCCTACGGGCGCCCTCGATTCGCAGACGTCGCGCGAGGTGATGTCGCTTATGCGCCAGCTCAACGACCAAGGAATGACCATCGTTATCGTAACCCACGACCCCGGCGTGGGCGCCTCCACCTCCCGCATAATCCGAATCTCCGACGGGGTAATCGAAGGCTCGGGGGAATCGTCAACAAGCCACGGTGCCCCGCGGTTTGCCGCGGCAGTGAATTCTCTCTCGAATGATTGACCTGTTTCGCGAAATATCACAGTCACTGAGCCACAACAAGTTGCGTACGGCCTTGACAGGCGTCGCCGTGGCTTGGGGCATCTTCATGCTCATAGTGCTGTTAGGCATGGCCGGGGGCATCGTCAACGCGTTCAATTCGTCGGGCATGGCCGCGGGCAGCAACTACCTCACCGTGTGGGGCGGGCGCACCGAAAAAGCCTACCAAGGCTACAAGGAGGGGCGACGCATCCGCCTCTACGACGACGACCAACAGAAGGTGGCCGAGGCCCACACCCCGGGCGTTGCCAACGTCTCGGCCTCCGTCAGCTTGTCGTCGACGGTGAACATCTCCACGTCGAGCGACTATGTATCAGGCTCATTCACAGGTGTATATCCCGACGCTCTCACCTCCGACAACCTCAAATTGCTTCACGGCCGCTTCATCAACCAAAGCGACATCGCCCAGAAGCGCAAAGTGCTGGTAATGAACAAGAACAACGCCGAGGTGCTGTTCAAGGACCCGGCGAAGGCCGTGGGACAGCAGGTGAGCGCCGGCTCGCTGGGTTTCACCGTAGTGGGCGTATACGACGCCGACTGGCGCTCCAATTTTTACATACCCTTCTCAACAGCGCGAATGCTCAACAGCGACTCGCGCTCGGTGTCGCAACTCAACATCGAGATCGAAGGCATCAACAGCGAGGAGGAGGGACAGCGCGTGGAGGACGACGTGCGAGCCACGTTGGCTCAGATCAAGCAATTCGACCCTCAGGATCAGTCGGGCGTGTGGATCTGGAATCGCATCCGCCAGTATATGCAGACGCAGTCGGGGCTGTCTATCCTCTCGTGGGTAGTGTGGATAATCGGCCTGTTCACAATGCTTTCGGGCATCGTGGGCGTGAGCAACATCATGTTTGTCTCGGTCAAGGAGCGCACTCACGAGATCGGCATCCGCCGCGCCATCGGGGCCAAGCCGCGCGCAATCCTTAGGCAAATTATTCTGGAATCGGTGGTAATCACCACCATGTTTGGCTACATCGGCATCGTGCTGGGAATCATTGTGAATCAGGGGCTTGCGGTGGCGTTCGCCGAGCAGGAGTGGATCAAGGATCCGTCGATCGACATCTCGATAGCCATCCAAGTGACGGTAGTGTTAATCATCGCCGGCGCTCTCGCGGGACTCTTCCCGGCCCTCAAAGCCCTGAAAGTGAAACCCGTGGAGGCGCTGAGAACCGAGTAGTGGTGAGTGGTGAGTGGTGAGTGGTGAGTGCAGCCCTCTTTAATCCTTTTATCCTTTAATCCCTTAGGGCGTAAAGGAGGAAAGGAGTAAAGGACTAAAGAAAAGAACTAAAAACTGAAAGCTGAAAACTGAAAAAAAATTGAAAGCTTTAAAAGCGATATATGATCCGGATAACTGGCGGGAGATCGTCGCGACCCTCGCCAGGAACAAGACGAGGACGCTGATGACCGCGTTCGGCATCTTCTGGGGCACGGCCATGCTCGCCATGCTTCTGGGAGGCGCCGGGGGCTTGAAGGACACGATGATGGCCAATTTCGACGGATTCGCCGCCAATTCGGGCTTCGCGTTCACCCAGCGTACCTCCAAGGCCTATGCGGGCTTCAACAAGGGCCGCTCATGGGACATGACCACCGACGATGTGGACCAGATACGCCGCCTATGCCCGGAGATTGACGGGCTTACCACCATGAACGGCTACGGATGCACGGCATCCTACGGCAAGCGCTACTACAACGCCCAATTGACTGGTGTCGACGCCGATTACACCAAGGTGATGCTTCCGCGAATCGTCGAGGGACGCTTCATCAACTCAACCGACGACGCGCAGGTGCGCAAAGTGGCCGTCATAGGCCGCACCGTCGCCGACAATCTCTTTCCCGGTGAGTCTCCCTTAGGCAAGTTTGTGGCCGTCAACGGCATTTATTACAAGGTAGTTGGGGTGGTTTATCAGACCTCCGAGATCAACATCAATGGCAAATTGGACGAGTCGGTCGTGATCCCCAACTCCACCTTGCGCCAAGGCTATCACCTTGGCCATCAGGTGGATGCAATCCTGTTCGTCACCAAGCCGGGTACACGTCCCTCGCAGGTCGAAGGTCGCATCCGACGAGTGCTGTGCAACAATCACCAGCTTCACCCCGACGACAAGCAGGCGCTGACCGTATTCGACGTGTCGGAACAGTTTGAGATGCTCGACAACCTGTTTCTGGGCATCACCATGCTTGCGCTGTTCGTGGGCGTAGGTTCGCTGATGGCGGGTGTGATCGGCGTGGGCAACATCATGTGGGTGATCGTCAAGGAGCGCACGCCCGAAATCGGCATCCGCCGCGCCATCGGGGCCAAGCCCGGCGACATCATCGCCCAAATCCTCTCGGAGAGCGTGTTGCTGACGCTTGTCGCGGGCGTCGCGGGCATCTGTTTCGCCGCGATCGTGCTCGGCATCGCCCAAATGGCCTTGGACTCCCCCGACTCCCACCCCCACTACCAACTGCTTTTCTCCCAAGCTGTTGGCATCCTCGTGACATTCATCATCCTCGGCACCGCCGCCGGTACCGTCCCCGCGATTAAAGCGATGAAAATCAAGCCCATCGAGGCAATGAGGGAATAAGAGGCCCCCAACCCCCGAAACGGGGGCTAAAGAATGCCTCCTTTACTCCTTTAATCCTTTCCTCCTTTAAAGGAAAGGAAGAAAGGAGGAAAGAACTGAAAACTGAAAACTGAAAACTGAAAACTCAATATATAATGAAAAAGTTTTTTAGGATCCTGATGTGGACGTGCATAGCCCTGCTGTTTGTGGGCACATTCGTCTACCTGTTCATCTCCTCGCAGTCGAAGCCCGAGCAGTATCAGCTCGTGTCGCCCACTGTGACCGACATCCAGCGCACCACGGTGCTGACGGGCGCCATCGAGCCGCGCGACAAGATCGAAATCAAGCCCCAAGTGTCGGGCATCATCGCGGAGATCAATGTCGAGGCCGGCGACATGGTCAAGGAGGGCGACGTCATAGCGCGAATCAAGGTTATCCCCGACGAGTCGCAACTCTCGTCGGCCCAGAATCGCGTGGCCGTGGCCAAGGTCGACCTCGAGCAAAAGCGCTTGGCCTACGAGCGCACAAAGTCGCTCTTCGACAAGAAATACGAGTCACGCGACCAGCTTGAGCAAGACGAATCGGCCTACAAGAAGGCGCAAGAGGAACTGGCATCAGCCATCGACGCGTTGTCGATCGTGCGCGACGGCGTTTCGGCCACCAATGCCCAGAGTAGCAACACGTTAGTCAGGGCCACCATCACCGGCTTGGTGCTCGACGTACCCATCAAGGTAGGTTCCTCGGTGATTCAGGCCAACACGATGAACGACGGCACGACCATCGCCACCATCGCCGACATGAACAACCTGATTTTCAAGGGCAAAATCGACGAAACCGAGGTGGGATTGCTCCACGAGGGTATGCCCATGGAGATCTCGGTGGGCGCCGTGGACTCACAGACGCTCAACGCTACCATAGAGAAGATCGCCCCGCAGGCCACCGAGGACAACGGCACCAACACATTCGAAGTTAAAGCCGCAGTAGTCCCCGCTGATGGAATGTACTTGCGCTCAGGCTATTCGGCCAACGCCACCGTCATCTTGGAACGCGTGGAGAACGCCCTGTCGATCCCCGAGAGCGTGATTGAATTCGCAGGGGATTCGACTTTCGTCTACGTGCTCGCCGACTCGCTTGCCAAGCCCATGCGCTTCGACCGCACCGCCGTCAAAACCGGCATCTCCGACGGCATTAACATCCAGCTCAAAGATTCTACCCTCACCACCGCTTCGCGCTTGCGCGGCGCACAAATCGCAGAATAATGAATCGTTTGATATTCAGCCTGTTATCCTCCGCACTTGCCCTATCAGCCTCGGCTGAGAACTGGACGCTTGACCAGTGCATCCAATACGCTGTCGATCACAATCTTACAGTTAAAGCACGCGAACTCGACTACCAAGGAGCCGAACTCTCTGTCACTGAGGCTCGTAGCGGGTTCCTGCCCTCGGTTGCCGCTAGCGCCTCGCAAGGATGGAACTTCGGTCGCGGCCTCACCTCGGAGAACACCTACGCCAACCGCAACACCTCGTCCTTCTCGTGGGACTTGGGTGCGCAAGTGCCTCTGTTTCAAGGCCTGGCTAATGTGCGCAAAACCAAATATGCCCGTACCAACTTGAAGGCCGCGCTCTACAAATTGGAGTCGGCCAAGGACGACATCACCCTCAACATCATCGCCCAGTACCTGCAAGTGCTATACTGCGACGAGGTGTTGCAAACTGCTGTTCAACAGGTTAACCTTTCCCAAACAACCCTCGAGCGGCAGCAAGCGCTCGCCGAAGCAGGACGCATCGCCGAGATCCAAGTGCTCGAAGCTACATCACAACTCGCTCAGGACCAGCTATCTGTCACCGACGCCCGCAACGAGTACACGCTGGCGATGGTCGACTTAGCCCAACTGATGCAACTCCCCGACATTCAGGAGATGGCCGTGGCTCCCCTTGGCGAGGAGGAAACGCTAATACCCTCTGCCAATGAGGTTTACGCCTACGCCTGCGACCACAACTCCAAGGTATTGGCCGGTCAAGCCGACATCGATGCCGCCAACGACCAGATCAAGGTGGCCGAGACCGGCTATATACCCAAACTGTCGTTCAACGCCGGTCTGTCATCGAGCTATTACACCGTCAACGGCTTGACCAACCCCTCTTTCTCCTCTCAAATGAAGGACAACTTCAACAAATACGTGGGCTTCTCGCTCTCAGTGCCGATCTTCGACGGCCTGTCAACCTCCAACTCGGTGAAACGCGCAAAAATCGACCGCATAAACGCCGAATTACAACTCGAAACCACACGCTCCGATCTCCACAAGGCCATCCAACAAGCCTATTATCAAGCTATTGGCGCACGCAGTAAATACGAGACATCGTTGACCACCGAGGACGCCTTGCGACGCACGTTCGAGGCCATGAGCGAGAAATACGACCTTGGCCGAGCCAACTCCACCGAATACGAGCAGGCCAAAACCGACTACTTCAAGGCGCAGCTCCAGCGCATCCAAGCCCGCTACGAGCTGATCCTCCGCCAGCGCATCCTCGCCTTCTACAGCCACTAGGGGGGCCACCCTTGAACAGCCATCACCGTGGCGTAGCCGCCCCTCTCTACGTAACCCCATGCTTTAGCTTGGGGCAGTGACACGCCGGCTCCTCTCTGTTGGTGGCGGAGCCACCTCTCTATTATCCTACTATTTGACCCATGGGCCTCAGTTTTGTGTCTTTTTGTGCTCCATACTTTCCTTGGTGTTAAATTAACTAAATTAAAGCTAAAAGTGTATAGGATTCGCGGCTAGTTCCAAAAAAAGGTTTTACTTTTGTGAAAACTTGGAAGAAATGGCCGACAATCTCCAAAAGACCATCGACAGGCTCGCCGCGAAAGCACAGCTATTGGTAGACCGCCACAACGCTCTATCCAAAGCTTATGCCACAGCAACCGAGAAAATTGATGAATTGGAGGCTACCAACCGCACCCAGCGGGGCCGCATCGAAGCCCTCGAGCAGGAAAATATGTACCTCAAGATGGCCTCAACGCTTAAAGCCACCCCTGCCGACAAAGAGGAGACCCGGCGACTTTTGACCAAGCTTTTGCGGGACATCGACCAATGCATCAACGACCTAAATCACTGATGCGATGACTGATAGACAAAACATCTCAATACGCATAACCGACTTGGCGCCGATCCCCTTGGAGATCTACCGCGCCGACGAGGAAGTGTACCGAATGGCGGAGCGGCACGTCAACCACATGTACGCCGAATACCACCAACGGTACAAAGGAAGAAGCCCTCGGGAGCTGATGGCCATGGTGGCCTTCCAGTTCGCTAAGCTGTATTTCCGCGGGCAATCCACTGCCGAGAAGGCCACCGAGCTGCTCCAGCGGCTTGATACCGAGCTCGACGCATTGCTTTCAGCCCAGGCAACACCCAGCCTCGGCGACCAACCCTAAGGGAACTTCCATCCCCTGGGGAAGGATTGCGATAAGCGTCTAATACATAAGTCATTATCATAACCGATAGGCTCGCTATAGAGATAGCAACCTTTGTCCCGCACAGCGGAGGTCGCCTGCTGCATTTCCGACAGTGGCGCTACCGAGCCGTGTGGGTAATTTTTTTATAATCTTTTTAACCGGAAAACGACCATGGATATATTCCTCTACGTACTAATCGGAGTGGTGGCCCTGGGTCTTGGCGCGTTGGCTACCGTGCTAATCCAGCGCAAAATGGCCCGCACCCGAGCCAAACTCATCATAGAAGAGGCACAGCGCGAAGCCGACCTTTTGAAGCAAAACAAGCTTCTCGAAGCAAAACAAGAAGGCCTTGAAATCACCAACGAGGCCGAAAAACAAGCCCAACAGCGAATGAGCCGCGTGCAAAGCGCCGAGGCCAAGCAAAAACAGCGCGAGCTCCAGCTCAACCAGCAGCAAAGCGAGAACCAGCGCACACGCAACGAGCTCGACAACGTGCGCGCCAACCTCGACGCCCAACAAAAGGTGATCGACTCGCGCCACGCCGAGCTTGACAAGCTGCACCTTAAAGCGCAAGAGCAACTTGAGCACATCTCGGGCCTGTCGTCGGCCGAGGCCAAGGAGCAACTCATCGAGTCGCTCAAGGACGAGGCCAAAACCGCCGCCGCTGCCTACATCAACGACATCATGGACGAGGCCAAGATGACCGCCAACAAGGAGGCCAAACGCATTGTGGTTCAGTCGATTCAGCGTGTGGCCACCGAGACCGCCATCGAAAACTCGGTAACTGTGTTCCACATCGATTCCGATGAGATCAAGGGCCGTATCATCGGGCGCGAGGGTCGCAATATCCGCGCCCTGGAAGCCGCCACTGGCATCGAGATCATCGTCGACGACACCCCCGAGGCGATTGTCCTCTCGGGCTTCGACCCCGTGCGCCGCGAGATTGCCCGACTAGCCCTGCATCAGCTTGTTGCCGACGGCCGCATTCACCCGGCACGCATCGAGGAGGTCGTATCCAAGGTGCGCCGCCAAATCGAGGAGGAGATTGTCGAAACCGGCAAGCGCACTGCCATCGACCTCGGCATCCATGGCTTGCACCCCGACTTGATCCGCATCGTGGGCAAGATGAAATACCGCTCGAGCTACGGCCAAAACCTGCTCCAGCACTCGCGCGAAACCGCCAATCTGTGCGCCATCATGGCCTCGGAGCTTGGCCTCAACCCCAAGAAAGCGCGCCGCGCAGGCCTATTGCACGACATCGGCAAAGTGCCCGACGACGAACCGGAGATTCCCCACGCACTCCTGGGCATGAAACTGGCCGAGAAATACAAGGAGAAACCCGAGATATGCAACGCCATCGGAGCCCACCACGACGAAGTGGAGCAGACAACACTGCTGGCCCCGATCGTGCAGGTGTGTGACGCCATTTCCGGCGCTCGTCCCGGCGCCCGTCGCGAGATCGTTGAAGCCTACATTAAGCGTCTCAACGACCTTGAGCAACTCGCCCTCTCCTACCCCGGCGTGATCAAGACTTACGCCATTCAGGCCGGCCGCGAGCTGCGCGTGATCGTCGGCGCCGACAAGATCGACGACGTCGAAACCGAAAAACTCTCGGGCGAGATCGCTAAGCGCATCCAGGACGAAATGACCTATCCCGGACAGGTAAAGATCACCGTAATCCGCGAGACCCGCTCGGTAAGTTTCGCCAAATAATCGCGCTCGGCTATGGATTCCAAAAAAGCCGACAAGGGCTGCCCACGCGGCAAGCTCTGTTGCCACAATTGGCTCGCCGACATCCCCGGTGGGAAGGCCGAGAACGACCTTGTGGAGGTACAGTTCAAGAACACACGCAAGGGTTTCTACCGCAACTCCACCCACATCCCGCTCGAGA
Organism: Bacteroidales bacterium; assembly: GCA_021205635.1. Taxonomy (GTDB): domain Bacteria; phylum Bacteroidota; class Bacteroidia; order Bacteroidales; family Muribaculaceae; genus JAJPXC01. The sequence goes on along the minus strand of JAJPXC010000002.1, from coordinate 13,362 downwards.
TAGGCGACTGGGTGGCCGTCGAGGCGTCGCCCGGCCACGACATCGGCCAAGTGACCCTCACAGGCGAACTGGTAAAACTCCAGATGGCCCGTGCCCGCGTGAAGCCCGACGCCGAGATCAAGCGAATCTTCCGCAAGGCCAAACCAGCTGATATGGAGAAGTTTGCCGAGGCCAAGGCACGCGAGAACGACACCATGATCCGTTCCCGCAAAATTGCCTCATCGCTTCAGTTGAACATGAAAATCGGCGACGTGGAGTACCAAGGCGACGGCAACAAGGCCATATTCTATTACATTGCTGATGAGCGCGTTGACTTCCGCCAATTGATCAAGGTGCTGGCCGAGACGTTCAAGGTAAGGATCGAGATGAAGCAAATCGGTGCTCGCCAAGAGGCCGGCCGCATTGGCGGAATCGGCCCGTGCGGACGCCCCCTGTGCTGCGCCAGCTGGATGACGTCGTTCGTGTCGGTTGCCACCAGTGCGGCTCGCTATCAAGATATTTCGCTCAACCCGCAAAAGCTTGCAGGCCAATGCGCTAAGCTCAAGTGCTGCCTTAATTTCGAGGTTGACGCCTACGTGGAGTCGGTAAAGAAACTACCCGACAAATCAATCCGCCTCGAGACTGCCGACAACACCTACTACCACTTCAAGACCGACATCTTCAAGCGCACCCTCACCTACTCTACCGACAAGTCGGTGGCGGCCAATTTGGTAACCATCGATGCCGAGCGTGCGTTTGAGGTGATCGAGATGAACAAGGCAGGAGAAAAGCCGCTCAAACTCGAACGAGACGGCGACCGCAAACCCGTAGCCAAGAAGGAGTTTGCCGACCTTGTGGGTCAGGATTCCATCTCCCGTTTCGACAAAAAGAAAAAGAAGAAGAAACCGGCCTCGCAGAAAGGCACCTCAGAAGCACCTGCACTGCAGAAGGAGGGAGGAAAGTCCCAAGGTCCCAAGCAACCCCAAAAAGGCCAAAACGCAGGCCAGAAAGGAAGCCAGAACGGAAGTACTACCGGCCCGGCAGGACAGCAGCCCAAGAAAAAGAAGAAACGTCCCCAAGGCGCGAAACCGGGTCAGAATGGAAGTTCGGCCGTACCAGCAGGACAGAAGGTTCAAGCACCTCAAAAAAGTCAGAGTTCCACAACTTCTCCCAAGCCTCAAGCCAATGAAAGCAAGCAAGGCTAAAATACTGCTAATCGGCGCATTGGCGGCTTTGGCAGCTTGCGTTCCTACCGACAACGATTACTCGTCGTGGCAAGCCATCCCCCAAGAGGGATGGCGCTACGCCGAGGCGTTGACTTTTGAGCCAGAGCACGCCGATTCGATCATGCGTGGAAACCTCACCCTGGGGCTGCGTCACGACGACCGTTACGCCTACTCCAACGTATGGCTGGAGGTGGCCTACACCGATGGAGGTCGCGAACGCATCGACACCCTTAACATCGTCCTTGCCGACAAGTACGGAAAATGGCGGGGCATAGGTAACGCAACTGATTTACAGGTTGTTGACACCATCGCAAAGGGAATTGTACACGCTTCTGGCACCCCGGTAAGAGTTAGACACGTTATGCGCGTGGACACTCTTCAAGGCATTGATTTAGTGGGGATTGAATTCCACCCTTAGAAAGGAAATCGGGCCGTTTCGACCCGATATTTTATGTCCCGCCAAGACGGCGGGACTTCCATTCTATTTGTTGCGGGGGTGGTGGCTGAGGATCTCATCGCGGAGGACGCTGCGGTCGAGGTGGAGGTAAATCTCTGTGGTTGAGATATATTCGTGGCCGAGCATCTGCTGGATGGCGCGTAGATTGGCGCCTCCCTCAAGCAGGTGAGTTGCGAAAGAGTGGCGAAGCGTGTGGGGGGATATGACCTTGCGGATGCCAGCGGCTTCAGCCAAACGACGTATTATCGTAAACACCATTTGGCGAGTCAACCTTGAGCCTAACCGATTGAGAAACAAGATGTTTTCCTCGCCTGGCTTTATAGGTCCCGCATTTCGCTCGGGCATATACTCACGGATGGCATTTAGGGCCGATTCCGAGATGGGCACCAAGCGTTGCTTGTCGCCCTTGCCCGTGACCACCACATACTGATCTTGCGAATACACGCGGCTAATCTCAAGATTTACTAACTCGCTGACACGCAAGCCACAACCATACATTGTCTCGATCATCGCACGATTGCGCGCGCCGTTGGGATCCTCGGGCTGGATTGCCTCTATCAACGAGTCAATCTCTTCAACTGTAAGTACTTGAGGAAGATGATCCCCCATTTTTACGCTCTCCAATAGCGACGATGGATTGGTTTCGATAAACCCCTCCAGTTTCAGGTACTTAAAGAAAGTGCGTAGGCTTGACAGAAACCGATTTTGGGTTGTGGCCGAGATGCCCAAATCGTGCAAAGAACCGATAAACTCTCGAAGATTGTCAACAGTTACGTCTTGAAGCGCAACCCCCTCATCCTCAAGATATTGCATGAGACGTGTGAGATCGAATGCATAGCTTTCACGCGTGTTTTCGCTGAGGCCTTTCTCAGTCACTAGATAGGCCAAGAACTGCTTGATTACCTTGTTGTTATCCCGAATTTCGCGCATCAAAACCACAAAGAGAATGTTTGGCGCTGTAAATGCGACAAACCTACAATTACGGCGATTTTTTGATTGGTAAATATCTGGCCATGAGATAATTGGCTCTCTATTTGGCGCAACAGCACTTTCATGCGCTTAGATTTTTGCAGATTACGCATTACCACAACGCCATCCAAATTGAGGTAATGGAGGGATTTTGAGAGAGTTAAGGCGAAATCCTCATCGTTATCAATGCTGTTGACCACCATAAATGGTCGTGAATCGTTTCGACGAAAGTCGTAATGGTCTAAAGCCGTGGCAAGTGACGGGATTTCAGTGACTTGCGACAAATGTCCCGAAACTGTCTCCACATAAATATCGTGGTGTGGATTGTTGCCAGGATAGATCACGAGGTGCGACCGCGAGTCGACGTCCAAGATAGCCGTTGTGGACACACCGTAGCTGGTGCCTACCTGCATGATCTCCAGAGGGTTGAAAAATACGGTGATCCTCAACAACATACGCGCGTTTTTGGCCGAGATAATGCGCGGATGCTTCTTCCCCGATTCTCGAGCCATAATCTTGGCCTGATTGCGTCGAAAATCGATGTCCTCGTAAGCGTAATAGCCCGCTCGCTCCGACAGCACACGCTGCACGAACCGAAAGGCGAACGGGGAGTGTATCCCGAAGCCTTTCGACCGGTTGTAGCGTCTCAACGCCGTGATGGAGCGAGTGAGTTTCATTTCACGCGGATTGAAAGGATTGAAAGGATTATTTTTTTTCGATTTTTTCAATCTGCGTGCAAAAACAAGCGAGTGCGGCGAGAACCAAGAGGTAGATGAGGATAATGGCAATGTAGGCCGCAGTGGAGGTGGTGTGGAGCGAGCGCGGGTCGAAGGTCATCGTTAGCGTGTGGGCGCCTGCGGGGACGTTGACGGCTCGCAGCACGTAGTTGACTCGACCCAGAGACAATTCTTTGTCGCCATCCATCTTTACGGTCCAGCCCCACGGGAAGTAGACCTCGGAGAACACGACGAGTCCACCTTGCTTAGTATCAACGTGATACGTCAGGCGATTGGGAGCATAGGAGGTCAACCGGATTGTGTCGCCCTCGCTGATGGGTGTAGCCGCTCCGAGTGTTGATTCAAATTGGGCGTCGGCCACAGCTTCGATGGCAGGATCGATCTTGCCCAGAGTAGTCATCTCAGCCTTAGCGCCTTGCACGTACATGATGGTATCCACAAGCCATGCGTTACCAAGGGCTTGAGGATTGTCAACCACCTGTCCTGAAGGCGTTACGATATACTTGGCGTTCAGCATGTTAAGCACGTTCATATCCGATTCTGAGGCTTGGCCGTTGAGGAAATTGCCGATATGAACGTCGATAAGGTCTTGGTAGCGTGAGAGTTTGGCTGCATGGTAGCCTCCAATCATCTTGTGGTGATAAGAAGGCTCGGGGCGCCAGAAGTTGCCGATGTCCATCACCCGGTAATGGGAGGTAGTGTCCTGAAGGATAAGGCGATCACTTGGAGTGAGGGCAAACGGGTCGGAGATAGTCATTTGCGGCGTACAGAAAGAGTCGTAGTCGAGGTAACGCTTGTTGACGGTAAACAGGTCGACGAGCACCAAAGCTCCAACGCAGCCAACGGCCACTGCTGTGCGCCCCTTGCCGAGCATCCACAGCGTAAGCACAGCAGCAGCGGCCAGCAGGAACAGTAGCGAGCGCAACGAATCGGCCTCGATCATTCCGTAACGGAGTTGTTGTATGGCCCCAGCCACTGCGGGATTGTTGATGGAGAAAGCGGTGATAGCCTCCTGCGGATATCCTTGTTGCTCAAGCGCTTGGCCGATCATCCGGGAAGTGTCGAGGTCGGTTTGGTTGATCACCGAGCCGTAAAAACCAGGCGCCCACCACCCTAGCAAGCAAAGAGTCGCAGGAACGCCGAAGCACCACAGCAAGGGTTTGAAGTATCGCTTCTTTTCCGGCTCAGTCATGAGCTTTTGCAAGCCCAGAATGGCCAATAGCGGTATCGTGAACTCAGCAATTACGAGGATACTCTCGACTGTGCGAAACTTGGAGTACATCGGCACCAAGTCGATAAACAAGTCGGTGAGACTCATAAAGTTACGACCAAGCGCGAGACCGCACGACAGCAACGTCAACGCAAGAAGTACCCACTTCACCGGACCCTTGACGATTACGCAGCCCAGCAGGAACAGGGCGAAGATAATAGCACCAACGTAAACGGGACCGTTAGTTCCCTCAGGCTCACCGAAATACTGCGAGGCATATTGCAGATATTGAGCGCCGATCTGGTCGACTTTCCCCTCGTTGACCATATCTTGAGCGGCCGGAAGGTCGCTCATCGACAGCGCTTGCAACTGGCCCTGTACGGGCTTGGCCGACGCGCCACCTTTCACATTGGGAATCAGCAAAGTAAATAGCTCGGATTGGCCGTAGCTGTACTGCGTGATATAGTTTTTGTCAAGACCACCGACGGTGCTTTTGGCCGAACCAGCCGACAGTTCGGAGTGGCCGCCTCGCATGGTTTCTTTGGAGTATTCGTAGGTGTTGTAAAGACTTGGCAGATTGGCTGTTATGGCTAATGCGGCCGCACCAGCCAAGCAGGCCGTGGCGATGCCCCACTTGGCCAACTCCTTGCGGCGGTAGGCCACGACAAGGGCTGCGATGACCAGGCCGAGTATGACGAACAGGAAGTAGTAGGTCATCTGCGGGTGGTTGCTGGCGATTTGCATCATGGCAAAAAGCGCCGCAACTGCCGTTCCAGCAAGGTATTTCCCTCGATAGCAAAGGATTACACCAGCAATTGTGGGTGGGATATATGCGAGCGTGACGAATTTCCAGATGTGTCCAGCACCGATAATGATGATAAAATAGGTGGAGAAGCCCCATGCCACGGCTCCAATCAGGGCGTAGTACCAGCGGATTTTCATCGCGGCCATCAGGATCAGGAAGCCGATCATCATCATCGCCAAAAGGTTGGACGGCGATGGCAATCCGCATCCGTAAACCGTTGTAATCCAATCAAAAAGGCGATTAGAGGGATAAGAGGGTGCGATCTGGAATGTGGGCATGCCCGAGAACAAGGAGTTGGTCCAGCGGGTATCCTCGCCCGTGGTCTCGGTGTAAGCCTTGGCCTCCTGGCCAATCGCCTGACCCTGAATCATATCGTGTTGCCGAAGGTCGAGGCCCTCGGAGTTGGCTGGAGCGAAAAACGCGAATGCCAGGAAAACCACAATCGCCGCCGCGGCTATGTAGCCCCACGTCTGCGGCTTGACCAGCCACTGTTTTAACTTTTCAATCATTGCTTGTTACTTGATATAAGGTTGCAATTTCTGCAAAATTACCGTTGGAGCTATCCCTCTAAGGCAATAGTAATCACCGCGATGGCACGGCGCGTTACCAAACACCGAGCAAGGGCGGCACGTCATGGGCAGTTGCACAGTGTTCTTCTCCTGCTGGCGCCAGCCCTTGAAGCCGCAGTAGGGATGAGTGGCTCCCCAAATTGAGATCACAGGGATGTTGACAAGCGACGCCAAGTGCATGTTAGCCGAATCCATGGTCACGGCAGCATCCATCCACGACAGCAACGCAAGTTCGACCGCGAAACCGTGTTTCTCGTTGGCCAACGACACAACTCTCGGATATTTGGCCACCCACTGGTCAAACACTGCCTTCTCCTCGGGACCTCCCCCGAAGAGGAATATCTTCACATGCTTGTCGTTGGACAATTCCTTGACCACCATCTCCATCATCTCGGGAGGATAAATCTTGCCCGGATGCTTGGCGAAAGGCGCGATGGCCACCCAGCGATCCCTATCCTTCTTGGCCGGAGTTATGGAGGCAAACAACTCGGGGTCGCCCTTGCCCATACCGTACAGACCGTCGAAACGCTCCTGAAGTGGCAGACCTATGCCGAAGAACGCCTCGCGATAGCGGGCACGGGACGAGATCAGCGGCAACATCACCTTGTTGCGCTTGCGGGTCAACGCCCATTTGCCGCGACGTCCCTTATGGATTACACTTACCGGGATGCCACGAAGGTGACAGCAAGCCGCCAAGGCAAATGTGCGCAATACGGCGTGCAAATCAACGTAACCATCTATCCCATATTTCTTTACAAGTTCACCAAGCAGTCGGTTCATTCCACGGATTCCTTGGTACTCGTTCTTGACATCCACCCCTATCAGGTGTAGATTGGCCGGAGGGTTGACGAAAATTGAGGTCATCGACGGACGGGTGATCAAGTAGAACTCCACGCCCGGGTAACACCTTGCAGCACTATACAATACGGGTACGGTCATGGCCACGTCGCCCAGGGCCGAGAACCGGCTCACGAGCACGTGGCGCAACCCGCGGGGATTGTTGGGAGTGTTATTTTTGCGCGCCATAGAGCACCGGATTGGTGTCCGGGTCGTTATACATCTTCATCTGGCGGTACACCTTCATGTACTTGCGGCCGGCGGCAATGTCGTCAAGCAGGGTGTCGATGGCCTGCGTCAGGTCCTGGCGCTGCTCCAGGAGCACGTTGAGTTTCCCCTGGCAGCGGGCGATATGCTCCGTGGAGGCGTCCTTGCGGGCTACCTCGGCCTGCATGTGGTAGATTTTCAGGGCGAGAATCGACAGGCGGTCCAGCGCCCACGCGGGGCTCTCGGTGTTGATCGTGGCGTCGGGGAGAGCTTTCACGTCCTTGTAAAGCTCGCGGAAATAGGTGTCGAGGGCCTCTACCATATCGGTGCGGTCCTGGTTGGACCGGTCGATACGGCGCTTGATTTTCAGGGCTTCCACGGGGTCAATCTCGGGGTCGCGGATTATATCCTCCAGATGCCATTGCACGGCGTCGATCCAGTTTTTGGCATAGAGAGTGGCCTCGATGCTTCCATCGGCGTAAGGACGCGGCTCGACGGCATCAACATGATCGGTCACGTGGTAGGCTGCGGTTGCCTCGTCAAAAATTTTGTTGCACTTTTCAGCGAAAGTCATGATTATTAACTAATTACAGGTTGGCCATTCTCTAATAGATATTCCGGAGCGAATCCTATTTCATTGTTCCAGTCAATTGAGAAAGGGTCAAGTTTAAAGTTCAAGAAATAATCTATATCTTTTAATTTAGAGCAAATTCCTTTAGAAAACTCTTTTGAGAAACCATACAATCGAGCCATCCCGTTGTTAAACAGGATTTTGAGAGTATACCCACCCACATGCTCAGCCTTAATGACTCCTATGAATGTGATTTCTGGCATAGTGTATGACGTATTTGGGACAAAGGTAAGCAAAAAAATCGGAATAACAGCAACTTGGGGGTAAATCAACATTGGAGAGGGGGAACCAGGGGGAACGAATGGCACGATTCGCGTTGCTTAAGTGTCACTGAATAATAGAGAGGTGGCTCCTCCACCTCTTGTCATGGGGGGGATAGGCGCCCCCAAGCTGAAGCATGGGGTTATGTAGAGAGGGACGACGGAGCCACCCCCAGACAGACGAGGGAGCAAAGGGAGGGGTGGAATATTCGCTTTTTTGTCGCTGACATTGGTATTATTTGCGTATCGATTTGGTTTTTGGTAAAGGCCTGTTGTATATTTGTAGGTTAAAAACGTCACACTTACCAATCATTTCACAAATCCACTGCCATGTCTACCCAATTGTCACAATTCCAAAGTTTCGCGCGCAACTTTTTCGATGAGGTGAAAGGCCACATCGCTCACGGTTACACCGCAAAAATCGATCTGGAACTATTCCGCATGGTTGTGGATCCATTCGAAGGCCAAGACGGTAAAAAGCAATGGAAATATCCACAATGGGGGAACGGTCTGCCTGGGGCAGCCAAGGGGCTGGACTTTGACAGAGGAGTGTATGAGGCGATGATGATCTGGGACATGATTCGGGCCAAAAGGCAGCAGGACGAAGGGGATCAGGATTGCGCGAGCGTGGGCATCGCATCGTTCATGAAAGTGGCCGATGGCAAAAGTCGCATGCTAAACACCGCGAGCGACAGGGCCGAGCGATTGGGACAACTTTCTATCGCCGAGCATATTATAGAAAGTATCGGCGACATCTTTGGATTGGAAAAAACCGGGTATATCGAAAGCAACCGTTACAAGGAGAGTTGTCTCGTACCAATGCAGAATTGCCTCAGGAAACTTAACAACTCGGATTTGAAATGCTACAACGTGCAGAATATGGCGCACCATTGCCGGAGATATCGCAACAAGATACACGAAAAGAGCATCGAGCATCTCGACGTATCACTATCGAGCTTGATGGCGCGCAACTATATCGCCATAATCTACATCCTGAAGAACCTTAGCAAGTGTGCTTTCACTGAGGAATTTGCCGAATTCTTCACCAATAGCGCTCCGAGCTACCGTATTCCGGTACGCATTAATAATAACGCCGACAATCCTATCGGCACCGTCGAATCGGGCAAATGGGTCGCCCTGAAGCCCGACAGCGACGGAGTGTTCTGGCTCGAGCCTTACAAAAAAGTGTATGCTTTCGAGAAATTCGCCACTCAACCCTTCCACGTGGAAGCCAAGGACTTCTATGCGACCATCCAGCCTCCAAGCGAGAAGTTACACACGGCCATTCTCGACTACTTCAACGTGGAGAGTGACAACCCGGTGTTGAAGGAGGAGATTGAGAAGATGAAAGCTTCTATGAGCGTCCTCACCGAGGATCTTAACGCCAAGATCTCGGCAAGTGCGTCATTGGAGTCGATCAACGCCATCAAAGCCCAGTTGAAGAAACTGGAGGAGAGGGCCAAAGAGTTCCGACAGTCGTTTAACAAAGATCCCGAGGTTGAAAAGAACACTCAACGCATCAAGCAGTTGAGGGACGATTTCTCCAAGGAGATCAAGGCGATCAACGAGAAGTTGGCGAGCCTCGAGGGAGATGTCGAGAAGGTAAAAGACGACGTTACCGGCGTTAAGAAGGATGTCGAGAAGGTAAAAGGCGATGTTACCGGCGTTAAGGAGGACGTTGAGGAGGCAAAGGGCAAGACGGAAACCCTTGGCGGCCAGTTGGAAGTCGTGAGCGGCGATGTGAAGGGGCTGAAAAAGGCACAGAAACGTCGCAAAACCACAACTTGGAGCGCCGTCGCGGCTGCGGTGCTGGTGCTCGTCGTGGTGTGCGCCTGGCAAGCCGAGGCCATCACCACGTGGTGGAACCCCGACTATCCCTACAACAAAGCCGTCGAGGCCGAGCAGGAAGCCATCGCTCGCCTGCAAGGGGTCGATTTGGCCAACTACGACTACGCCCACGACGGCGAAACCCGCGCCTTGGTGCAGCGCTCGGGCGAGATGTACCGCAAGGCAATCAAAGCCTACGAGGGAGTGTGTGCCGACGACACCGTAAAGCACGCCGAGCGCATCAAGCGGCTGGCCCTGATGCACATGACCGGAAAGGGCGGTACAATCGATTACGACCGTGCCGCCCGTTGGGCCAAAAAACTCTCCCGCACCGACGGCGCCGGTATCCAAGCCCTGCTTGCCTCCATGTCGTGGACTCCCGAGGAAGCCAATAAAATAATGCTCCGCCAAGCCAACGACGGCCAAGCCCTCGACGAGTGGGGAAGGCTCACACAGTCGGTTTACACCCTCCTGAGTGATTCAGCCGGCTCCGGCGAGGCGTTCGCCACCTTGCACGAATTGGCCAAGCACGACAACCCTTATATAAGCCAAATGGCTTCTCACCAGTTAGCAAAATTTTACCGTTACTCCTACTATGGAGCTGATGGGAAGTTGACAGCGTCGTGGGCTAAGTGCGACAGCTTGAAACACGTGCTGGCAGCGCAACTTCACCTGCCCGCGGTGCACACCCTCTTCGACACCTATCAGCAAGATATAGCTGGCGGCCGTGGATACTCTGAGCTGACTGTCAACCTTGCCCTGATGTCAAAAGACCTGGGCGACCGCGAGTTGCACGCTGATTTGCTCATTATGGCAAAAAATCGTGACGCCTATAGCGGCGCCTCAATTTTACCTGCCCAGGACTCCCTCGATGTGGTCAATTGGGGAATGGACGGGGCCAACCCCAACACACATCTTCAGGACGCCAAAATGCTGTCGCAAAACGGCCGTGACGACCTGGCCCTTGGCAGTGTGGACAAGGCACTTGAAACCCTCAGCCCGGAGCAGGGCGTCGATTTCATGCTGCGTCCCCAAAAGCTCCTACGCGCCCTTCAGCAATATGGAGGACCGGATGCAGTATTGGAATATCTGCCTGCCAATCAAGCTGATGGCACGCCGTATAGCGATAACGATCGAAAGGCGATCGCCAACTACCTCGAGGGCCTGTGTTACGCCAACGGGCTGAACCACCGAGGCGTTGACCATACCCGCGCCGACTCGCTTTTCCTCAATGCCGCTTCCCAAGGTTTAAACGCCGCTACCATGGCCTATGCCGCCCATTCACTGCGTGACTTTCAGCCGTTCGATAACGAGCTGAAAATCAATACTCTACGCACATTAAACGAGAAAGGTATGACCATCTACGAGAAGCCTTTGCCTTTCTCGTCTGGCTCTATTTTGCCACAGGCAGAGGCCTCCCGTCTTAAAAGCTGGATTGGGGTAATTGCCGCGGATGGCCATGCCGATGCTGAAGCCGCAATGGCGTTCCTGTGCAAAGCGTCCAACGACCCCCAATTTGACTACTGGCACAAGAAAGCATTGGCCCATTACCAGATCGGCGCTGTCGTATATGAGATTACCGCCCGGTGGAACGACATGGCGTCACTGGAGCCCGACCAACTAAAAGAGGGAATACGCATGCTCGAGGTTGCCCTCGCCGCCGACCATTTCACCCACAAACCGGAATGTAATCGCACTATCGAGGCTATCGCCGAGATGAAAGCCATCCTTGGTGAAAACGTCGAGCCATATCTCTCGCTGCGCTCCTGCAACTTTGGCCGTCCCTTTGTCAAAGAGGATGGAGCCCTCTACAACGCCTTCCTCCATCGGCTGGCTTACGCCCACTGGTTAGGCAATAATCCACAATGCGTGGACGCTTATTGCACTTATGCCATCAACTGCCTTGAACATTCCAATTACAGCACGAGCGACCTCCGCTTTATCTGTACCGAGGGGGAGATGTTCTTCCCGAGAGCGTTTTCCACGATCGAGAATGCCGTAGGGCGCCCCGGACTTTTCGCCGAGGCATATAAGGAACTGAAGGACAAGGACAAACGTCAGGTTCAAATCAACTACATCGAGCCTTACGACCGCTCCTATCCCCTACCCTCGGCGTCGTACTATACGCTGCAATGAGCATCCTTGTGTCGCCGAGGGCGGCGACACCTCCCAGATTGGGCTGCCGCGCGTCAGCCCTCTGGAAGCAGCCGCTGCCCCCAGCGGCTACCCATGCGTTACGGTTTTTTGGCTTACGAAAACATCTTTTAAGGGTGGTGTTTCAAAAATTCGCGCTACCTTTGGCAGTGGAATTCTGCTCTACACCTATGAGACAAGTTTCCCAATCTATAGTTATCCCAACCGCCAACGTAAAACACTGATAATGAAATACATACTCGCCATATTCACCCTATTGGCCGCATTCCTGTGTCACGCCGCCACCACCGATGGCGACGTCATCGTGGGAGCCGCCCGCGTCGACGCCTACGCGCCGCTGCTCAAGGGCAAGCGCGTCGCCCTGTACTCCAACCACACCGGCATGGTGGGCGACCGTCACACCCTCGACCTGATGCTTGACCAGGGCATCAACGTCACCAAAATCCTCTCCCCCGAGCACGGATTCCGCGGCGACGCCGACGCTGGCGAGCACGTCACCGACTCTCGCGACTCCAAAACGGGCATCCCCGTGGTGAGCCTCTACGGCGGCAAAAACAAGGCCAACGACCCCGAGCTACTCAAGGATGTCGATGCCCTGGTGATTGACATTCAGGACGTTGGCTTGCGCTACTACACCTACTACTGCACGATGATCGACCTGATGGATGCCGCCACCGAGGACGACAAGATGGTCGTAGTGCTCGACCGCCCTAACCCCAACGGCATGACCGTAGACGGCCCCATCCTCGACATGAAATACCGCTCGGGCGTGGGCCGACTGCCCATACCCGTCGTGCACGGCATGACCCTGGGCGAACTCGCCATGATGGCCGACGGCGAGGGTTGGCTCAAGGACGGCAAACGATCCCGCCTGGTCGTAATCCAATGCGAGAACTACACCCACCAAACCCGCTACCACCTGCCCGTGGCCCCGTCGCCCAACCTGCGCACGATGAAGTCGATCTACCTCTATCCGTCGACCTGCTACTTCGAGGCCACGCCCGTGAGCCTTGGTCGCGGCACCGACTTCCCCTTTGAGGTATACGGCCACCCCGACATGACCAATCGCGACTTCTCCTTCACCCCGCGCTCGGTGGCCGGGGCCAAGAACCCCCCGCAACTGGGCAAACTGTGCCACGGCGTCGACCTGCGAAACGTCACCGACGAGGAGGCGATCGCCCAGGGCGTCAACCTCGAGTACCTCATCGACGCCTACAACAACCTCAACATGGGCGACAAATTCTTCACCCCGTTCTTCGAGAAACTCATCGGCGACGGCTCCATCCGCGGCAAAATCGAGCAGGGGATGGGCGCAACCGAAATCAAGGCCGGATGGGCCGACGACGTCGCCCGCTTCCGCGCCCAACGCGCCCCCTACCTCCTCTACCCCGAATAAGCATTTAGCATTTAGCGTTTAGCATTTAGCCAAATAGCCTGCCACTCACCACTCACCACTCACCACTCACCACTCACCACTCACCACTCACCACTCAC
>JAJPXC010000164.1 GCA_021205635.1 Bacteroidales bacterium | reverse complement strand
ATGTGCAACTTTTTCATTATAAATATTTTACCATTTTAATTCAACCAACAGGTAATGAGAAACTTCCTCGCCATATTAATGATGTGTGCGGCATTAGTGGCAGAAGCCGCTACCCCGTCAGCCTCCACTGTGCTGAAGAAGGTGAGCGACACCCTGCGAGCGATGCCCTCGGCGTCGGCCACGTTCACCATCTCGGGACAGAACGGCCAGGAGTCGGCACAGCTCTGGGTGTGCGCCAACTCGTTCAAGATGGACGTGAAGAACCACCTAGTGACCTATTTCGACGGCCACACGCAATGGGTTTACGACCCGTCGGCACAAGAGATATCAATCACCGAGCCTACCGCCGAAGCGCTGGCGATGGTCAACCCGTTGGCCATGCTCACGTCGCTCCAAAACTCCTACAAGTCACGCCTGCTCAAGGGTGCCACAGGCAAGTATGTGTTGGAGTTGGTGCCCAAGACCAAGGGTGGTGACTTGACGAAGGCAGTGGTGACGGTCAACGCCACTACCTACCATCCCGAGAAGGCGCTGTTGTACCTTACAAACGGGTCGACAGCCACTATTACCATTAAGAGTATCACCAAGCAGCAACGGTTGCCGGCGAGCCACTTTAAGCCCACCAAGGCGCAATATCCAAAGGCTGAATGGATCGACCTGAGATAACCTCCCTCTTACGGCCGTCCAAGGCCGCCCCTACTAAATAGCTCGGTCTCTACGGCCGTTCAAGGCCCCCAAGGGCTACCGCGCACGCTCTTGCAACTGAAAACTGAAAACTGAAAACTGAAAACTGAATATGGAAGCGATTGACACTAAATGCCTGATAATCGGGTCGGGGCCTGCGGGATACACCGCGGCTATCTATGCCTCCCGCGCGGGGCTTGCACCTATATTATATGAGGGGATGCAGCCCGGCGGACAGTTGACTACCACCACCGAGGTTGAGAATTTCCCCGGGTATCCTGATGGTGTGACCGGGCCGCAGTTGATGGACGACCTGCGTAAGCAAGCCGCCCGATTCGGTGCCGACCTGCGTTCGGGGGTTGTAACGAAGGTTGACTTCGACAAGCATCCACTTGAAGTGACCGTCAACGGCGGCGAGTTGATCAAGGCCCGCACCGTGATTATCGCGACGGGTGCATCGGCCAAGTATCTGGGTCTGCCCGACGAGCAGAAATACGCTGGTATGGGCGTTAGCGCCTGCGCCACTTGCGACGGCTTCTTCTACCGCAAGAGAGTGGTAGCCGTGGTGGGAGGTGGCGACACAGCCTGCGAGGAGGCTCTTTACCTCAGCACACTGGCCAAGAAGGTGTACCTGATCGTGCGCAAGGATTATCTGCGCGCCTCCAAGGTGATGCGCCAGCGCGTGGAGGACACCGAGAATATCGAAATCCTGTTCAACACCAACACTGAGGGCCTTTATGGCGACGAGGTGGTGGAGGGAGCCCACCTTGTGGAATACCTCGGCACCGACCAAGAGCGCCATTACGACCTCCCCATCGATGGTTTCTTCTTGGGCATCGGCCATCATCCCAACACCGACGTGTTCCGCCCCTACATCGCCCTCGACGAGCATGGATTCATCGCCCTCCCTGGAGCGACAACCGAGACTAACGTGCCGGGCGTGTTCGCCGCAGGTGACGTTGCCGACCCCCGCTACCGCCAAGCCATCTCGGCCGCCGGAATGGGCTGCAGAGCCGCCATCGACGCCGAACGCTTCATCCTTCAGGGGTGAAACGTGAAGGATGAAGGATAAAGTATTAGGTTAAATGGGGACACTTGCAAAACTGTGTGTTTCACCGATTCAGTACATGTTGTCCTCTTTTCCTTGCATTAGCTAAACTATCTAAGCGCGCAGCGCGATTCTCATTGTTAACCGCACTCCGGAGTGCGAAGCACGGAGAGTGCGGACGGAAAATGGCTCACCACATCCTATGATGGGAGTGCGCAGCACGACTATTTCAAAGAGACAGCCGCGGATCATGACACCTTTTCATCACTACCACACAGTTTTGCAAGTGTCCTGCTAAATGCTTGAAAATTGCGCCGGGGTGAAACTATCCTTGCCTCGGCGCGTCTTATATGGAAAAAGCGTTGCTAACAAAATCAAATTAAACCAATAATATCAACCTTATGAGAATTAATCTACGTCGCTTCGCCCTGGCTCTTTTGGGCGTAGCATTCTTGATTCCCGCGGGGGCCCAAACGCCGATTCCGGCCGATGAGGCTGTGCGCAAAGGCCAGCTCCCCAACGGATTGACTTATTACATTCGTCACAACGAGACCCCCAAGGGTCAAGCCGACTTCTACATCGCCCAGAAAGTAGGCTCAATCCTCGAGGAGGACAACCAGCGCGGCTTGGCTCACTTCCTTGAGCACATGTGCTTCAACGGCACCCAGAATTTCCCCGGCAACTCGCTCATCTCCTGGCTTGAGGGCGTCGGCGTGAAATTCGGCCAAAACCTCAACGCCTACACCGGCATCGACCAAACCGTGTACATGATCCAAAATGTGCCCACCGACCGCACCGGCGTGCAGGACACCTGCCTTCTTATCCTCCACGACTGGGCCGATGGCCTTCTGCTCGACCCTGAGGAGATCGACAAAGAGCGCGGCGTGATCCACGAGGAGTGGCGCACCACCAACGTGGGCCAGCAGCGTATCCTCGAGCGACTGCTTCCCGAGATCTACCCCAACAACAAATACGGCTACCGCCTCCCCATCGGCACGATGGAGGTTGTTGACAACTTCCCCTACCAGGCTCTGCGCGACTACTACGAGACGTGGTATCGCCCCGACCAGCAGGGCGTGATCGTCGTGGGCGACATCGACGTCGACCGTGTGGAGGCCAAGATCAAGGAGCTGTTCTCCCCCATCAAGATGCCAAACAACCCCAAGGAGCGCGTGTACACGCCTGTTGAGGACACCAAGGGCACAATCTACGCTATCGGCACCGACAAGGAGCAGCCGATGGTGGTGGTGCAACTGATGTTCAAGAGCGACGCCACGCCCGATGAGATGAAGAACACCGTGGAAGGCTACGTGGCCGATTACGTGGAGGATGTGGTGCAGATGATGCTCTACAACCGCCTGCAGGAGATCTCGATGCAGCCCGACGCTCCCTTCGCCATTGCCCAGGCCGTGATGGGCGACTTCCTGGTATCCCGCACCAAGGACGCCTTCACCCTCGTGGGCGTACCCAAGGGCGATGACGTTGCCGGCACGCTGCAGGCTATCTACCGTGAGGGCTTGCGCGCTTGCGGTGGCGGCTTCACCATGGGCGAATACGAGCGCGCGTCCAAGGAATGGCTATCCCACAAAGAGAAAGCTTACAACGACCGCGAAAACACCCAGAACAGCACCTATGTGCAGACCTACGTCAACAACTTCCTCGAGAACAAGCCGATGCCGTCATGGGACACCGAGTACCAGATTGCCCAGATGCTGCCGATGATGGTCTCAGTAGATATGATCAACCAGGCTATGAGCCAAGCCATTACCCGCGACAACCGTGTGGTGCTGGTGCTCATGCCCGACAAGGAAGGGATGACCGTCCCCACCGATTTCGACCTTGCCCAGGCTATGGCCGCTGTTGAGGGCGAGACCATCGAGCCTTACGTCGACGAGGTGAAGGAAGAGCCGCTCATCCCCGTTCTCCCCGCCAAGGGCTCCATCATCAGCGAGAACCACGACAACACCTGGGGCACCACGGTGATGAACCTGAGCAACGGCGCCACAGTGATCGTCAAGCCCACAACGTTCAAGAACGACGAGGTGCTCCTCTCGGCTATCGCCAAGGGCAACGGCGCGGCCACTATCAGCGACGACAAGGCCGCAACGGTGGTGATGTTCCCCTACGCCGTATCGCAAGCTGGATTGGGCGACTACACCTTCAGCGACCTGCAGAAGTACATGCAGGGGCACCAGGTGCAGCTGGGAATGGCTCTCGAGAGCTATTCCCGCAAGATCGAGGGCGCTACCACTCCCCGCGACCTGCCCATGATGATGGAACTGCTCTACATGACCATGACCGACGTCACGATGACCCCCGACGAGTTCCAGGCGTTCCAGAACCAATACGGCTCGGTGCTCCACAACCAGGAGGCCAACCCTCAGTTCCAGTTCCAGGCTAAGAGGCAAGAAGAGTTGTTCCAGTCGCCCAAGCGCGCCTTCTTCTCCGCTCAGGCCGTTGCCGACACCAAGCGCGAGGACGTGCTTGAGATCGCCAAGAACGCCACCAAGAACGCCGCCGACTGGACCTTCGTGATCGTGGGCAACGTCGACGTCGATTCCCTGCGTCCCCTGGTGGAGCAGTACATCGCCTCCCTCCCCGGCGACGCCGCAACGAGCGTGAACACCTTCCAGAACGTGCCCGAGATGGAGATCACCCCCGGCACCTACACCAAGGAGTCGAGCATGGCGATGGAGACACCGCAAGTGTGGGTAGTCATCGCCTCCGAGGCCAAGATCCCGTCGACCACCAAGTCGAAGTACATGATGAACGTGTTGGCTCACGCCCTTACCAAGCGCTTGCTTGAGACCGTCCGCGAGGACGAGGGTGCCGTATACTCTATCGGAGCCTACGGCGTGCTCAACCTCGCCAACGTCAACAACGGCATCATCCAGATCCCCTTCCCCATGCAGCCTGAGAAGAAGGACAAAGTGCTGAAGATGATCGACCACGAGATCGCCTCGATGGCCAAGAAGGTGAAAGACTCGGAGGTGAACGACGCCAAGGAGTTCCTCATCAAGGAGTACCGCGAGGGCCTGGAGCTCAACGGCACTTGGACCGAAGCCATCGTCGACAACGTGTTCACCGGCACCGACATGTTCAACGGCGCCGAGGCAGTGATCAACTCCATCACCCCGGCCGACATCCAGGCCCTGGCCAACGAGTTCATCAACCAAGGCAACCGCCAAACCATCCTCCTCGTCCCCGCCAAGTAACCCCCTATTAATAAAAGTACAATATCCCATGTAGAACCCCCTCTACATGGGATTTTTTATTGCCCCAGTGAACGTAAAGGAGAGACCTATACGCCAAAAGAGATTGGTATCTGGATAGCATTCGTTCAATTTGTGAGATTCGTAGTCCCTAACCGTGACACCTGCAAAACCGTGTGTTTCACCGATTCAGTACATGTTGCCCTTTTTCCGGGACACCTGCAAAACTGTGGGTTTCACCGATTCAGTACATGTTGTCCTTTTTCCGGGACACCTGCAAAACTGTGTGGTAGTGATGAAAAGGTGTCATGACCCGCGGCTATCTAAGCGCGCAGCGCGATTCTCATTGTTAACCGCACTCCGGAGTGCGAAGCACGGAGAGTGCGGACGGATAATGGCTCACTACTCCTATGATGGGAGTGCGCAGCACGACTATTCCTCCAGCGGATTCTCGTCCTCGTCGGAAAGGAACTCGTTAGCGTCGGCTTAGCCGTTTTCCTGAAAAAGACGGTGCATCTCCTGCTCAAACGACTCCGTACGATGATGTTCCTCCTGATTCTTGATATAGTTGATTTTCTGATCAAGCAATTCGTAAGACACCGAGAAACTGCCGTATCGCTTGGCCCAACCGATGAAATGAGGGAACAATGTATGCTGCTTGAAAACCCGACTGGAGTTGGATTTGACCTTTTGTGCCACGACCGATGGTTTCTCATTGCCGATGTTGACCAGTAAGTGGACGTGATTCTCGGCCGCATTTATGCGCTTGATGTACCATCCATGGTCATTGCAAAGCGCGAAGATATACTTGAACATCATCCGTTTGGAACAGTCGGGAATTACTTTCTGACTGTATTTCGTCCGGTAGACGATATGCTGTATGTTTACAACGTGGCTCATGGTAAGTAGTATTTGGGTTTGATGCACAAAGATAGTGATTTTCTTTGGAATAGCCGTGCTACGCACTCCCATTTGGTAGGTCGGGGATTCTCTTTGCCCGCACTCTCCGTGCTTCGCACTCCGGAGTGCGGTTAACAATGAGAATCGCGCTGCGCGCTAAGATAGCTTAGCTAATGCAAGGAAAAGAGGACACCTGCAAACCTCTGTGTTTGCTAAATCGGCTTTGAGCCGCGCTAATGATAACCTCCTGCGTTAGCGGGGGGATTGAAAGGGGAAAAGGACTGAGGCCTAAAAGGCCGCGCTGATGGTGAAACAATCATCACCAGTTGCGGTCGAAATATTCATCAATAGGTAAATCTGCTCGCTCAGTCCTTTGGGCCGAGTAGGAGCCGAGTAGGCAAACACACAGTTTTGCAGATGCCTTCTTTTCCGGGACACCTGCAAAACTGTGTGGTGGTGATGAAAAGGTGTCATGACCCGTGGCTATAGAAGCGCGCAGCGCGATTCTCATTGTTAACCGCACTCCGAAGTGCGAAGCACGGAGAGTGCGGACAAAGAGAATCCCCGACCTCCCAAATGGGAGTGCGCAGCACGACTATTCCAAAAATCAGAAATTGTCAACATGGGATGTTTCAAGCGCAAAAATGTCAACGACAACATGAGTTTTTCCTGAATTACGGAAAAATTTCCGCAATTTGCACGGCTCTTTCATTTAAATCAAAATTCAGCGTATAGTTCCCTTACCCGAC
>JAJPXC010000115.1 GCA_021205635.1 Bacteroidales bacterium | reverse complement strand
AACTGCCGAAATCTTATTTACCGAAAACTTATGAAATTTTATTTGCAGATTACAAGCAACACTTCGTCAGTGATAACTCTGCAACCTAAGCAACCGAGAAGACGACCAGCATAGGTTGCGGTGATAGCTGCGGTTCCACCCGAGCAATTGGTGACAATGGCAGTACGGGTTTGGCCTGCGATACCACCAGCATAACCAGAGGCATCGGTTGCGGTAACTTTGGCTGTGTTTTTGCAATTGGTAACAGTGCTATTAGCGATACCAGCACCAATACCACCGGCTATTGTTACTCCAATTACTTCACCCTCATTGACACAATTTTCAATAGTGAAAACATTTTCACTACCAGGAGATCCAAAGATACCTCCTGCGTTAGTGCCTTCTATCTTGCCGGTATTGGTGCAACTGCTTATTACCATGTTGTAAGAGCCATTCTGAGCGTATCCAACAATGCCAGCCGAGTACTTGGCGCTGTCGCCACCGATATTGCCCGTGTTCACGCAGTTGGTTACGGTGGTTGCGCTGCCTACATAGCCGATGATGCCGCCACCACCCGCGGTGGTAGATGTAACGGTAACGTCGCTGGTGCAATTGGTTACGATGGTCTCGCCGTCATTGGAGGCGATACCTATGATACCGCCAACCTTAGCGCCGGAAACAGTGCCAGAAACGGTGCAGTTGGTGATGGTGGTGGAAGTGCCATAAGCGCGGCCGCAGACAAGGGCGGCTACGTCGTCGCTTGTAGCGGTGCCGTTAACAACCGTGATGTTGCGGATCTCGGTGTCGCCGAAAGCGGCTCCTACCAAGGGAGCGCAGAAATCGGCTCCACCCGATACCACGGGGTTAACAAATGTGAGGTTACGGAGGGTAGCGTTGTAGGCTACCGACACGAGTCCGCAACCGTATTTATCAGTGTTCGATGATGATTTCAGGTTGTAGATGGTTTGGCCGTTGCCCTCGATGGTGCCGGTGAAGCCGGTGGAGGCGCTGCTGCGGGATACGTTGCCGAAGGGGGTCCAGTCGAGGCTGTTGAGGTCGATATCGGTGTCGAGCACGATGTAAGCGTCCTGAGGACCGTTCTCTACCATCCAAGCGAGGTTCTCGCCCGAGGTGATATGATAGACTTGTACGGCAACGCCATCGATGGTCTCGGTGACGGGGGTTACAGCCACTTTGCCGCCACCCCAAGTGCCGTAGTCGGGCTTCTCGTATTCGGGGTTGATGACGATGGTGAAGTCGGTGGTCGAGGTCAACAGGGCGCCGAAGATGTTGGTGCGGTAGTTGCGCTGCACGGGAGCGCCGTCCACGTCGAGGTGGTTGGCGGCGGTGGCATCGTTGTCGAAGTAGAAGTCGAGGTCGATGTCGACGGTCTTCTTGTCGGGCGACATCAGCACGTAGGCCATCGACAGGTACTCATAAGCGCCCTTGGCACCAACGGGGAATTGCTCGTATTCGTCGGCAGTGGTGGCCACGTCGTGGTTGGGACGAAGCACCTTGGTGAAGGTGGCGGTCTGCGTGGTGGTGTCAAGCACGTCGCCCGTGAGAAGGTTGTACTGCGAGTAAACGCCAGCCACGGTCATAGTGGTGTACACCTTCTTGCTGGCAACCGCAGCTTGACCCATGTCGTTGGTGCCCACGTTGATCTGGGCGAAGGGGCGCTTCAGCTCGGCGGTGACGGTAGCTGCACCTTCTACGGTTACAGGCTTCATGCACCAGAAAGCGTCGACGTTCTCCATCTCAGCGGCGGTCAACGTTTTGAGCTTCTCGTAGTCGAGGGTCACTGTGGAGAGGTCGTCGGCCACGGTGAAGATGTTCTCGGTGATAGAGGTGGGGGACTGTGCCCAGAACACCATCTTGTAGCTCTTGCCCGTTACGAGTTGGAGCGACAGCGTGGTCGTGAGGCCGGAGAAGTCGGTGCCAGCGGTCTTGGGGATGACGCAGCTCTCGGTAGTGCCATTCACCTCATAAACGGCGTAGAAGAACTTGGTGGCGGTGGTGCCATCGGAGAATGTGCGCGACTGGATGTCGGCGGGGAGCGAGGCTGTGACGGTGACGGTCACTTCTTGGCCCGTTGTGCCTAGAATGGGATCTTCGCTAGAGCAGGATGTGAAACCAGCCAACAATCCCAGCCCTAAAAAGGATAGCAAAGTCTTTTTCATGATTTTGTTATTGGTTAAGTGTGTTAAATGAATAGTCGATGCTTTAATTCGCAAAATTACCAATCTTTTTTAACACTTTTCACCCCCCCCCAATAGCTTTTAACACAAATTAATCTTTGTTTGTCGAAGATAACGTTACCCCTCGTCGTCGAGGAAGTCG
Source organism: Bacteroidales bacterium (assembly GCA_021205635.1). Taxonomy (GTDB): domain Bacteria; phylum Bacteroidota; class Bacteroidia; order Bacteroidales; family Muribaculaceae; genus JAJPXC01. The sequence goes on along the minus strand of JAJPXC010000115.1, from coordinate 4,511 downwards.
ACATCCCAGCCATCCGAGTCGCCGTAGGCGTCGTCGGTGAAGCGGGCCAGGTCGCGAGCCTCGCGCTTGGTGGGTCGACCCAGACCCTTGCGGCGGTCGACAAACCCCGCGATCTTCACCACCTCGAGCAGGTCGAGTTGGGATTGCGGGGTAATGTTTTCAAGATAATCGGGCACGAGTTTGGCTCCCAGACGGTTCTCCGTCAAGGCTTTGACGCGGAAAGAGTAGGTGACAGGAGGCTTGCGCACGTTGATGACGTCGCCCACGTGGATCACGCGGGATGGCTTGACGGCCACAGCCGGTTCGCCCATGGTCACGCGTCCCTTCTTGCACGCCTCGGTGGCGATCGTCCTTGTCTTGAACAACCGCATGGCCCACAGCCACTTGTCAATTCTTACTTCGCTCGGCATCTCTAACAACTAACAACTAAAAACTAGAAACTAAAAACTAGAAACTAGAAACTAGAAACTAGAAACTCACTTATTGTTGAAATCACACATCGCTCGGTCCAGCCCCGCCAACACATCGGTGCGGATAGCGTCAACGGCCACGGCGATGCGCTCGGGAAGGTGCTGTCGCTCCTCGGGAGTAAACGGGCCAAGCACGTAGTCGATCTGCGTGCCGCGGGCGAAGTCGTTGCCCACGCCGAAGCGTAGCCTGGGATAAGCCTGCGTGCCCAGCATCGCGGCGATGTTCTTCAACCCGTTGTGGCCGGCGTCGCTGCCTCGCGCCTTGATGCGGATTGCGCCAAAGGGTAGGGCGATGTCGTCGACAACCACGAGCATGTGGTCGATAGGGATATTCTCCTTCTGCAACCAGTAGCGCACGGCGTTGCCCGAAAGGTTCATGTAGGTCGACGGCTTGAGCAGCACCACCTGCTTGTTCTTGACGCGGCCACGGCCCACGTCGCCGTAACGCTCGGTGGTAAAAGTGATATTGGACGCTTCAGCGAAAGCGTCCAATATCATAAAACCGATGTTGTGGCGGGTGTCGCGATATTCGTCGCCGATGTTACCCAGCCCAACAATAAGATACTTCATAAGCTGTTAATGGCTTAATTATTTGGCGGCGGCAGCGGCGGCAGCGGCGGCACCACGAGCGGCGCGGGTCAACTGTACGGCGCAAACCACAGCGTTCTTGGCGTTGACGAGCTCCAAGCCCTCGATGTGGATGTCGCCCACTTGCAGGGACTGACCCAGACCAAGGTGATCGACGTTGATCACGAGGCGCTCGGGGATCTCGGTGTAGGGGGCTTTCACTTTCAGCTTCTTCATCGACAGGCTGAGCTTACCACCGGCTTTCACACCCTCGGCGTGACCCTCGAGCTTTACGGGAACCTCGATTACGACGGGCTTGTCGGGGGTTACCTCCAGGAAGTCCATGTGGAGGATGGTGTCCTTAACGGGGTGGAACTGGATCTCTTTCAGCACGGCCATCTTCTTGCCACCGTTGTAGTCGAGCTCAACGGCGAAGATGTCGGGTGTATAGACGAGCTTGCGCACGTCCTCCTGGGTAACGGTCAGGTCGGTGGTGATCAAGCCCTTGTTGTTGGCGAGCTCCACGATCTTCTCGCCCTTGGCGAGCTTGCCTTTGTAGGGGAGGTCGAATACCTCGCCGCCGTTCAATACCACGGGAATCTTGTTGTCCTTGCGCAGGCCCTTGGCTGCCTTCTTGCCAAGCACTTCGCGGGGCTCGGCATTGAGTTGATAAGTCTTCATTTTTTGTTTAATTGGTTGTGTTACTCAAAATTAAGTGTTATGCTCTTAATTTCCCATCACACGGGATGCTCTAAAAGCGACCGCAAAGGTAGTGATAAATTTTGGAATTTAAAAACTTTTGTGTGATTTCGCACACGAAACCAACAATTGTGCAATGGTATCCAAGACCCGAGAGAAATTAATCGACGTGGCGCGCCAGCTTTTCGCCAAGCAGGGCGTGGAGAAGACCACGATGAACGATATCGCCGAGGCCTCCGACAAGGGTCGTCGCACCATCTACACATATTTCAAAAACAAGCGCGACATCTACAACGCCGTGATCGAGCGCGAGGCCGACCTTCTGGTCGAGTCGCTGCGCGTGATAGCCTCAAGCCAGCTCCCGCCTGTGGAGAAGCTCGAGAAATTCCTTTATCAGCGCTTTGAGGTGGTGAGGGAGAAAGTCCACCGTCCCGACGGCGTGAAAGCCCTGTTGTCGCTGGTCGACCGTCGAGTGGAGCGAATCCGCTTGCGCGCCTATCACTTGGTGAACCAGATGTTGCAGGGTATTATCCGCGAGGGGGTGAACCAGGGAGTTTTTGACCCCAAGCAGGCCGAAGCGTTGCCCGCTTTGCTCGATGTGGCGCTGATCGGAGCCGACACTCTTTACCTGCGCGACGGCTGGGAGGGAGCCGGGGTCAACCCCATGACGTTCCAGGGACAGATGGTGTCGTTTGTGATCGAGGGCTTGCTACTCGAGCCACGCGAAAGTGAAGCAGCGTCCTGAGTTGATGCCCAAAGCACGGGCCGAGAAGTAAAGGGTCGGGGAGCAACGGGTGCATGCCGCGGGCATAGTGATTTGAGAGGCGGGGATGCCCGATTCCTGTAATTGAAGGGCCACAAAGCGAGGCAGGTCGACGTGTGGGCGCCGTCCATTTTGACGTAGCACCACCTCCTCGGGGAAACGCTCGGCCACCTCTTCTCCCACCTCAAAACATCCCTGGCAGATGCACGGTCCCATTGCCGCCACAATACTCTTGGGGTCAGCTCCCCGAGCAGTCATCTCTTCCACTGTTTTCGTTGCAATCCCGTTGACGGCGCCGCGCCAGCCAGCGTGAGCAACGCCAATAATCTTGGCTACGGAATCGGCCAGCACCACAGGCACGCAATCGGCGGTATTCACCCCGATGACTACACCAGGAAGGGCTGTGACCAATGCGTCAACTCCCTCTAAATGAGTATTGCGGGGATCGGTAATCACACTGACGTTGGTGGAGTGGGTTTGGCGAGGAACTACCAGGAATCTTGCTCTGGTCGCTTCCCGTAACTCCTCTCGACAGCGAGCCACATGGTCGGGGTCGTCACCCGTATAGTGGCACAGGTTGAAACCCGAATAAGTGTCGCCCTCTGTGACGGCGCCGCGCGAGGTGAATCCCGCGTGGATACCCGCAGGCGAGCCGGGCAGGGGTAGCTCGTGATACCAGTTTGGTTGTTCCATTTTCGCTAATTTACACGCGAATTTACGCGATTTTCCCGCATTTTATGTAATTTTGCAGTTTCAAAAGGATTATCTCATATTGTCATGAATATTTTGATTACAGGAGGAGCCGGATTCATTGGTTCCAATCTTTGCGAGCATTTCCTTGCCAAAGGCGACCGTGTGACCTGTCTCGACAATTTCGCCACGGGCCACATGGAAAATCTCATTCCCTTGATTGAGGAGTACCCGGACACGTTCAAGCTTATCGTCGGCGACATCCGCAACCTCGAGGATTGCCGCAAGGCGGTAGAGGGAAATGAATATGTGCTACACGAGGCCGCGCTGGGTTCTGTACCCCGTTCGATCAAGGATCCCATCACCACCAACGACGTCAATATCGGCGGTTTCCTCAACATGCTGGTAGCCAGTCGCGACGCGGGCGTGAAGCGATTCATTTTCGCCGCTTCGTCGTCGACCTACGGCGATTCGGCCTCGCTTCCCAAGGTGGAGGACAAAATCGGCAAACCGCTGTCGCCTTATGCCATCACAAAATACGTTGACGAGCTTTACGCCGACGTTTTCGCCCGCACCTACGGCACCGAGTATATCGGCCTGCGCTACTTCAACGTGTTTGGCCGTCGTCAGGATCCCAACGGCGCTTATGCCGCCGTAATTCCCCTGTTCGTCAAGAAATTTATGGCTCATGAGTCGCCTAACATCAACGGCGACGGCAATTACAGCCGCGATTTCACATATATAGATAATGTGATTCTGATGAACGAGTTGGCCCTCACCACCGACAATCCCGAAGCTGTCAACCAAATCTACAACACGGCCTACGGCGAGCGCACTACCCTCAACCAATTGGTGGAATACCTTCAGGAATTCCTCTCGGAAAAGGACAAGGTAATCGCTGCCATCGAGCCTACCCACGGCCCCAATCGCGTGGGCGATATTCCCCATTCGCTGGCCTCGATCGACAAGGCCAAACGTCTGCTCGGCTACAATCCTCGATTCTCTATGCGCGAGGGCTTGAAGGAGGCTTGCGATTGGTATTGGGAGAATTTGAAGTAGTGCATAATGCAGAGTGCACAGTGCACAATTAATTGCTAATATGGAGAAGGAGGTTAAGATTTGCGTGATTGGCTTGGGGTATGTAGGTTTACCCTTAGCACGGTTGTTTTCCACAAAATATCCCACTGTGGGCTTCGACATGAACAAGGCCCGCGTGGATGCGTTGATGAAGGGTCATGACGCCACGCTCGAAGTGGCCGACGACCTGCTGCAGGATGCCATCAACAACCACGGTTTCCGCTGCACAACCGACATCGACGAGA
>JAJPXC010000039.1 GCA_021205635.1 Bacteroidales bacterium | reverse complement strand
GTAACCTTCTGATCCGTAGTCAGATGCTCTATTCAGTTGAGCTAAGGAGCCATCCTTGTTGGGATTGCGAGTGCAAAGTTACGCCTTTTTCGCTAAACTGCAAAATTTTTGGCGAAAAATAATTTAGTTTTCAGTTTTTCAGTTTTCAGCATTTTCTCATTTAGTAGACCACGCATAACATCTCATCGCCTATATTATGCCAGCATAGGTTGAATTGGCGCCCATCGGGGATGGTGGCGCTTTGAGGTGTGACCACGATGTCGGTGAGCGAGAGGCCGGGGCTGGCGGCGGCTTTATAGACCGCCTCCTTGGCTGTCCATAGATGCAGAAGGGAGAGGATGGGGGAGTCTTTCGGGGAAACGAACCGTTCTTTTACCCTTTGGAGTTGCGTGTCGCGAGGGTGCTCGATGTCGATACCGATCCGTTGGGATGGGGAAATGGCCAGGGCCACCGAGTCGCGGCTGTGGGTAATGGATATATGGCCGTTGAATCCGGCGATTGAGGGGGCGCCGTGCTCGTCGTGAACCAGCTTGGCCTCAGGTCCGAAGGCCTCGGCGACCAGAATGTCGCGGAGGGCGATCTCGCGGGACCTTCGTGAGGGTGTCGACCCGTGGGCCGGTCGATTTCCATCCTGCTGAGGGGACGCGTCAACAGGAGAATGTAAGTCGGGTCGCCCTCGGCCTGGCATTATATAAATGTCAATATCTTCTATTTTGAGGCGCATCACAAGGGCTTGAGGTGTTGCAGCATGCGGATCACGTCGCCTTGCACGGCTTCAATCACGGGAGCGATGGAGTCGGGCGACGACGGCGCTTTGTCCAAGGCGAGGCTGCCGCTCACCACCCACATTTGGGGTAGCGTAGCAATAAACTGCACGGGGGTCACCGAGGCCGTGCGGGTCATCGTCACCGAGGCGTGGAAACCCGAAGGGGTGGTCAATTCGGTCATCTCGGTGGTGCGACCGCCGATATTGCGCGAGATGCGCTCCACGCGGTTGTCGATCACCTTCTGCTCGGTGGCCGCGTCGACCGGTGTCATAGATATATATAATGTGGCGCGATACTGAGGGTAGCGCACGTTCACCCACCATCCCGCATCCTCCCGGGAGGTTGTGGCCAAGGCATCGGTATTTGCCTCGAAAAGCAACGGGAGCCCCTCTACAGTGTCCATCTTCTCGGTATACAGGTCGACGCGTGGCCAAGCCTCGGGCCGGGGAATGTTGACTGCCTTCTCCCCTTGCGAGCAACTCTCCAAAAGGAGAATCCCTCCCAATATTCCCAGCAGTTTATGGGGCTTATAGGCCTTATAGGCCTTATAGGGCAAATGCGGCCTTAGAGAGATCATTGGTTTTGGATTTCGTTCATCACCTTTACTCTCACCGAGGCGATGCGATGGTGGTCGATGTCGAGGATGAGAAAGCGGCAGTGGCCATAGACCAATGGCTCTTTCTCCTTGGGGAAGTCGCCTTTGATGTTGAGCAGCATGCCGGCGAGGGTCTCGCAATCCTCGGCCACCGGTTGGTATTCCTCCTCGTCGAGGCCGGTGACCTTGAAGAAGTCGTTGAGCAGGGTCTTGCCCTCAAATATGTAAGTGTTGTCGGGCAGGCGCTTGTAGGTTTGCTCGTCCTCGTCGTATTCGTCGTTGATGTCGCCCACGATCTCCTCGAGCACGTCCTCGAGGGTAACGACGCCTTGGGTGCCACCAAACTCGTCCACGACCACAGCGATATGGATTTTGAGTTTTCGGAAATCCTCGAGCAGGTCGTCGATCATGCGCGACTCGGGCACGTAATAGGGTTCGCGCATGAGCGTCTGCCAGCGGAAATCGGGTTCGCGCTTCTCTATATAAGGTAATAGGTCGCGGGAGTAGAGGATGCCGCGGATGTTATCCTGGGTATCCTCGACGACTGGTAGACGGGCGTAGCCGGTGGAGATTACGGTTTCCATCACTTCGTCGAATGTCATGTCGATGTCGAGGTCGGTGATGTCGACACGCGGGGTCATGATCTCGGCGGCTGTGGTGTCGCCGAATTTGAGTATGCCCTCTAGCATCTCTTTCTGCTCAGCGCCTTGCACTTGAGTTATCTCAAGAGCTTGTGAAAGCTCGTCGGTGGAGATGTTTTGCGCCTTGCGGGTGACGACGCGATTGACGAAACCCGAACTTTTGACGAGCATCGACGCCAGCGGCGAGAACAGTTTCACCGCGAAGTTGAGCCCGGGGTAGGCTCCGAGTGCCCACTTCAGTGAGTTGGAATTGGAGTACAGCTTGGGGATTATCTCGCCGAACAGCAGGATCAGGAAAGTCAGGATTACCGTTTGCAGTATGAAATTGGCCACGGGCGACATCCCCTCGAACAGGGGCGTCAAGGCGAAGGAGCACAGCACGACGATGGTCACGTTCACCAGGTTGTTGGCGATAAGGATGGTGGCGAGCAAGCGCTCGGGTTGCTTCAATAGCTTGATGACGGCCTCCCCGCGCGGGGTGTCGTCGATCTCCTCGAGGTCGGAAGTGTTGAGGGAGAAGAATGCTGTTTCGCTTCCTGAGATGAATCCGGATATGAAAAGGGCTATGACAGCCAGGCACAAGGCCACAATCTGAGCGGCACCGAACGTGTCGATGAAGCCTAAAATGCAACAAAATCCGGCATTAGCCGGTAAAGGGTCGAAGTCCAATTGGGTTTAAGGTTTGATTATACATATGTCACGATCCGAGGGACCGTGACAGTTTCTCACCGCGAATGTAGTGAATAATTTTTATTGCACCAAATCGTAGCCGCGGCGCAGGGCTTCGGCGTTGGCCGGGAGTGTGTGGTGATGACGCTCGGGCAGGGCTTTCTTCAATCCGGCCATTACAGCGTCCATCGTGACGATTGGCTTGATCTTCAGCAAGGCTCCCAGCACGATCATGTTAAAGCTCTTGGCGTTACCCAGGGTGAACGTTGCCTCCATGGCGTCGACGCGGTAGATGTTGATATCGGTGCGCGTAGGGGGCCGATGGATGCCGTATGGGTCGTAGATGAGCGTGCCGCCGGGCTTCACTTGGCTCTCAAATTTGTCAAGCGACTGCTGGTTGAGAATAACGGCAGTGTCGAATGTGTCGAGCACGGGTGACGATATCGGCTCGTCGCTGAGGATGACAGTGACGTTGGCGGTGCCGCCGCGCTGCTCGGGGCCGTAGGATGGCATCCAAGTGACCTCAAGGTCGTTCATCAATCCCGCGTAGGCCAGGATTTTGCCCATCGAGAGGACGCCTTGTCCACCAAAACCAGCCATTATAATTTCTTCCTTCATAACTTATTTTTTCTTTGCCGATAATTGAAATTACTTTTCAGCCACTAATTAATCTATTCTTAGCCACTAATTTCACCAATTTTCACCAATTTAAATTTAGTGGAAATTGGTGAAATTCGTGGCCTAAATTCATTTTAAACTCATTCGTGGCTATGGCTTTACGGTGTTTTTGAGGTCGCCGAGGGGATACTTGGCGAACATGTGCTCCTCCATCCACTTGTTGGAGTCGACGGGCGACATCTTCCACCCGGCGTTGCAGGTCGACACGATCTCCACGATCGACGTGCCCTTGCCGTCAAGCGAGTTTTGGAACGCCTGCTTGATGGCGGCCTTGGCCTTGCGCACGGCCGCGGGTGTGTGCACCGACTGGCGTGTGATGTAACAAGTTCCGTCAAGGTTGGCGCAGAGGTCGGTGATCTTCAAGGGGTAGCCGTTGAGGTCGACGCGGCGACCGTAGGGGGTGGTCGATGTCTTCATTCCCTCGAGGGTTGTGGGGGCCATCTGGCCTCCGGTCATGCCGTAGATGCCGTTGTTGATAAAGATGATGGCGATATTCTCGCCGCGGTTGGCTGCGTGGATGGTCTCGCAGGTGCCGATGGCGGCAAGGTCGCCGTCGCCTTGGTAGGTGAACACCAGGTTCTCGGGGTTCATGCGCTTAATGGCGGTAGCGAGGGCCGGGGCGCGGCCGTGGGCGGCTTCCACCCAGTCGATATCCACATATTTATATGCGAACACCGCGCAACCCACCGGGGCGATGCCCACGCAATGGTCCTCGAGGCCCATCTCCTCGACAAGCTCGGCGATGATGCGGTGCACCACGCCGTGGCTGCAGCCAGGGCAGTAGTGCATGTGATTGTCGTTCAACAGCCGAGGCTTCTGGTAAACCAGATTCTCGGGCTTGATTATATCTTTTCTATCCATAGAATAGTTAATTTCGAGAATTTCGGAAATCTCGGGAATTTCGAGATTCCCGGGTTTTTGTTAGGAGAGGAAGTCGCGACGGAAAGCCTCGAGGATTTCCGAGGGGTTGGGCACGATGCCACCCAAGCGGCCGAAGTGGCGGATGGGCACGTTGGTGGCTCCCGCGTCGAGAGCGGCAAGCTTGACGTCCTCGATCATCTGGCCTGCGTTGAGCTCGACCACAAGCACGCCTTTCACCTTTTTAATAAGGTCACCGATGGCTTTGTAGGGGAACGGCCACAAGGTGATGGGGCGTATCAAGCCGATCTTGATACCCTCCTTGCGGGCATCCTCGATGGCTTTTAGGCACAGACGGGCGATGGAACCGAACGCCACGATCAGGTAGTCGCAATCGTCGGTGTGATACTCCTGATAGCGCACCTCGTTCTCCTCGATTTTGCGATAGGTGGCCTGGAAACGCTCGTTGTTGGCCTCCATCACGTGGGAATCGAGCTCGAGCGACGACAGGAAGTTGTTCTTGCGGCCTTTCTTGCGGCCGGTTGCGGCCCATGGGCATTGACGGTCGATTTCCTCGTTGGTGCGACGCTGACGGAACGGTGGTAGTTTCACTTTCTCCATCATCTGGCCCACGATACCGTCGGCGAGGATAATCGACGGGGTGCGGTACTTGAACGCGAGGTCGAATCCCAAAGCCACGAAATCGGCCATCTCCTGCACCGATGACGGTGCCAACACAATCGAGTGGTAATCGCCGTGGCCGCCTCCTTTGGTGGCCTGGAAATAGTCGGCTTGCGAGGGGTGAATGGTGCCAAGGCCGGGACCGCCGCGCATCACGTTGACGATCAATGCCGGTAATTCAGTTGCGGCCAGGTAGGAGATGCCCTCCTGCTTGAGGCTCACGCCGGGCGACGACGAGGATGTCATGCACGCTTTGCCGGAGGCCGCTCCTCCGTATACCATATTGATTGCGGCGACCTCGCTTTCGGCCTGCAATACCACCATGCCGGTGGTGTCCCAGGGCATCTCGGCCTCGAGGGTTTCCAGAATCTCGCTTTGCGGGGTGATGGGGTAACCGAAGTGACCGTCGCAGCCGTAGCGGATAGCGGCGTGGGCGATGGCCTCGTTGCCTTTCATCAATCTTATGTCTTCTTCCATAATTTCTGCAATCTTTTAAAGCCTTAACGCTCGATGGCGCGATAAACCGTTATACAACCGTCGGGGCAAACGGCCGCGCATTGGGCGCAACCGATGCAAGCGTCGGGATTCTCGGCGAAGGCGAAGTGATAACCGCGGTCGTTGACCTCTTTGGCCTTGAGAGCCAGCACAGTGACGGGGCAGGCAACCACGCACAGGTCGCAGCCTTTGCACCGCTCTTCATTAATTACAACCGCTCCTAATACTTTAGGCATAATTGAATAATCTGCTTTGTGATGATTCTTTGTTTTGACGCGAAATTAGTGAAAAACTTAATAAACAAGCCTTATTTAACGTTGTGTTAACCAATGGCACAGAGAATGTGAAAATGCGCAGTTGAACCGTTACGCCGTTTCAACGTTTTAATAGAAAAGCTAAAATTGCGCTTTGGTAATAACTTGAAAGAAAAATCTCAAAAACGATATGATTATGGACTCCACGTTACTCTGGATTGTAGAATGGCTCGCGATAGGCGGGTTGATCGGATTGACCTCCTGGGCTGGGCACGCTATCGAGCGTGGCCGGAAATTGACCGCCCAACGTCGGGCTCAGACTGTAAGACAGCCTGCTCGCCGGCGCTGATTTTGGCACATTTTTGGTAGAAATGTGAAAAAAGTAGCGGGATGTGATTGTGCGTTGCATAATTTTTACTAATTTTGTGAACGTTTCACAAACCCCATAATCATACCATTAAATCGAATGGCCCATTCCATCAATAAGATAATCCTCGACTCTCTAAAGCAAAACTGGGACAATCTGGCCCTGACCAACTTCAAAGGTGTATCCCTGCAATACCGCGACGTGGCTCGTCGCATGGTGAAGATGCACCTGCTGTTCAAAAACACCGGCATCCAGCCCGGCGACCGTATAGCGGTGTGCGGAAAGAACTCGGCTCAGTGGGCCGTGGCTTTCTTTGCCACAATCACTTACGGCGCTGTCGTTGTCCCGATTCTCCACGAGTTCAAGCCCGACAATATCCACCACTTGGTCAACCACTCCGAGTCGAAGATCCTGTTCGCCGACAGCGGCACCTGGGAGAACCTCGACCCCGAGTCGATGCCCAATCTTGAGGGTGCTATCCTCCTCGACGACTTCTCGCTGCTGCTCTCCCGCAGCGAGCGCCTCACCGACGCCCGTGCTCACCTCAACGAGCTTTTCGGAAAGGAATACCCCGAGCGCTTCACCCCTGATGACCTGCATTTCCATATCGACCATCCCGAGGAGCTGATGCTGTTGAACTACACGTCGGGCTCCACAGGTTTCTCCAAGGGCGTGATGCTACCGGCTCGCACCCTGTGGAGCAACTGCCAATACTGCCTCGACAACCTCAAGTGGCTAAAGAGCGGCGATGCCTTGGTGTCGATGCTCCCCATGGCCCACATGTATGGCCTGATGGTGGAGGTGATTTTCCCCTTCTGCCGTGGCTGCCATATTTGCTTCCTCACCCGAGTGCCCTCGCCCAAAATCATCATGGACGCGTTCGCTCAGGTGAAACCCAAGCTGATCGTCACCGTCCCCCTGATCATCGAAAAGATCATCAAGACCAAGGTGTTCCCCCTCCTGGAAAAGCCCCTGATGAAACTGCTTCTCCACGTGCCCTACGTCGACGACCGCTTGCTGGGCAAGATCAAGGAGAAACTCGATGAGACCTTCGGCGGCAACGTCCACGAGATCATTATCGGTGGTGCCGCTCTCAACAAGGAGGTTGAGGCGTTCCTGCGCCGTATCGGTTTCCATTATACCAACGGCTACGGCATGACCGAGTGTGCCCCGTTGATCTCCTACGCTCCTTGGGAGGAGGCTCGCATGGGGTCGTGCGGCCGCACCGTCGACCGCATGAAGATCAAGGTCGACTCTCCCGATCCCTACGCTGTTCCCGGCGTGCTGTGGGTAAAGGGCGACAACGTGATGCACGGCTACTACAAGAACCAGGAGGCCACCGATGCTGTGATGAAGGATGGCTGGATGAACACCGGCGACATCTGTACGATCGACCGCGACGGTTATATTTACCTGCGTGGCCGCGACAAGAATATGATCCTCGGCCCCTCGGGACAAAACATCTATCCCGAGGAGATCGAGCAGAAGCTCAACAACCTCCCCTATGTGCAGGAGTCGGTGGTGATCGACGAGGACAACGCTCTCGTGGCACTGATTTATCCCGACCTGGAGAACGCCGAGCGCCAAGGGATCGATGACACCCAGCTGCGCACGATTATGGACGAGAACATCGTGGCATTGAACAAAGAGCTGCCCGCTTATTCCCAGGTGAAGCGTTACCGCATCTACCACGAGGAATTTGAGAAGACCCCCAAGCGCTCCATCAAGCGCTACCTCTACCAGCGCAAATAAATTATCGTGAAGCTTTAAGGAATTAGTAGGTTTTAGGTAATTAGTAGAAGTTTGCTAGAACCTACTGGATTTGTGGTTGACCTTGTTGCTAGACGAAAACTTCCCCCTCAAAACTACTAACTCCTTAAAACCTACTAATCACTAAAAACTATAAGAGCTATGAACCTCAAAGCAATCCTGGCATCGGTGGCCGTGGCTGCCATCGCGATGCCCGCGTCAAGCCAGATCTTCTGGTCGTCGGAGTACCCCAAAGAGCGTCCCGTGGAGGTAGGTATCCATGCTGGCCTTAACGTAGCCTATATGTCGGACGCCGATTACGACTACTGGGGCAATTCTTATTACAACGACGACACCACCGATCCCATTGCTGGATTTCATGCCGGCATCGACTTGAAAATAGCCATTACGCGCACCTTCTACATCAACACCGGCTGCTACGCGTCGATGAAGGGTGGCACATGGAAGGCCTGGGGCGACGACCTTGCTAACGCTCCCCAATACAAGGAGACCGTGCGACCTATCTACTTGGACATCCCCTTGCTTTTCACTTACCGAATGATCATCAACGACAACAACTCGATTGATCTGGGCCTTGGCCCCTACTTCGCCATCGGCGTGGGCGGCAAGTGGAAAGAGGAGAACCGCATCACTGGCATTAACGACTACGATGGCGATTTCTTCTCGGATGAGAATCACACCCGCAACTTTGACTGCGGCGTGCAGTTCAACATCGGTTGGAACTACCAGTATTTCTACCTGGGTATGGGCTTCCAGGCCGGTTGCGTCAAAGTGTTCAAGGATTACACCTATCAAGCCGACAACGGCCAGTGGTACCAGACTGGCTCGAGCCTCTACAACACCAACTTCATGATTACCGTAGGAGCCCGCCTGTTCTAACTACTAAAAACTTAACTTATGCTTCCAATCATAAAAAACGACCCCTGGCTCCAACCTTACAAGGACGCCATCGAGGGCCGACACAACGATGCCCTGCGCAAAGAGGCCGACTTGACCAACAACGGCCAGCAGACGCTCAACGACTTCGCCAACGCCCACCACTATTTCGGTCTTCATCCCACCGATACCGGTTGGGTGTTCCGCGAGTGGGCTCCCAACGCCACCGATATATACCTCGTTGGCGACTTCTCCCGCTGGAAGGAGATGGCCAAATACCGTCTCAAGAAGAAGGCCAACGGCGTGTGGGAGATCAAGCTCAAGCCCGGCGACTTAAAGCATGGCCAGTTGTATAAGATGCACGTCAAATGGGAAGGCGGCGAAGGCGAGCGCATCCCAGCTTACGCCCAGCGCGTGATCCAAGACGATAATACCCACATCTTCTCAGCCCAGGTGTACGCTCCCGAGGCGCCTTATAAATGGAAGGTTAAAAAATTCACCCCGGATACGCGCCCTTTGCTCATCTACGAGTGCCACATCGGAATGGCCCAGGATCGCGAGGGCGTGGGTACCTACACCGAGTTCCGCGAGAACATCCTGCCCCGTATCCACAAGGACGGCTACAACGCCATCCAGATTATGGCCATCCAGGAGCACCCCTACTACGGGTCGTTCGGCTACCACGTGTCGAGCTTCTTCGCCCCTTCGAGCCGATTCGGCACCCCTGACGAGCTGAAGGCGCTGATCGACGAGGCCCACAAGCTGGGTATTGCCGTGATTATGGACATCGTCCACTCCCACGCTGTGAAGAACGAGGTAGAAGGCCTTGGTCGCCTTGACGGCAGCTACAACCAATACTTCTATGGCGACGGTCGCCGCGAGCATCCCGCATGGGACTCCCTGTGCTTCGACTACGGCAAAAACGAGGTGCTCCACTTCCTGTTGAGCAACTGCAAGTACTGGCTCGAGGAGTTCCACTTCGACGGCTTCCGTTTCGACGGTGTCACCTCGATGCTTTACTATAATCACGGTTTGGGGCAGGCTTTCGGTTCTTACGGCGACTACTATAACGGGGGACAGGACACCAACGCCATCACCTACCTTACACTGGCCAACAAGCTAATCCACGAGATCAATCCCAAGGCGATTACCATCGCCGAGGAGATGAGCGGTATGCCTGGATTGGCAATCCCCGTGGCCGACGGCGGCATCGGTTTCGACTATCGCATGGCTATGGGCATTCCCGACTACTGGATCAAGACACTCAAGGAGAAAAAAGACGAGGATTGGCACCCCACCTCGATATTCTGGGAACTGACCAACCGTCGTGCCGACGAGAAGACCATTTCCTACGTCGAAAGCCACGACCAGGCGCTCGTGGGCGACAAGACCGTCATTTTCCGCCTGATCGACGACCAGATGTACTGGCACATGACCGTGGGCGACACCAACGCTGCCGTAACCCGCGGCATCGCGCTCCACAAGATGATCCGCCTCGTCACCTTGGCCACTATCAACGGTGGCTACTTGAACTTCATGGGCAATGAGTTCGGTCACCCCGAATGGATCGACTTCCCCCGCGAGGGCAACGGCTGGAGCTACAAGTATGCCCGTCGCCAATGGGATCTTGTTGACCGCGAGGATCTTCAATACCGCTACCTCAACGACTGGGACAACGCCATGGTCGGCCTTGTAAGCTCGGTGTTCAACTTCCAGGCCCTACCCGTTGAGAAGCTATGGGAGAAGGATTCCGACCAAGTGTTGGCTTTCATGCGCGGCGACTTGGTGTTTGTGTTCAACTTCAGCCCGTTCCGTTCGTTCAACGACTACGGTTTCCTGGCCCCTATCGGCGAGTACGACGTGGTATTGTCGAGCGACAATCCCCGCTTCGGCGGCTTTGGCAACATCGACGAGAAGGTGTCCCACCATACGGTGTTCGATGGCCTCTACTCCCCCCTCGGCAAGGAGTGGCTCAAGCTCTACCTGCCCGCTCGCTCCTGCATGGTGTTGAAATTGCGTCGCCCCGAGCCGATGAAGCGTGGCCCCAGAACCAAGTCGGACGTCAAACCAGCTCCCAAGTCCCGCGCTAAGAAATGAACACGTTCGGACGCATATACTCATTCACCACATTCGGTGAGAGCCACGGCCCCGCAATCGGTGGCGTGATCGACGGCATGCCCTCGGGGTTGAAAATCAACCTTGACCGCGTGCAGGCCGAGCTCGACCGCCGCCGCCCGGGACAAAGCGCCCTTACGACCGCAAGAGATGAAAAGGACCGCGTGGAGATCCTCTCGGGACTCTTCGAGGGGATCACCACCGGCACCTCCATAGGCTTTATTGTGCGCAACGCCGACCAGCACTCCCGCGACTATGAGGAGATGCGCACCATCTATCGTCCATCCCACGCCGACTATACTTACGACATGAAGTACGGCCTGCGCGACCATCGCGGTGGGGGTCGCTCATCGGCCCGGGAGAACATCAGCCGCGTGGTTGCTGGCGCATTCGCCCGGCAAGCCCTTGAAACCATGGGCGTGTCGGTCTATGCCTACACTTCCCAGGTGGGAGACATCGCCCTTGACAAGGATTATACCCAATACGATCCCCAACTGATAGAGACCAACCCCGTGCGTTGCCCCGACCCCGCAACGGCTGAGCACATGGCCGAGCTGATCAAGCAGGTGAAGGCCGACGGCGACACCATCGGCGGCGTCATCACTTGCGTAGCTAAGGGTGTGCCTGCCGGATGGGGCGAACCAATCTACGGCAAACTCAACGCTCGCCTGGCCGACGCCATGCTGTCGATCAACGCTGTCAAGGGATTTGAGATTGGCATGGGTTTCGACGGCGTGTCGCACCGCGGCAGCGAGATGAACGACGCTTTTGTCCCCGGTGGGAAGGGAATCACCACCCTCACCAACCACTCGGGCGGCATCCAAGGCGGCATCTCCAACGGCGAGGATATCTATTTCCGAGTTGCGTTCAAGCCAGTGGCCACCCTACTGAAAGAGGTGGTGACTGTCGACCGCGACGGCCACGGCACGTTGCTACAAGCTCGCGGGCGCCACGACCCATGCGTGCTTCCCCGCGCCGTGCCGGTGGTTGAGGCTATGACTTGCGCAACTCTGCTCGACGCCGCTCTTTTGGCCCGCACTACTCGCCTATAAATGGCTATGGGCCAATATTATACCACTTACGCCGAATTCCTGGCCAAGCACTTCCCTTGGAAGATGCAAAAACTGTCGGTCGATATCGGTGCAACTTGTCCCAACCGCGACGGCCGCATTGGTCGTGGCGGTTGCGCGTATTGCACCAATGCTTCGTTCGTCCCCGCGTATTGCGACCCCTCCGATTCGGTCGCCGAGCAGCTACGCAAAGGCAAGGACTTCTTCGGTCGCAAGTACTCCGATATGCATTATCTGGCCTATTTTCAGGCACATACCTCCACTGACCAGCCTGTCGACCAATTCCTCGCTTGCGTCCGAGAGGCTGTCGCTGTAGATGGAGTTGAGGGGGTGGTGATCGGCACGCGGCCCGATTGTATGCCGCAACCCCTTCTGGAGGCGTTGGCAGGATTGGACACTTGGGTTATGATAGAGTACGGTGCCGAGTCGGCAAATGACGCTACTCTCGCCCGTGTCAACCGTTGCCACACCTGGGCCGACACCGTCGACGCCGTCCAGCGAACAGCCGCTCTTGGCATCCCCGTGGGCTTGCATCTCATCGCAGGACTCCCTGGCGAAACCCTAGACGATGCCCTCACGACCGTCGGCCTCGCCTGCCAGCTCCCCATCTCCGTCCTTAAGCTCCACCAACTCCAAATCCTCCGCGGCACCCCCCTTGCCCTCATGGAGAGCGAGCCGTCCCCTCAAGAGCATGGAAGTCGCCTCGAAACAGGGTCTATATCACAACTTTCATTAGACGATTACCTCCGTTTCTGCGCCCAGGTCACCCGCATCGTCCCCCGCACGATCGCCATCGACCGTTGGGTCAGCTCCGCCCCCTCATCACTCCTCATCTCCCCCCGCTGGTCCCTCAAAAACTACCAATTCACCCACCTCCTCCAATCCCTCCTCTCCACCCTGGCCCCAGGGCGTCCGCGTCAGCCCTAGGGGGGGCCGGCCTTGGACGGCCATCACCAGGCGCCCCACCCTCAGCAGGATGGTAGTCGGGATGCCCCCGCCCCTAAACTCTCATTTTGCTAACGAGTCTATAACTTGATCGATTTCTCCAAGATGCTCCTCGCGCCTAATAAAGTGAGACCGCTCCACAAAGCTATTTACTCAATGACTCTATTACGTGATCTATTTCGAGAAGATGTTCGGTTTTTCCAATGAAATGGGCGTATTGTTTAAATCCATTTGTGGTGTTAATGATTTGCCGATTAACATATCCGTGGATATGATGAGATTGTATATCCCTCGCCTTCTTCCCTCATTATAACCACGTCATAAAAAGTAAGTGTAAGAATAGATCGTTCCCCCACAACCTTTTGAACTGTTTCAGCGTCAAAAGCGTAAAGGGCGACCTTGATTTTGTCGCCCTTTGATGTTTCGATGGAAAATGATAATTCCAACTTTAAATTTTTATGTTAAAGGTACACTCCTTTTTGTCGGCCAACTCTTGTTGACGACATCTTTTTTGCTCCCTCAAGTTGTCAAAAATACGATTGACTCGAGGTGAAGCCTTGTCAATGATAGTTGTTCTAGTCATTATTATTCTATTTATCGCGAAATTAATGCGTTTTTGTTATAAAAACAAACGAGTTTAGAAAAAAGTCATTTTTTGATAGAAAATTTGGAGGAATTTTGGGAAATAGTTGTTTTATAGATAATTGGGTGAAGGGGTTACTCTTGGCCGCGGAGAATGCGGGCCAGCTTGGCCACGCCTTCCGAGGCTCCCATTTTCAGCACGTGCACCCCGGCGGGCACAGGCGCGGGGTTGGGGTCGATGTAGTAAACGGGGACGCCCGGGCGAACGTAATGGAGCAGCGAGGCCGCGGGGTAGACGTTCAACGAAGTGCCTATAACGACGAAGACGTCGGCCTCGTGGGCAAGCTCGACTGCCGGCTCCATATTGGGTACAGCCTCCTGGAAGAACACGATGTGTGGGCGCACGTGGTCCCCGTCGATAATCGTGTCGGGCGTGGTGTCGAGCGCCTCGGGGTGAAGCTGGTAGACGCGCTCCGGATGCTCCATTGAGCGCACTTTCATCAGCTCGCCATGCAGGTGCAGCACATGCTTGGAGCCGGCGCGCTCATGCAGGTCGTCGACGTTCTGCGTGATAACGTAGACGTCGTAGTCCTTCTCCAGGTCGACAAGCCCCAGGTGCCCGGCGTTGGGTTGCGCCTTCAGCAGGTCGTGGCGGCGCTCGTTGTAGAATTTATGCACAAGCGCGGGGTTGCGGCGGAAGCCGTCGGCGCTGGCCACTTCCATCACGGGGTATTGCTCCCACAATCCGCCAGCGTCGCGAAAGGTGGAGATACCGCTTTCGGCGCTCATGCCGGCGCCGCTTGAAATCACCAATTTTTTCTTTGCCATGGTCGTAAAAATTGTTATCGCAAATATACTACTAAAACGGCGAAATTGTACCCTTTGTTTCCAAAAATTGTGGTCATCTGGCCCTCAATTTTGCCATGTCGGGGAAAAGCAGTAACTTTACGCTTTCAAAAGCGTAGCTTTTGTCACGCACTTAACAAGCCCTAAGCTTTTCGCAATGGATCCAATGGATTACATCAAATATATACTTTTCATCCTGGCCGCTGTTGTGCTCATAGCGTGCTCGAGCGACTCCACGCCCTCGTCGGGATCGTCCACGACGATCACACTCGACCTTGGGCTCTCGGATGTGGCTACCGACGCTGGTGGCTCGGAGTGGACCATCGGCTCGGGTGTCACCATTCCGCCAGTGGACGACTTGAGCGTGCGCCTCACAGCCGCTAACGGTGGCGCCACAAAGACCTGGGATGTCTACTCCAACTTCCCCCAACGGGAGACACTCGCCCCGGGCGCTTACATCATCGAAGCCTACTACGGCGACCTCTACCAAGAGGGCTACGACTCCCCCTATTTCTACGTGTCCCAGCAATTACAACTGCGTGCCGGCACCACCGAGAACGTGACAATGGAGGCAACGCTGGCCAACGTGATGGTCTATCTCGATTTCACCGATGCTTTTCGCTCGCGATTCCCCGGTTTTTCGGCTCAACTTCACGCGACAGGGGGCCGTTACTTGATAATCAACACCGAGAGCGAGGCTCCGTTGTTTGTAACTCCCGGCATGGTATCTCTTTTGCTAGCGTTGGATGACGATATCAACGTGTGCGCCGTGCTGTCCCGGCCTTTCTCAGCGGGTCATATGTATCACATTACCGTGGATGAGCAAGGCGATGTGCTGAAGGTCGTAACCGACGACCCGCAGATACCTGCCCTTGAGCTCCCTTGCGACGCCGCTACTCTTGCCGCACCGGCCCCCGAGGCTGTCACCCATGGGTTCACCTCCTCTAGCGTGTTACAACTTATTGATGGCCAAGAGCTAGAGAATGCCGTTGGGGTGGATTTCACAGCTTCGGCTCCCATCGTTTCGCTGCCTTTGACAATCGACTCTCCCACATTACGAGCCAAGGGCATTACTCGCGAGCTAGACCTAGCGAGTGACCCATCTTCGTTCATTGCTCTGGGAGCTGAGGTAAAGGTCGACGGTACCAGTGCTAAAGTTGACTTCACGTCGCTCTTACGCCTGATCGAGCCCGCTGACGGTGACACACGTCTTACCCTTGTTGCTATCGACGCTTACGGAAGGGCGTCGTCGGTTGTTGTTCTGCTCGCCTCCTATCAGGGTGCCGAGATCACGCTGCAGGCTTTGCCCTCGGTGTCACTAGGCGACCCGACTGCTTGGGTGAAGGTGTACGATCACGAGCCGCTTATGGCTGAGGCTATCACTCTGCGTCAATCCACCGACACAGGTGAGATGCAAGCTACCCCTTTCACTGCCGAGGCAATCGACGATAATGGCCTCAAGCTTACTTTCGAGCCTATCAACGGTAGCGCCGACCTTACTCTCGAGGTGACTTACAACGGGTTGAACACCGCTACAACTGTCTACAAGCGCGTCGCCCCCGATTTCACAATCGAGGTGGATCCATTCGCCACCTATGCCTTGATCAAGATCGTGCACGCCGACGAAAATGTTGTGAAGGCCATTTGCGAGTTGGCCGAGATCGAGGCTGGTAGCAATGTTGCCACCATCCTCAGGAGAGCCCCGGAATATGGTTACATCGTAATCACCGGTATCGACAGCAACCGCACCTATCCTTTCCGTGCCAACGCTCTCCCCGGCAACTCCACAGCGCGCTATTGCCCTATTGTCTATGCCACCACCGAGAGCCAAGAACAGATACCCGCTGGTGATTTCGAGGAGCAAAAGCTATCGGAGGAGGTAAGAAAACTACCCGCTGGCGGACGTTACTCCCAGACCCACGTGGGCGTATATAACCACAAGAATCTCGTGGATTACGATATTTATCTGCCCAAGGAGAAATGGGCGGGTACCAACGCCAAAACCCATTCCGGAAAGGCAAAGACCCGTAACACGTGGTATATCCAGCCCTCATCGCGCATCAGCAGCGACGCCAAGAGCGGCACCAAGAGCATCCAGCTTACCTCGGTGGGTTGGGATCTCGACGGCGAGGCAATCCCCGATTACGCCCAAGTGCCGGGCGAGTTCTTGCCCTACAACCCCAACCAGCCCAATGTAGCTCATCGGGCGGCCGGTAAGGCGTTCTTGGGGAGCTATGAGTTTAACCACTCCACTCTCGAGGAGACTTATAAGGAGGGTATCGACTTCTATGCCCGTCCCTCGGGATTGGTGGGCTATTACAAATATTTGCCCACATCCTCAGCCCCGGATGACTGTGGATTGGTGGTCGTGGAGTTGCTCTATCAGGATAATTGGCTCGACGAGCCGGTTGTGGTAAGCCACGTGGAGCAGGAGTTGACCGCCTCGGCAGGGTGGACTACATTCACTGTGCCGCTGCGATACGAGCCGTTCGGGCCCCGCCCCAATCGACTTAAGGTGATGTTCGCCTCCACCACAAAGGTTGGCGACATTGAATATGAGGACGCCAATGTGCCCTTGACTGTCGATCTCCCCAACTCGCGCCTGACTGGCTCGGAGCTGTGGATTGATAATATCTCATTTGCTTATTAATCATCAAAAACGAAACATAACGAGAATCTCGAAAGATTCGAAAATCGCGAAAATAAAAATGAATCGCCATCAACTATTTAAGCTCATGCTTCCGGCCTTAGGTCTTCTGGCTCTTTCAGCCTGCGATGACGACAAAGCGTGGCCCAAGGACGAGCTGCTTATCGGCAAGGGTACTGTCGACCTTCAGGCGTTCACCCTCACGGTCAACGCCGACAATGTAGCCGAGACTGGTCTTCCCGCTCCCTCGCTCGACGATTTCACTGTCACTTTCACCCCTGTGGGTCACAAGGCCGACACGCTCGTGCTCGATTACGCAACCCTCGAGCCGACAATGGTAATACCCTCGGGGTCCTACACAATAACGGCCCAGAATATCGCCGCGTCTCCCTTGACTTGGGACGCTCCACGTTATGCCAGCTCACGTGACATCACCGTCGCGAAGAACCAAACCACCACAATCGCCTCGATGGAATGCACGCTGGCCAACATGATGGTGAAACTCGCATTTGAGAACGTCGAAGGCTGGTCGTTCATGCTGTGGATTGAGGATGGCGCGGTGGCCCAATTCACCTCGGCTGAAACCCGATCTCCCTTCTTCACTGTTCCCACAGGTGCCACGACGATGATGCTCAACGCCACCCTCCCCAGTGGCGACACAATGCTAAAAGTGCTCTCGGGAATCGCCAACGGCACTGTCTATCCTCTCACTATTACCCCCGAAACTTTCAACTAAGCAATGCATAAATTCATCTCAGCGCTAATTGTGCTCGCAGCGCTCTTCTCGGCCGCTCCCGCCAAGGCTCAAGAAGAGTTTAAGCGCAACCTGGAACAGGTAAATTTCGTCCCAAAGGGGCAATGGATTACCGGCGTGAGCGTGAGCTATAGCCAAAGCAATCAGGACAACTATCAGTTTTTCATCCTCGAGGGCCTGTCGGGCGATACCTACAACTTTAAGGTGAGCCCCATGCTGCTTTACTCGTTCAAGGACAACCTCGCCGCCGGCGGTCGTTTCTCTTTCGAGCGCTCACGATACAAGATCGACGGTGGCGACCTGAAACTCGACTCGGAAACCGATTACAACATCGACCACATCTACTCGGTGTCCAACAGCTACTACGTGGCCGGAGCGTTCCGCAACTATATCTCGCTTGGCCGCTCCACCCGCTTCGGCTTCTACAACGAGGTGCAACTCCAGTTGGGAGGCGGACAGTCAAAACTGTGTAACGGCTCGGGTGACGACCTCACAGGCACCTATTCCAAGAATTTTTCGGTGAACGTGGGCTTGGCCCCGGGTTTCATCATGTTCTTGAACAACTACTCGGCCATCGAGGTCAACGTGGGCGTGCTCGGCTTCACGTATAAGCACACCAAGTCGACCAAGGACCAAATTTATGTGTCGAATCTTAAAACCCAAAAGGCCAACTTTAAGATTGACCTGTTTTCAATCTCCTTTGGAGTAGCGTTTTACCTCTAATCACTCGCAGTCATGAAAGAAATACGCTACATAATCCTCAGCATAGCAATCCTGGCAGGTCTCAGCGCCGTGGCCCAGGAGAATCGCCAATATATTGCCCGCACTGACACCATTCACGGACAATTCATCCCCGCGGGCTTAGACCCCTCGGTGCTCGACGAAAAGGTGCTCGTTCATGGCGACACCGTAAGCATCATAATCCCCGAACGAAACTATGGCCGATACCACCGCGGCTTGTACAACTTCCTGTTCATCCCACGCGGATCATGGTCGGTAGGCCTCACCGCAAGCTACGGCTCATTGAACAGCGACGACATTTCGTTCTTCAAGGTGGTAGACAACTTCGACTTCGACGGCAAGCGTTACTCCATCAAGCCGTCGATCAGCTACTTCTTCCGCAACAACCAGTCGATAGGCTTGAAATTCAACTACACCAAGGGTGAGGCCGACCTTGGTAGCCTCAAGGTCGACATCGACGACATCAACTTCGATGTCCACGACGTGAGCTATTATACCCAGACCTACTCAGCAGCGGTGTTCTATCGCAATTACGTGGGTCTTGGCCGAGAAAAACGTTTCGCTATCTTCAACGACGTCGACTTGCAATTCGGCGCCGGAAGTGCCCGCTTCAAGCGCTATTACAACGGCGAGTTGAGCGACACCAAGACCAAGATTACCGAGGTGGCATTGAGCTTCTCGCCGGGCGTGTGCGTGTTTATCGTCGACCAGGTGTCGTTCAACGTCTCATTCGGCGTCTTTGGCGTGACTATGCGCCACGAGAAACAGCGCACCAACGGCGAGTACGACGGCTCGCGCTTCTCCTCGGGAGCCAACTTCAAGTTCAACATCTTCAACATCAACTTCGGAATGGGAGTGGTGTTCTGAGGAGTTGAAAAGTTTCTAGGTTCTAGGTTCTAGGTTCTAGGTTCTAGTTAAAAGTTGATACTTTAAAGGAGTAAAGGAGTAAAGGATTAAAGATAACTGCTTTAACGATATGAAGAAAATATTTTTGCCGTTGGTGGCAATCATGATATTGGGGCTTGCAGGCTGTATCGACAACGATATCCCGTACCCCCGCATACAGCCGAATTTCACTTCATTTGAGGTGGAGGGGCAGAACCGCGTGGCCCAGATCGACACGCTCAACCGTAAGGTGACAGTCTATCTGCCCGATGCTGCTGACATAGATATATATAATGTAAAAGTGACCGAATACGCCATCACTCCCGATGACGCCAAGGTTGTGGGCGACGCTATCACAACACTCGACCTCTCGGAGCCGCAGACTATCGTCCTAAGCCTCTATCAGGATTACGACTGGACCATCCAGGCCGACTATCAGGTGGATCGTGAGTTCCAGGTAAAGGGCGAAATCGGCACGTCGACCATTGATCCTGTCAACCACCGCGTGCTGGCTACCGTGCCTGACAATCTCGACCTCTCGGCATTGGAGGTTACGGCAATGAAATTGGGCCCGGTTGGGTCCACCCAGTCGCCCGACTTGGCAGGTCAGAGTGTAGATTTTACCTCTCCTGTCACGGTTGAGGTGACATCCCACGGCCATGTGGAGACGTGGACCATCTACGTTGACGTTACCAAGGCCAATGTCTTCACCGAGAGCGTTGACGCTTGGACGCGTGTCATTTGGGCCTACGGCAACGCGCAGGCTGGCCGTGACAATGGCTTCGAGTATCGCGAGGCGACCTCGCTGGATTGGATCACCGTTCCCAGCGATTGGATCGAGCACAACGGTGGCGATTTCACGGCCCGCATAATCCACATGGAGCCCGCTTCTACCTACGTTGTGCGCGCCTATACCAAATATACCGACACCGAGGGCAATACCATTACCGAGTATGGCTCGGAAATCGAGGTGACCACCGGCGTAGAGCAGCAAGTGCCCAACGCGTCGCTTGATGAGTGGTGGCTCGACGGAAAGGTGTGGTGCCCGTGGGCCGAGGGTGGCGAAAGCTATTGGGACACTGGCAACAAGGGGGCTACGACGCTAGGCAGTTCCAACTCGGTGCCCACCTCCGACACCTCTACGGGCATGGGTCAAGCCGCCATGCTGCAAACCAAATTCGTAGGCCTTGGTTTGTTGGGCAAGCTAGCCGCTGGCAACCTCTTCGCGGGCGTGTATGTGCGCACCGACGGAACCAACGGCGTGCTGTCGTTCGGTCGCGAGTTCGACCAGCGTCCCACTAAGCTTAAGGCATGGGTGAAATACAACACCGTTGACATCGACTATGCACCCGCGGCTTATGGCTATTCCGACCTGAAGGGACAACCCGATACCTGCGTCGTATGGTGCGCCCTGATAGACAGCGACACCCCCTGCGAGATCCGCACCAACCCCAGCAACCGCAAACTATTTGACGAGCATGCCGACGACGTGATCGCCTATGGTCGATTCCAGAGCGGATCCAACATCGACAACTACACGCAGATTGATGTCGACCTCAACTACGTGTCGACCTCGCGCGTGCCCCGCTACATCTTGATCGTGGCCTCGGCCAGCAAGTATGGCGACTTCTTCACCGGCGGCAACGGCTCAGTGCTCTACATCGACGACGTTTCCCTCCATTACGACTACTAACGAGATTCCACTGTAAAATAAGCCCCGAGCTGACTTCGCGTCAACCCGGGGCTTCTCATGTCGTGGCATTTTTGAGAAACCAAGAGTTGAAAGAAATTGTTGTTAAAGTGATGGCACAGGATGAACTCATAATATTGCCCTTGGAGGACGAACCGCCCGTTGAAGGGTACACCGGGAGGAAGGAAGTCACCCCGACCCCAGGTGGACCCGCTTCTTCCTCCACCGAGGTCGGTGGAGGTTCCATCCTCATGGGAGAAACAAATTCCCGAGATCACACTTTCTATAAGCCTGATTTCCAATGGGTGGTGAACAAGGAGGCGAAGGCGCAGGCGTTGAAGCGGGCGGCTGAAGAGTTGTTGAGCGATACCGATACTGAGGGCTATGCGCTGATAAACTACGGTGATTTCCTTGAGCGGCTTTCGCAACATACGGGTATGTCGGTGCCGTTTCTCGTGGATAATCAATGGGCTGTGAAGAATTATCTTGATCAAGCGGGCCTTGCGGCCGCACCCGATTGGTATCTGGAGCGTCGCACGCTGCGCAAGACCGATTCAATGGTGCTTTACGCAACCAAGGAGGTACCACCATTGATTCGCCAACGTCCTTACAAAAAAGCGCTTACACTGATTAAATTCGCAACCTTGGCGCTGCCGGGTTTGACCCCAAGCGAACTCCAACGGCTTGGTGAAATGATTGACCTGTGGGTGAAAACTCCTCGATATCGTGTGCATCTTAAGGCCCTGGCTCGATGGTTCAACCACCGGCGACGTATGCTTGACGCACGCACCAAGCGCATGGCTTTGGAAATCCTTACCCCTGAGGATCAGCAACTGATGACATCCCAGTTGATTCAACTTGCCACCGCTCGCGGACACACACTGTCGCCAAAATCGATATCCCAGCTCGACCGCATCCTCCAGCTCCTAGGGCATCAACCGGGCGTCATCCACTCCCTCCTTCACCGTGCCGCGTCATCCACGTCCACGCAGCCCGGGCGGCCCGGTGCTAGGACGGTTCAGGAAGATGGCAATCCATTATTAAACCGGGCTACCCTCCAAGCCATCGAGGCCTCCACCCAAAAGGCGCAGCTCCTTCTCGCCGAGGTTTTTGAGGATAAATCAACCGAAAATACCGGGAATACCGGAAATACCGGGAATCCCGAAAATACCGGAAATCCCGGAAATCCCGGAAATCCCGGAAATCCCCTGGCGACCCTCCTTCATGCCTTGATGGAAAAAGCGGAATGGCACCGAGAGGAGGTAGCCCCCTTATGCTCTGCGTGGCCTTCGGTCGATCTTGCCTTGGAGGCCATCAACGACTTCGCCATGGAGCGGGTAGGGGACACCGTTGTTGAAATCGCCGGCGACACCATCCACGTCACTACGGAATACAAACATTTCTTTATTTAAGATTGTTAAATTGTCAGTAACAAAAGCAACCGATATGACCGCACATAGTACACTTTCGGCGATGACCCCGCCACGCATCATCAAGCAGCGCGACCGCGACGCCATTATCCGATCCCTACGCTCGGGAGTGGTTCCGGCAACCGGACTTCAACATATACAAGTAGGTCGTAGTGAGGAGATTAAATCGTTTGTTCGCGACATCGACGCTGTGGCCGACGGTGGTGCGTCGTTGCGCTTGGTAATCGGCGAATACGGTGCGGGCAAGACGTTCTTCTTGTCGCTCGTGCGCACGATGGCCATGGAGCGTGGATTGTTGACAATGAAGGCCGACCTGTCGCCCGAGAAACGCTTCCATGGCAGCGGGGGCCAGGCTCGAAGGTTGCTTTCCGAGTTGGTGGCCTCACTGTCCACGCGCACCAAGACCGACGGTCAAGCGCTACCGATGGTGCTCGACCGACTTTCGGCCAAAGCGTCGGCTGAGGGGACAACTGTGCGCCATTTGCTCGAACCGTTGACCCAACTCCCCGGGGGACATGCGTTCGCCCAAGTAGTTGATATATACTGTAGGGCTGAGAGCGATGGTCAAAGGTTGGCGGCTCAACGCTGGTTGACAGCCGATTACACCACCCGTACTGACGCCTTGCGCGATCTTGGTGTGCGAGAGTATCTTGGTGACGCCGACCTGTTCCCCACACTTCGCCTGTATGCGGCATTGGCGGTTGCCGCGGGGTTCAAGGGCTTGTATGTGTGCGTGGATGAGTTGGTCAACCTCTACAAAATCACCAACGCGGTGTCACGCCGTGCCAACTATGAGGACCTTCTCTCCATCCTAAACGCCACTCTGCAGGGCAATGTACATTCCCTCGGCATTGTGTTGAGCGGCACGCCTGAATTTCTTACCGACACCCGCCGAGGCCTGTACAGCTACGAGGCGCTGCGTTCACGCTTGGCCGAAAACTCGCTGGCGGCGCAAGCTGGGCTAAAAGATTATGATTCAACTGTTTTGCGGTTGTCAAATTTGACGCCCGAGGAGATGTATGTGTTGCTGAAAAACCTGCGTGAGGTGATGGCCTCGGGCACGCAGGGGTTGCGAGAGCGTGTGCCCGATATGGCTCTGGAGGCCTACTTACGACACTGTTACGAGCGCATTGGCGAGAGTTACTTCCGCACGCCGCGTAACACCATTAAGGGTTTCATCGACATGATGTCGTTGCTGGAACAGTATCCAGAGATGGATTGGCGCGTGATAATCCCCACGATGAGTGTCGATGTGGATGTCGAGCCGTCTCCCATGGCCGAATTTATGCTATAATGGTGGCAGGAGGATGGAAGTCGGGGCCCCCTCGCCCCAACATTACAAGAATAATGAACGGATTGGGGTGAGTTTGGCAACAGTTTCGGTCCACTCCTTTTCGGCCGAGGATTGGCCAGTGATGCCACCTCCGGCGTAGAAAACCGCCTTAGTGGGCGAGAAACGCGCGCAGCGGAGCACCACCCATGCTTGGTATTCTCCTACATCCTCGCGGGTAATCTCGCAAAAACCGGCGTAGCAATCCCTTGATTGCGCCTCAAGTCGCTCAATATCAGCCAACGACTCGTACACGGGCAAACCGGCCACGGCAGGGGTTGGGCTGAGTAGCGAAGCCATCATTGACGGCGTGTGCTTGCCAAGGAGGCCAGTGATTGTTTGGCAGATATGCTCGATATTGCCCGCGGGGAGTGTGAACGGTTCGCTCACGTCGGGGTTTAATCCCATAGAACGCAGGCGCTCAACGATATAGCGGGTGACGAGCGACTGTTCCTCGCTGTTTTTGTTGTCCCATTCGCCTTGGGAGCCGATTTTGCGCGTCCCGGCTAAAGCCATTGTGAAGTAACTCTCTTTGTCACAACGTAATAACACCTCGGGTGAAGACATTAGCCACGCCCCGGTTTCAGGCGTGAACCATGCGCAATTCATGCGTGGCGAGGGAAGGGAAAACAGGCGTTCTATGGCAGTGAGAGAGGTGTCCGTGGAGATCTCCAGAGTCTCTACACGCGAGAATACGGTTTTTCCTCCATTGGCTTTCCGCTTCGCGATTATATCCCGTACATTTTTTATATAGGTGTCTTTAGGGGTGGACGAAGGGAGGGTGAAACTAAGGTTGGAGGGTGCAGGATTGGGGTTGAAGTGGGGCGCTGACACCTCGTCAAGGCGTGGCACGATAGTTGCCACGACCCGGTCGCGCCAACCATGGATACGAAAACACTCACTGAGTAACGGTTGGCTCGCTCCATCGTCGGCATAAAATGTCACATGGCTGTCGCCTGGCTCAGCGTACACCACGAAGGGTATGGCATTGGCCAAGCAGTGGGCAACGGCGCGTCGTTGATCAGCGGTTATCGGCATCGTCTACTACGCTGGCTATCAATTCAAATGGAAGCGCCTCTTCCACTGCGACGGTGTAAAATTCGCCGCGCTTAAGCTGGCGACCCTTGCGAATCAGCACCTCGGGATCCACCTCGGGGGAGTCGAACTCGGTGCGACCCACGTAAAATTCCTCCTCCTCACGGTCGATAATCACGCGTAGTCGCTGGCCAATTTTTTCTTCTTGGAGTTCAAGGGCAATGCGCTCCTGTAGCTCCATAAGTTGGGATAGACGTTGTTCCTTCACGTCTTGGGGAATGTCGTCGGTGAGGTTTTTGGCGCCCCAAGTGTCTTCCTCCTCGCAGTAGGCGAATGCTCCCATGCGCTCAAATCGTTGCTCCTCAACGAATTGCAGCAACTCTTGGAACTCCTCCTCCCCCTCGCCAGGGAAGCCCACCATCAGGGTGGTGCGGATATGGATGCCGGGTACTAGGCGACGTATCTCCTTGAGCAATTGGCGTGTTTCCTTGCCAGTAATGTGGCGTCGCATATTGGAAAGAACGGGATCGGAGATATGTTGGAGGGCGATATCAAGGTAGCGGCACACGTTCTTGTGGCGAGCCATCACGTCGAGCAAGTCCATGGGGAATTGCGCGGGATAGGCGTAATGCAGCCTGATCCATTCTACTCCAGAAATTTGAGCCATGCGGTCAACCAATTCGGGAAGTGCTTGGCGCTTGTATAGGTCAAGGCCGTAGCTCGACAGGTCCTGAGCAATCACATTAAACTCCTTAATGCCCTTGCCCACAAGGGATTGCACCTCCTCTAGAATCTCGTCGATTGGACGCGATCGATGGCGCCCCGTGATCAGAGGGATGGCGCAGAACGCGCAGAAGCGGTTGCAACCCTCTGATATTTTTATGTAAGCATGGTGGGGGCCGGTGGTGAGCACGCGGTCGTAAGGTGTTACGGCCGGATTGGAATGGGTGAGACGACCCACCAATGCGGGCCAGTCAAATTTGCCGTACCAACCGTCGACCTCGGGCAACTCCTCGGGCAATTCCTTGGCGTAACGTTGTGAAAGACAGCCCATAACGAATACCTTTTCGACTTCGCCGTCGGCCTTTTGCTCGGTGTAGTTGAGGATCTCCTCTATTGATTCCTCCTTGGCGTCGCCGATAAATCCGCAGGTGTTGATCACAACTACATGGGCCGGCTCGTCCTCTTGCTTGAGGATAAGCCCAGCGTCGGAGAGCATCTTCATAAGTCGCTCGGAATCAACCAGATTTTTGGAGCAACCGAGCGAAACCACCTTAACTGTCTTGCGTGGCATTACTTGTCGCCGAAGAGTGATTCAACAAATTCTCGCTTGTGGAACACCTGCAGGTCGTTGATGCCCTCGCCCAAGCCGATGTATTTCACGGGAATCTTGAATTGGTCGGAAATACCGATTACGACACCGCCCTTGGCTGTGCCATCCAATTTGGTGATAGCCAATTCATTTACTTGGGTCGCGGCAACGAATTGACGAGCCTGCTCGAAAGCGTTCTGGCCCGTGGAGCCGTCAAGCACGAGCAGGACCTCGTGGGGAGCGTCGGGCACGACCTTCTGCATCACGTTGCGTATCTTGGTCAACTCGTCCATCAAGCCCTTCTTGTTGTGCAGACGCCCGGCGGTGTCGATGATCACCACATCGACGTCGTTGGCCTTGGCCGACTGCAGGGTGTCGTAGGCAACGGCGGCGGGGTCGGAGCCAAGTTTCTGCTTAACAACAGGCACGCCGGCGCGTTCGCCCCAGATGTCGAGCTGCTCCACGGCGGCGGCGCGGAATGTGTCGGCGGCGCCCAGCATCACCTTGTTGCCGGCGTTCTTGAACTGCGCGGCCAATTTACCGATGGTGGTGGTTTTGCCCACGCCGTTCACGCCCACAACCATAATCACGTGGGGCTTGTGACCTTCGGGTACCTTGAAGTCGTCGGAGGCGGCCGTTTCGTTGTCGTTTTCTGCCAGCAGGTCGGTGATCTCCTCGCATAGGAGGCGGTTCAACTCGCTGGAATTTACGTATTTATCGCGGGCCACGCGAGCCTCTATGCGCTCGATTATCTTGAGGGTGGTGTCGACACCCACATCGGAGGTGATGAACACCTCCTCGAGGTTGTCGAGGATTTCATCGTCGATTTTCGACTTTCCGGCCACGGCGCGAGCCAGCTTGGCGAAAACGCCTTCCTTGGTGCGCTCCAGGCCGCGGTCAAGTGTCTCTTTTTTCTCTTTGGAGAAGAAGTTGAAAATTCCCATATCATCACAATTTTACGCGAAGTTACGGAAAAATTCGGGATTTCTGTATTATCCACTCGTGTATTAATGTACTCGAGTTAACGCATTAACGTCATAACGCATTAACGCCATAACGCATCAGGGCCTTCACGATTACATGAAATAAAAATTTAACAAGCGTGTAATCTTCAGGAAAGATGGCTTGGGTAGCTTCGCGGCATAAACCAATTCATCACCTATGACGATTAGACGAATTTTAATGGCTTTCACTTTCTTGGCGAGCCTTGTGGCAACGGCTCACGAGAGGGATTCGACAGCGACAAGGATCGACTTGAAGGAGTATGCGCCCACGATCTCAGGCACGGTTAGAGCCCGTTACGAGTATGAGTTTCAGAATGGCGACCAGCGCTACCAAGTGCGCAACGCCCGCTTGTGGGTGGAGGGAAAGATAGCCGAACCAATAGATTACAAGATTGAGGCCGACTTCTGCGAGAAGGGCAAATTCAAGGTGCTCGCGGCGTGGGGTCGCTTGGCCATCACACCCGATTTCAAGGTGCAGGGCGGCGAGTTCCGTATGCCGTTCGCCGTGGAGCCGTTCCGCTCGCCTCACACCTACATTTTCACCAACCGATCGTTTATCGCCAAGCAGGTGGGCAACGTGCGCGGTGTAGGCGCTAAAGTGACGTGGACGCCCCATGCAACTCCATGGACGCTGGAGGGGGCGATGTTCAACGTCTCGGAAATCACCGACCATACGCAGTGGAGCCACGCCATGGCTTGGGCGGCTCGCGCTTCGTACAAGAGCGGGCCGTTCACGCTTGTGGGGAGCTTTGAGTCGATTGTACCCGACTCGATACGCATCAACATGGCCGACGCGTGTGTGGCCTACAAAACTGGGCGTTGGACCGCTGAGGCAGAGTACCTTTACAAGCATTACACCAACGACCGTTTCCGGGCTTGCCATGCTTATTCGGCGTTTGTGTCGTATGCGATGCCTGTGAAGGTTGGGGTGTTCAACCAGTGGTCGTTGCAGGGACGGTGGGATGGTATGACCGATCATAGTGACGGCACGCGCGACGATGAAGGAAATTTGTATCTCACCGATGAGGCCCGCAATCGCCTGACGTTGGGCACCACCTTGAGTTATATCCACGGCAAGACCCACGCCGACGTGCGATTCAACTACGAGAATTATTTTTACCATCACCATGATCGAGGGGCACAAGGGGAGCGGGACAAACTCTCCATCGAGCTGGTCGTGCATTTTTAACTGTGCACGACCAGATTCACCCCGCAATGACTTGCGGGGCACCGTGGCGCTAAGGTGCTGTTAAAAGAGGGCGCGGGCTTGGGCCAGGGTGGCATGGGAGCCAACGTCGACCCAGCGGTAAGGGGTGGGGGAGAGGTAACCGTGGATGTACTTACCCGAGAGGGCCTCGTCGAGGTAGAAGGGAATGATCCCGAAGGGGGAGACGTCGACCCCGAGGTCACCCGCGGGGCACTCGACCGCTAAGGTGGAAGCGTAGAGGCTGAGGTCATCGAGAATTTTGGGGGAGATGATGTGGATGCCGCTGAAGGCAAGGGGGGTAAGGGACTGCTGTCCCGCCGATACGGCGGGACTTCCTCCCGAGGGAATGGTTTGGCCAGTTTTGGTGTTAATCCACGCTCGGAGACGCATCTGCTTGTCCCATAGGAGATAACGGGAGGTCTTGCGGTCCTTGACCAAGAGGGTGGCAAGTGCGCCCGATTCCTTATGTGCGGCTTCCATCGCCTTGAAATCAAGGTCGGTAAGAATATCGACGTTGTGCACAAGAATTGGCTCGTCGCCATCGAGTAGCGGAGCGGCTTTCAACAGGCCTCCACCTGTGTCGAGCAACAGGTCGCTTTCATCAGAAATGGTGATGTCAATCCCAAAATTGTTGTTGTCTCGCAGGAAATCAACGATTTGCTGGGCGAGGTAATGCACGTTGATAACCATCTTGCTCACCCCTGCCGCCTTGATATTTTCTATAACACGCTGAAGCATAGGCTTCCGGCCCACATCAACGAGCGCCTTGGGAATGGTGTCGGTAATAGGAGCGAGCCGCGTGCCCAATCCGGCGGCGAAAATCATCGCTTTCATCGCTTGGGGAGGAATGTCTGTTCGATATTTTGCTCGCGGTGAATCAGTTCCACCTTCACGTTGAATTTTTGGTGGATGTGCTCAGCCAGGTGTTGCGCGCAGTACACCGAGCGATGTTGGCCACCCGTGCAACCGAACGATACCATCAGATTCGTGAACCCGCGCTCCTTGTAACGCTCCACGGAAGCGTCGACCAGTTCGGTGGCGTGCTCCAGAAACGTGAGTATCTCGCCATCGTTCTCCAAGAAAGAGATCACTTGCGGGTCGAGGCCCGTGAACGGTTTGTAGCGCTCGTATTTGCCGGGGTTGTTAACGGCGCGACAATCAAACACATAGCCACCGCCGTTGCCCGAGGTGTCGTTGGGGATACCCTTCTTGTAGGCGAAACTCATCACTTTCACTGTGAGCGAGCGTTTCTCCAACTCGTCGGAAAATTGCTTCATCTCGGTTAGCTGCTTGAGTATCTGGCTTAAATAAGGATATTCGGGGTAAGGTTCCTCGAGGAGAGTGCGCAGATTGGCGATGGCGAACGGAACCGACTGCATAAAATGCGGTTTCTTCTCGAAATAACCTCTAAATCCGTAGGCTCCAAGCACTTGCAATGTGCGGAACAGAACGAAGTGACGCAACTGCTCGTGGAAATACTCCTTGTCAACGGGCTTGTACTTGCGCAGGGCGTCGATGTACTCGTCTATCAGCTCCTGTCGCAGCGAGTCGGGCAGATTGGCCTTCGCTTGCCACAGGAACGAGGCCACATCGTAGTAGAAGGGTCCTTTGCGCCCCCCTTGGAAATCGATGAGCCAGGGAGTGCCGTCGGGACGCAACATCACGTTGCGCGACTGGAAATCGCGGTACATGAACGTGCTCGACTGGCTGCGCATCAACACCTCGGCCATCGCCTGGAAATCGTCCTCAAGCTTGTCCTCCGAAAATTCCAATCCTGTAGCTTTTAAGAAGCAGTATTTGAAATAGTTAAGATCCCACATTATTGACCTAACGTCGAATTCGGCCAATGGGTAGCACTTGGAGAAATCCAATCCTACGGCGCCGTTGAACTGCACGTCGGGAAGCAGGCGTATCGTCTTGACCAGCAGGTCTTTCTCCTCGGCCGAGAACGAGCGCGTGGCGCGGCCCTTGGCGATGGCTTGGAAGAGCAGACTGTCGCCCAAATCCTCTTGCAGGTAAGCCATCTTGTCATCGCTTACGGCCAATACTTCAGGCACCGGCAGGCCACGCTCGCGAAAATGCTGGTCGAGGTAAATAAAGGCCTCGTTCTCAGGAAGCGAGGTGCCAAGGACCCCAATCAGGGATCGGGGACCCGAAAGACGGAAGTATCGGCGGTTGCTACCCGACGATGGAAGTTCGGTGACTTGCTGCGGCTCCTGGCCGGTGACGTCTTTGTATAGTTTGGTAAGGATTGATGCGTCCATTTGTTGCGAATTTTACGCGAATTTAGTGAAATTTTTGCGATTGAGCCGAAAAGTTGCTATCTTTGCGCAATAAGCGATAAGAATCTAATATTCACAATCATTATTACAAGGAATATGCTAAAGACAGTCAGGGTTGTATTAGCGTGGGCGTTTTTCCTCGCTATCACATGGCTCTTTTTGGATTTCACGGGAATGGCGGCCGCATGGTTCGGCTGGATGGCCAAGATTCAAGTAGTTCCCGCATTACTGGCGTTGAACATCGCGGCTCTTGCTGTGGTGGCGTTGCTCACGGTGATTTTCGGCCGCGTGTACTGCTCCATCATCTGTCCGTTGGGCGTGATGCAGGACGGGTTCACATGGTTGAGAGGTCGCGTGGGCACCAAGAAAAAGCGCAAAAATCGTTTCCGGTTCACCCCCAATAAGCAGAGCTTGCGATTGGGCGTGGCTGTGGTGTTTATTGCTTTGCTGTGCGCTGGAGGAGCGGCAAAGGCCATCGCCTCGCTGATAGCGCCCTATAGCGCGTATGGCCGAATCGCGTCGTCGCTGCTGGCCCCCGTTTATGACCTGGCAAATAACGGTATGGCCGCTGTGGCCGAGGCCGAGAACTCAGTGACATTTTACACCGTTGACGGCTCAACAGCGTGGAACGCGATAGTGACGCTTGTGGCCGTGTTAACGCTTGTCGTGGTAGGTGGGTTTGCCTTCTTCAAGGGCCGCTGGTGGTGCAACAACATCTGCCCTGTGGGCACATTGCTGGGCTATTTGTCGAAGGGCGCTCTGTACAAAATCAGGATCGATACATCCAAGTGTATCAACTGCGGCAAATGCGGCCGCGAGTGCAAGGCCTCGTGCATCGACACCAAGAACCACCGCGTCGATTACACTCGCTGCGTGGCCTGCATGGATTGCATCGGCAATTGCTCCACCAACGCTATTTCTTACTCGGTGGTCGCCCCAAAAAACGATCACAAGGAAGATGAGAAATTCATTGAGAATAAGGCTGAGGCACCCAAGGCTGAGGCACCCAAGGCTGAGGTCAAGGCCCAAGACAATGGCCGTCGTCAATTCATGATGACCGGCTTGGCCGTTGGCGCTGGCACCGCTGTTGCCTGGGCTCAGGGCAAGACAACCGACGGCGGACTGGCGGCACTCCGACCCAAGCACGCCCCCGAACGCAAGCAACCAATCGCTCCTCCCGGCGCGAGAAGCTACAAGTCGTTCCACGACCACTGCACCCGTTGCCAACTGTGTATCAACCAGTGTCCCAACGGCGTGCTGCAACCAAAAATTTCGCTCGATGGATTTATGATTCCCGAGATGGTCTTCACCACGGGCTACTGCCGCCCCGAGTGCAATCGCTGCTCGACGGTATGCCCCACCGGATCGATCAAATTCATTACCGTTGAGGAGCGCACTGCAGTTTCCGTGGCCGTGGCTTCAGTGGATTACGACGCATGTTTGGCCGCGGCCGACGGGGAGAATTGCGGCAACTGCGCCCGCCACTGCCCGGCTGAGGCTATCGTGATGGTGGAGGTGTCCGAAGGGTCGCGCCAAAAACGTCCCGTGGTCAACCCTGCATTGTGTATCGGTTGCGGTGCCTGCGAGCACCTGTGCCCCGTAAGCCCAGTGAGCGCCATCACCGTCGAAGGTCGCGACACTCACGTTCCTGTCAAACCTATAATCGGATAACAAGATGAAAACCAACGATATATCACGCCGTAAATTTTTGAAATATATGGGCATCGGCGCGGGAGCGACCATGCTGGCCGGCACCTCGTGCGTCACCCGTCAAGCCTCATCCGAGCAAGATGATGAGGGAGGCGAGATGACTTACCGCGTAAACCCGTCGACCGGGGATCGCGTGTCGCTCCTGGGCTACGGCTGCATGCGCCTGCCAGTGCTTCCGGCTCCCGCAGGAGCACCCGAGAATGAGGATGGCGGCATCGACCAGGAGGAGGTTAACCGCCAGGTGGACGTGGCCATCGCCGGAGGCGTAAACTACTTCGACACGTCCCCCGCCTATTGCAAAGGCCGATCGGAGAAAGC
The DNA here is from genome assembly GCA_021205635.1 of Bacteroidales bacterium. GTDB lineage: Bacteria > Bacteroidota > Bacteroidia > Bacteroidales > Muribaculaceae > JAJPXC01. The sequence goes on along the minus strand of JAJPXC010000039.1, from coordinate 1,739 downwards.
CATGGGCGAGGCGCTGAGCCGTTACCCCCGCGATTCCTACTTCTTGGCAACAAAGTTGTCTAATTTCGATGAATCGACATGGCCTCGCGAGAAATCGCAGGAGATGTTTGAGAACTCGCTGAAATACCTGCGCACCGATTACGTCGATTACCTGCTGCTCCACTGCGTGGGTGTGGGTAGTTTTGAGGCGTTCAATCACCGTTACGAGGAAAACGGCATTCTTGACTGGCTCATCGAACAGCGCCAGAACGGCCGTATCCGCAACCTTGGATTCTCATATCACGGTGATATCGAGGTGTTTGACCACGCCTTGAAGATGCACGACGAAGGCCGCTTGAAATGGGACTTCGTGCAAATCCAGCTCAATTACGTTGACTGGGAGCAGGCCAAGGCCGACAACGAGCGCGAGACCGACGCCAAATACCTCTATGGCGAGTTGACACGCCGCGGCATCTGCGCCGTGGTGATGGAGCCTTTACTCGGTGGCCGACTGGCCAATGTGTCCAACAACTTGTTGGCCATCATGCAGAAAGATCGCCCAGGCGACACTCCCGCCAAATGGGCATTCCGTTACGCCGGTACTCCCGAGAATATCCTCACGGTTCTTTCGGGCATGACCTACATGGACCACCTCAAGGAGAATCTCAAGACGTTCTCGCCCTTGCATCCCCTCACGGCCGAGGAGGACGCCACGCTGATGCACATCGCCAGGCTGATGATGGAGCACCCCGCGATTCCCTGCACCGAGTGCCAGTACTGCATGCCATGTCCCTACGGTATCGACATTCCCTCGACGTTCGCCCACTACAACCAGATGCTCAATGAGGACAACATCGTCGACGACGCTCGCGATCCCCACTTCGCCCAGGCGCGCAAGCGTTTCCTCGTGGGCTACGACCGCAAGGTGCCTCGATTGCGCCAAGCCGCCCACTGCATTGGTTGCGGCGTCTGCGCTCCCCACTGCCCGCAGGAGATTCATATCCCCGATGAGTTGCACAAGATCAACGCCTACGCCGAGAAACTGCGTCGCCAAGCATGACGTCATCCCCCTTTGTCCTTTTGCGTGAGTGTGACACCCTGGTTGTGATCACCCCCGACGGCGCTGAGCACCACCTCTCCGAGCGAGGGGTGGCGCCGCTTTATCAGGCCTGCATGAACGGCTGGCTGAAGGGAGCAAAAGTGGTGGACAAGGTGAGTGGTCTGGGTGCCGCTGTTGTGATGGCTCGCGGTGGGGTGACACGTTATTACACCCGAGTGGTCTCTCGTAAAGCGATGGCCTATTTAGAGGCGAGAGGAATACCTGGCGAGGCTTTAGAGGTGGTCGATGGGATAATCAACCGCCGCGGCGACGGGCCTTGCCCCCTGGAGGCGCGGCTGTCGCGGGTTGCGGAGTGCGATTATTGGGATGAAATTGTGGCTTTTATTGAGGAGCTTTAAGAGGCCTCCGCGGCCAACCGCGGGGCACGGTGGCTTGTCCCTCTCAAGAGGATGGAACAGCCACCGTCCCGTGGCTGCCTAGTATATAAAGCGAAAGAGCCTTGTCTCACGACAAAACTCTTTCTCCATGTTGTAAAGTGTATACAGGGATGTGATTATTATGCTATCCGAAAGTGATTGAAATCACTAACTGGGCACAAAATTAATTGTTATTTTTTAACTAACAAACAATACTCAGTTAAATTTTAATTTGTAGAGTCAACAAGCAACTGCAAAATTAATCAATTGATTTGAAGAACACT
>JAJPXC010000025.1 GCA_021205635.1 Bacteroidales bacterium | reverse complement strand
GGTGGGGGGAATGGGGTAATTTCGCGGTATGTTTAGAATGCTTGTTTCGTTATCGGTGCTAGCGATGGGCGCCTTGGCTGCGTGGGCCGGGGAGCCAGTGCCCGCTCAATATGGAAGCGAAGGGGTTGTTGGTGAGGGATTTGACGACTCAATTGAGGGTCAGGAGCTGCGAGAGGTGTCGGTGACTGCCATCAAGCAGGGAACGTCGCTGACGGCCGAACCGGTAGCCGCGACGGTGGTGACCCGCGAGGAGGTGGAGGACTACCGAGTAGTGACCATGAAGCAGGTGAGCGAGATGTCGCCCAACTTTTACATACCCGATTACGGTTCTCGCATGACTTCGTCCATCTACATCCGCGGCATCGGCGCCCGCATCGACGAGCCGGCCGTGGGCTTGACGGTCGACAACGTGCCGTTTCTGAACAAGGACAACTACGATTTCGACCTGATGGATATCGAGCGCGTGGAGGTGATGCGCGGCCCGCAAAGCGCTTTGTACGGGCGCAATACGATGGGCGGACTGATTTCGATTTACACCCTTTCACCGATGCGGTTTCAGGGCACGCGAGTGCTGCTGGAGGGTGGCTCGGGTACATCGTTCAAGCTGGGGGCAAGCCACTACCAGCGGCTGAGCGACCCCTTGGCAATGAGCCTGTCGGCCTATTTCACCACCACCAAGGGTTTTTTCCGCAACGCTTATAACAACGGTCGCTTGGACAAGGAGCGCCAAGGCTCGGTAAGGTGGAAAACCGTTTGGCAACCATCCGACAACGTGGACATTGAAAACACCGCCGCCGTGTCAATCTCCCGCCAAGGCGGGTATCCTTACCAATCGGTTGCCACGGGTCAAATCGCCTATAACGACACTTGCTATTATCGCCGCGACGGTGTAACCGACGGATTGACAGTGAATTGGCGATTGCCCTCGGGCGTGACACTGTCGTCGATTTCGTCGTTCCAGTACATCCACGACCGCATGACTCTCGACCAGGATTTCCTGCCCTTGAAATATTTCACCCTGTCGCAAATCCGCCACGAATGGGCTGTAACCCAGGACTTTATCGCCAAAGGCATAGCGGATAAATACTCTTGGATGGCGGGGGCTTTTGGATTCTATCGCCGCACATCGATGTCGGCCCCTGTCACCTTCTTCGAGGACGGCATATCGGGCTTGATCACAGGGAATTACAACAAATACAACCCCGAGCGGCCCATGACTTGGGACCAAGATGAGTTTCTGCTCGGCTCGAAATTCCACTTGCCCGCATGGGGCGTGGCCGCCTACCACCGCAGCGAGTTGAAATTGGGGCGCTGGACCGCCGCCGTTGGCCTGCGCTTGGACTTCGAGCGGTCGATGCTTGATTACCACTCCTACTGCGACGGCAGCTACTCTATCCACTTGGCAGCCAACGGAATGCTGCTGGCGCAAGTGCCGGTGACCATGGATCATGCAGGAGCGCTGCACCGCCACGACTTGGAATTGTTGCCCCGCTTCTCGCTGTCCTACCAATTCGGAGACAAGGCCAGCGACAATATTTACGCAACCGTAGCAAAAGGCTATAAATCAGGGGGTTACAACACGCAGATGTTCTCCGACGTATTGCAACAACAGGTGATGGCCACCATGGGTTTCGACATGGGCTACGATATTGACCAAATCGTGAGCTACAAGCCTGAGAAGAGTTGGAATTACGAAGTGGGTGCCCATTGGACGACAGCCGAGGCCCGGCTTGAGTTGCAAGCGGCCGCGTTCTTCATCGACTGCCGCGACCAACAGTTGACGATGTTCCCCGCGGGCACCACCACGGGTCGCATCATGACCAACGCCGGGCGCACCCACAGCTACGGCTGCGAGTTGTCGGCCGCGTATCGCCCCACGCCGCGATGGCGCGTAAACGCCTCCTACGGCTGGACGCACGCCCGTTTCCGCAACTTCGACAACGGCATAGCGCAGATGCGCGGCCACCGCGTGCCGTATGCCCCCGAGCATACCCTTTTCGGGGGCGTGACCTATCGCCAGCCGTTGACAGCCGACTTTTCGCTCGACCTCAGCGTGGACGCGCGAGGCGTGGGGCCAATCTCATGGGACGAGGCCAACACCGTGGAGCAGAAGTTCTACGGATTGCTGGGCACCTCGGTGACGCTCAACTGGCGCGACTGGTCGCTGCAGGGTTGGGCCGAAAATCTTACGGGCACGCGCTACGCCACGTTCTACTTCCAGTCGATGGGCAACTCGTTCTTGCAACGGGGGTTACCGCGCCGTTATGGTGCCACGTTGCGCCTTACCATCTAGGCGCGAGCGCAAATTTTTGGGGCGAATTTCCACTTGTGTGGTTTAAAATGTGTAACTTCGCGGGTCAAAGCTTATACATATAATATTAACGAGATTTGCATAAAATGAAAGTAGCCATTGTTGGCGCCTCGGGCGCCGTGGGTCAGGAGTTTCTCCGCGTGCTCGACGAGCAGAATTTCCCCGTCGACGAGTTGTTGTTGTTTGGTTCCCAGCGCAGCGCCGGCCGAAAGTACACTTTCCGCGGCAAGGAATACGAGGTGAAACTTCTCCAGGACAACGACGACTTCCGCGGCGTTGACTACGCTTTCGTATCGGCCGGAGCCGGCGTGAGCAAGCAGTTTGCCGACACCATCACCCGTCACGGCGCCATCATGATCGACAACTCCTCGGCCTTCCGCATGGACCAGGACGTGCCCCTGGTTGTTCCCGAGGTTAACGGCGACGACGCCTTCAACGCTCCCCGCAACATCATCGCCAACCCCAACTGCACCACCATCCAGATGGTTGTGGCCCTGAAGCCCATCAACGACCTTACGCCCATCAAGCGCGTGCACGTGGCCACCTACCAGGCTGCCTCGGGCGCCGGCGCCGCTGCCATGGACGAGCTCGTGCGCCAATACGGCCAGATTGAGCGAGGCGAAGAGCCCACGGTTGAGAAATTCGCCTACCAACTAGCCTACAACGTCATCCCTCACGTTGACGTGTTCCTCGACAACGGATACACCAAGGAGGAGATGAAGATGTACAACGAGACCAAGAAGATCATGCACGCCCCCAAATTGGACGTTTCGGCCACCTGCGTTCGCGTGCCGGTGATGCGCACCCACTCCGAGGCTATCTGGGTGGAGACAGAGCAGCCTGTATCGGTCGAGGAGGCACGCGCCGCCTTCGAAAAAGGCGAGGGATTGGTAGTGGTAGACGATCCCGCCAACAAGCGCTACCCCATGCCCCTGGAGATCGCCCACAAGGATCCCGTTTACGTGGGACGCATCCGCAAGGACTTGACCGATCCCAACGGGCTATCGTTCTGGGTGGTAGGCGATCAGATCAAGAAGGGCGCCGCCTTGAACGCCGTGCAGATCGCGCTCTACATGATCAAGCACAAAAAATAATCGACTGCACGGCTACACGAATACACGAGTGCACGACATGTCGAAAAAACAAGGAATTGACTGAAAACTGAAAACTGAAAACTCCCCCAATGGCCCGCTTTGAGGTGAAAATATTGGGCTGCGGTTCGGCGACTCCCACGCTGCGCCACAACCCCACGTGCCAGGTGCTCGACATACGCGACACCCTCTACATGGTGGATTGCGGCGAGGGTACCCAGCTGCAGGCGCGCAAGATGAGGATCAAGTTTTCGCGCCTGCGCCACATCTTTATCAGTCACCTGCACGGCGACCACTGCCTGGGATTGGTGGGGTTGCTGTCCACCCTCTCCCTGCACGGCAACTCGGGGAAGATCACCATCCACACATTTAAGGAGGGGGCTGAGATGTTCCAGCGCATGCTCGATTTCTTCTGCCACAACCTGTCGGTGGAGATCGACTTCAACATCATCAAACCTGAGCGCGCCGTCATCCTCGAGAACGACGCCATCACGGTCGAAACCGTGCCGTTGAACCACCGCGTGCCCACCGTGGGCTTCATCTTTCGCGAGAAGCCCAAGCCCCGCCACCTGCGCGGCGACATGATGGAGTACCATCATGTGCCCATCCACCTGCGCCAAGGGATCAAGCAGGGCGAAGACTACATAAAGGAGGACGGCACCGTGATTCCCAACTCGTGGCTCACCACTGATCCCGATCCCTCCGTCTCCTACGCCTATATCTCTGATACCACTTACTATCCGCCGGTGGTGGACGCCATCCGCGGTGTCGACCTTCTGTACCACGAGGCCACCTACGCCGATGATTCCACCGAAAAAGCGCATCAACGCTTCCATTCCACTGCCCGCGAGGCCGCCCGCATCGCCCGTGACGCCGAGGTCAAGGGCCTCCTCTTGGGTCACTTTTCCAAGTCCTACCTCAGCGAGGAGGAGCACTTGGCCCAAGCACTCGAGGAATTCTCCCCCGTCACCATCGCCAACGAAGGCCTCACCATCCCCCTGCTATGATAGAGCTGAACGACGACGAGAGAATGATGCGCCAAGCCTTGGTAGAGGCCAAAGCCGCGATGGACGAGGGCGAAGTGCCTATCGGTGCTGTTGTGGCTTGCAAAGGACGCATAATCGGCCGTGGCCATAACATGACCGAGCGGCTCAACGACATCACGGCCCATGCCGAGATGCAAGCCTTGACGGCGGCAATGACCGCTCTTGGCGGCAAATATCTACAGGACTGCACGCTGTACGTCACCGTGGAGCCGTGCCTGATGTGCGCTGGTGCCATCGGTTGGGCGCAGGTGAAACGTGTTGTGTATGGCGCTACCGACGTCAAGCGTGGATACGCCACATTCACATCCCGCTCGCCTTTCCATCCCAAAGCCACGGTTACAGCAGGCGTGCTGGCTGACGAATGCGCCTACCTGATGCGCTCCTTTTTCCAAGCCAAGCGGTAAATAGCATATTTGCGACGGCCGTCCAAGGCCGGCCCCCCTAGGCTCCGCGCACGCTCGGGGATTAACGGGATTGATTTCAATCGACCTCTGTCGATTTATGTCGATTTCAGTCGACTAAAAAACTAAAATCAAGCAATATTGTTATATTTCTGAAAGCGTCAACTAAATGAGGTTTATGAGAAGGACAGTGTACTTGTTATTTGTGATAGCGGCACTATGTCCCTTGGGCTCGCAAGCTCAGGGGATTGCTGATATTGTCTCAGCCCTGCAGGAGGCCGACGGCTACCACGGCCGCGCCACCTACGAGGTGACGATGCCGGCGTTCAGCGAGCCGGTGGTCTACACCGTGGAGATGTGGTCGTCGGAGGGCGACTCAATAGCCCCGGCCGACTATATCATCCAGTGGGAGGTGCCCACGGCGAGCGGCACGTCGAAGGGGTGGAGCGCCTACGCCAACGGCAGCCACTACCGATATCGCGACCAGCGGCTGCAGGAGTATCACTGGCAGTGGGACTCGATACCGCTCGGCGCAGGTTCGGCAGCGCGCCTGCCCGACTACTCCCGTGGCGTGCAGAACAACGCCCAGTTCACCGAGATCCTTCCCCAATTCCTCGCCCGTCAATTGCGCGAAATCCAGCGCGACACCACCTACACCTGGCATTTCACCCCCGACAGCCTGCGGCAAGGCGTGCGCACGCCTGTGGTACGAGCTCTGAGGCGTTTTCAGGGTTATGACGCCAAAGAGTTGACGCTTTGGCTTGACCCAGAGAATTATATGCCCGTGAGGATGGAGGTGGAAAACAATCCCGGGTCAATAAGCGAGCAGTCGATACGCGTCGACTTCACCACGCTGCCATCGGAAACGCCCGATTTCTCGGAGCAAGGACTGATCGCGTGGTTCCCGGAAGAGTTCGCGCGCTACCGTCAGGGAACGTTCGCCCTGGAGTCGCTCAAGGGACAACCTGTGCCCGCATTCTCGTGTCCCACGACCACGGGCGAGCGGTACACCTATCACCGGGGCGACGGGTTTATCTCCCCTACCCTGATTGTAGTGTTGTCACCTGAGGTGGCTTCGACCAAGGCCACTATCGAGGCCGTGCGTGAGGCTGTTGCCCAGTTGCCCACGAGCGTGCAGGTGCTGTGGGCATTCGTGACGTCGAATGCCGACCAGATTGAGCCGCTGTTGGGCTACGACCGCGTGGGCGAGTACCGGTTGATTTCGGCCCGAGCCCTGGCCCGCGACTGCGGCGTGACGGCCTTTCCGGCCATTATCTTGGCCGACCGCCAGGGTATCGCGCGAGAAATTATCCCCGCGTTCAACAATCACCTTGCCGACGACGTTATAATGATGATAGGCCCCCAAACCCCCGTTACGGGGGCTTCCCGATGAGGATGTCCTGTCGAGATTGACTTCCTCCGATTTCAATCGGTTTTTCTCGATTTCAGTCGAAACTAAAAAGAATTTAATACTGAAAACCTATATGGAAACCATCTATTTCAAATGCCAGCCCTGCCACACTTACGGCACCATTCCCCGCGTGGGGGAGAAAGCTCCGTGCTTTACTCTCGTCACCCCCGAGTTGAAAGAAGTTCACTGCTCCGATTACCGCGGCAAGCGAGTAGTGATGAATATATTCCCGTCGTTGGACACCCCCGTGTGCGCTGCTTCGGTGCGCCGTTTCAACAAGGAGGCCGCCGGATTGGACAACACCCAGGTGTTGTGCATCTCGATGGATCTTCCCTTCGCCTCGGGGCGTTTCTGCACGGCCGAGGGCATTGAGGACGTGACCGTCGCCTCAGCGTTCCGCTCTCCCATGTTCGCCCAGAAATATGGATTGCAGATTGTCGACGGTCCGCTCGCCGGACTGCTTGCGCGCGCCGTGATCGTGCTCGACGAGGACCGCAACGTGATCTATAGCGACCTGGTTGAGGAAATCACCCACGAGCCTCACTACGACGAGGTTATCGACGTGCTCCGCCATAAAGACTAGCAACTAGAAACTATAAACTTTTAACTAATTTAAGCCGCCTGTGCCACAATATGGCACAGGCGGCTTTTTATCTTTGCGTCAGAAAAAGGATCGGCCCCCAAACCCCTCGGC
>JAJPXC010000142.1 GCA_021205635.1 Bacteroidales bacterium | reverse complement strand
TAGGGGGCTATTCAGAACGACGGATTTTGCACTTCGTTCTTGAATCTCCAGATTTCTTTGTTTTGTTTCTTCGTTTTCTGGGGTTCTTGGGGAAAGGGAGAGGGGGATGGGGATGGAAAAAATCGTGAGAATAGTCGGCTTGCCGACCACTGATTGTGGAATCCCTACGAGATCGCGGGCTGGATGGTATGGCCGCTGAGGGCAGCGGCCGCTCCCAGGGAGGGCTGACGCGTGATGGTCGTCCAAGAGCCGGCCCCCTGGGCTGACGCGTGGGGTGGTTTACGAGATTTTTTGTATATTCGCGGTAAATGAATGTAGGCGATGAAGTCGATTAATGTGAACAATTATGAGGAGACGCTGTGGTTCTCGCTGATACATCACGATTGCTTTTGTGAGTTTCGCGTGCCTCGGCATGTGGTGCTGTATATCCAGTCGGGGCGATTCGAGGTGAGGAAGGGCTCGGAGACGGTCACGGCGTATCCGGGGCAATATATTTTCGTGAGGAGGGATTGCGGGGCGTCGATCGCGAAATTGTCGGACGGCGACACGCCGTACCAGTCGATCGCCATTACGCTGGAGCGGCCGTTCCTCAAGGATCATTATAATCGCCATCAGTCGTCGATCCAAGCCTTGGATCGCTTCCATGAGAAGCCGATCGAGGAGTTCGCGTTGATTCTGGAGCCTACGCTGGAGTTGCGGAGCTTGTTCCAGAGCCTTGTGCCGTACCAGCAGGAGCAGCTTAACCCGACACCGGAGGTGTTGACGCGGAAGCTGGACGAAGCGGTGTGGGCACTGATCGGGGCCGACCGTCGCCTGGCCCCTACCCTATTTGATTTCCGTGAGACGTGGAAGATTGACTTGCTGGAGTTTATGGAGCTGAATTATACGCACGATTTGTCGATGAAGGAGTTCGCGTCGTACAGCGGGCGATCGTTGTCGACGTTCAAGCGTGATTTCGCGAAGATTTCGGCCTCGACTCCGCAGCGGTGGTTACAAGCGAAGCGGCTCGACCGTGCCAAGGAATTGGTCAGCACGGGCCAGAGCCGCCCCTCAGATGTGTATTTGGCGGTAGGTTTCCGCAATCGGTCGCATTTCGCGACGGCGTTCAAGCAGCGCTTCGGCTGCACGCCGTCGTCGCTGTCGCCAGCCAGCTAGTCTTCGATGGCGATAAAGGTGCCGTTGATGTCGAAAATGTAGGTGTCGGGCGAGGGGATGTTCAATTCTACCTCGTAAACTTTGCCGCGTTTGAATTCGATGGATTCAACCGAGGAGGTCAGGCCCTGTTTCTCAAGGCGTTTCCAGGCATTGGAGGGCAGGATGTCCTTGACGACCGAAGCGGCGAGGGTGGTGTTGTCGGGGGCGTCGATCTCGGTGATCTTGCCGTTGCGGTCAAATTCCAAGTCAACGCCGTTGCGCAATTCTACCTCATATTTCCCTTTGGCGAAATATTCCTGGCACTTGGTGACGGCTACGTCCTTGAAGTGCTTGTTGATGAAGGATTTGGCTTTTGTGGGGAGTTTCTCAACCGTCTGTGTGCCTTGTACTACGAGCCCGGGGCCTCCCTGGGCGTAAGCGGTATTGGCGCCGCAAGCCAAGGCGAGAGTCATGGCCACAGCCGCAAAAATTAGTTTTACTTTCATAATGTTGTAAGTATAAATTTTTTACTATATAACGTTTAAAAGCGGAAGAGGGTCGCGAACCCTTGCAAGTTGCGACCCGATATCGTAATAGATAGCGTATTAGAGTAGACCCTCGATGCGCTTGAGGTTGGCCTCGTCGTTGAGGTTGTAGTAAACGTTCTTGAGGTAGCGGAGGGCGTCGCTCATGTTGTCGGGGTCGAGCTGGTAAGCCTCCTCAAGGTGCTGTGCGGCCTCCTTGAACAGGGGGTCGATCTTCTCGGCGCGCACCTTGTTGTACTCGGCTTGGCTGAGGTTGGCGCTCTCGTCACCGATAGCGTAGGCTTGCTCGCAGAGCTTGCGGCCGTAGTTGTACTGGGCGTTGGCCAGAGCGGCGTCCTTCTCGATAGCCTGCTTGTAGTACTTGATGGCGGTATCGTTGTCCTTCTGCGACTCGTAGAGGATGCCCAAGATGTTGTAGAGCTGGGCGTTGTCGGGATCGGCCTGGAGAGCCTCCTCGAGCATCTTTTTGGCCTCGTCGTACTGCTCTTTCTCGATCTTACTGTTGATCATCAGCTGCAGATACTTGGGATCCTCCTTGCCGTAGAGCTTGTAGCCTTCCTCGGCGAATTTGGTGAGCTGGTCGTTGTCCTTAAGCTGGTAGGCGATGGAGATGCCGTAGTCGTAGAGCTGCTTTTTGTTGTAGCCCATGCTTTGAGCTTTCTCCATGGTCTTGAGGGCGAGGGGCAGGTCGTCCATCTGCCAAGCGGCGAGGGCCTGGTTGTAGACGATCTCAGAAACAATGGTGTCGGCGGGAGCCGCGGGAGCCTCTTTGCCCAGGTATTGGTTGTTGGGGATTGCTACCCACACGTCCCAAGCCTGGTAAGCTTTGGGATAATCCTTGGCTTCCCAAGCGATGACAGCGGCCTGGTTGAAGTCGTTGTAGTGGCTGGCGATGGTTTTGGCCATCTCTTTGGTGTATTTTGTCTTGACCTTGCCCTTTGCGTCGGTTACCTGGTCGAGGGGGAAGGCGGTGTTGTAGTACTCGTAGCCTTTGAGGATTGCGTCGGCAAGCTGCGAGCCGTCAACATCCTGACCAAGGGATTTCTTGGCGAAAAGGTTGTCGTAGAAGTCGAAACCGGTCTTGCCGGCTACGTACCAAGTGAGAGCCTCGCCTTTCGACTCCTCGTTTTCGAGGGCCGGGGCGATTTGGGTCAACGCTGCGGCGTAGTCGGGGTTGCCACCCTTAATGGCGGCTTGTACGTCCTTCACCACGCTCATCTGGGCCGACATGCTGCCGGCGGCGACAAGGCACAGGCCTAAGATAGCTGTCTTTTTCATACTGTTGAAAATTATGGATTTAATGGTATTTTCAGTTTTCAGCTTTCTGTTTTCAGTTTTCAGTTTAGTGGAATTTAAAGCATTAAAGCATTAAATCTTTAAAGGAGGGAAGGGGAAAAGGAGGAAAGAGGGGCTATTCGCCTGACTCTTCCTCGGTTTCGTCGATTTCCTCGGCTTCAACGTCCTCTACGTCGGCGTCAGGGTTGAGGGTTTCGAGCTCCTCGCCTTCCTCAACTGCCTCGACTTCTTCCTCGGGGTCGGAGGCGACGCAGCAAACGGATGCGATGGTGTCGCCACGCTTGTCGAGGTTGATGATGCGCACGCCTTGGGTGGCGCGGCCCATCACGCGCACGTCGGAGACGTGGACTCGCAGGGTGATGCCGGAGCGGTTGATAATCACGAGGTCGTTGTCGTCGTTGACGCTGAGGATGGCCACAAGGCGACCGGTCTTGTCGGTGACGTTCATGGTTTTGACACCCTTGCCTCCGCGGTTGGTGACACGGTAAGCCTCCAATTCGGTGCGCTTGCCGAAGCCGTTCTCCGACAGTACCATAACGGTATTTTCGGTGTTGTGGTTCATGCAGATCATGCCAACAACCTCGTCGTCGCCGCCGTCGAGCTTCATGCCTCGCACGCCGGTAGACATGCGGCCCATAGCTCTTACCTTGCTTTCATGGAAGCGGATGGCGCGTCCGTTTCGGTTGGCCATGAGGATCTCGGAGTCGCCATCGGTAAGCGCAACTTGGATCAATTGGTCGTCTTCGCGAATCACGATGGCGTTGACACCGGCTGCGCGGGGGCGCGAGTAGGCTTCCAAGGAGGTCTTCTTGATCACGCCGTTCTTGGTGCAGAAGATGAGGTTGTGGGAGTTGACGTATTCCTTGTCGTTCAAGCCCTTTATGCTGATGTAGGCTCGCACCTTGTCGCCCGCCTCGATGTTGAGGAGGTTCTGGATGGCTCGGCCCTTGGTGTTCTTGGCGCCCTCGGGGATATCGTATACCTTTAGCCAGTAGCATCGCCCGCGCTCGGTGAAGAAGAGCATGTAGGAGTGCATGGAGGCGGTGTAGATGTGCTCGATGAAGTCCTCGTCGCGCGAGTCGGCTCCCTTGGCGCCTACTCCACCACGGTTCTGGGCGCGGAATTCGCTCAGCGGGGTGCGCTTGATGTAACCCAGGTGGGAGATGGTGATGATCATGTCGTCGTCGGCGTAGAAGTCCTCGGCGTTGAAGTCACCGGCCATGTAGTCGATGTCGGTCTTGCGGGCATCGCCGAACTGCTCTTTCACCTCTACCAATTCGCTCTTGATCAGCTCGCGGCACACATGGTCGTCGTTGAGGATGAGCTGCAGGCGCTCGATCTCGGCCATGATGGCGTCGTAGTCGTTCTGGAGCTTTTCCTGGTCGAGTTTCTGGAGTTGCTTCAGGCGCATATCCAGGATGGCGCGGCACTGGGCGTCGCTCAAGCCGAAACGCTCGCTCAAGCGTTGTTTCGACTCGTCGTCGTTCTCGGAAGAGCGGATGATGGCGATCACTTCGTCGATATTCTTGGAGGCGATGATCAGGCCTTCAAGGATGTGGGCGCGCTCCTGGGCTTTGCGAAGCTCGTATTGGGTGCGGCGGGTAACGACGTCGTGGCGATGGTCGATGAAGTGGGACAAAAGTTCCTTGAGGTTCAAGGTCTTGGGACGGCCGTGAACCAAGGCGACGTTGTTCACCGAGAATGACGACTGCATCTGGGTCATCTTGTAGAGCTTGTTCAACACCACGTTGGCGTTGGCGTCGGCGCGCAGCTTGATGACGATGCGCATGCCCTTATAGTCGCTCTCGTCGTTAAGGTCGGCGATACCCTCGAGCTTCTTTTCGTTCACCAGGTTGGCGATGTCCTTGATCAGCTCGGCCTTGTTGACGTTGTAGGGGATCTCGTTGACGACGATCACGTCGTGGTCCTTCTCATGCTCGATCTCGGCCTTGGCGCGGATTACGATGCGTCCGCGGCCAGTGTTGAAGGCCTCCTTCACGCCCGAGTAGCCGTAAATAGTACCGCCCGTGGGGAAATCGGGTGCCGGTATATATTTAATAAGGTCGTCGATCGTCAAGTCGGGGTTGTCGATAAGCGCGATACAGGCGTTGATGGACTCCGTCAGGTTGTGAGGGGGCATATTGGTGGCCATGCCCACGGCGATACCCGAAGCGCCGTTCACCAGCAGGTTGGGGAAGCGCGTGGGGAGCACCGTCGGCTCAGGTCGAGTGTTATCGTAGTTCATCTGAAAATCAACAGTTTCCGAGCCGATGTCGCGCAACATCTCCTCGCCGAGCTTGTCCAAGCGCACCTCGGTGTAACGCATAGCCGCTGGGGAATCTCCGTCGATCGAGCCAAAGTTGCCGTGGCCATCCACAAGCTTGTAGCGCATCGCCCAATCCTGAGCCAGACGCACCACGGTACCGTAGATCGACGAGTCGCCGTGGGGGTGGTATTTACCCATCACCTCGCCCACGCAGTTGGCCGATTTCTTATGAGGCTTGTTGGAAGTATTGCCCATCTCGTTCATTCCGAACAGCACACGACGATGCACCGGCTTGAGGCCGTCGCGCACGTCGGGCAAGGCGCGCGATACGATCACCGACATCGAATAATCGATGTAGGCGGTCTTCATCTCGTTTTCAATATTGATTTTCGTTATTCGCTCTTGATCAAGCATATTTCTGTAAAACAGTGTTAATTAACTAATTACCTTTCCCTTCGCAAAGCCGTCCGAGCGGCCTTGTCTCATACGGTAAAATATCATACAAAGGTAGCTTTTTTTTCGCTCACGGCAAAATTTTTCATCCCCGTTTCCCACACTTTCGACCCATGGGATAATCATGGATTTCGGAACCGCGCTAAAGTGATGGCCGTCGCAGTGGCCACATTGAGCGACTCTACCGCCTCCGCGTCGGCGGGATATGGGGGGATATATAACCGGTGAGACACCAAGCGCGCGACGCCTGGCGACACTCCGTTGCCCTCGTTGCCCATGACGATCACTCCCGAGGATGTCAACGGGGTATGGAACAAGTCCTTGCCGTCAAGGAACGTGCCGTAGATGGGCTCCCCTACACTCGGCAACACCTCCTCCAAGTCGCAATAATGGACGGCCACACGGCCCAGCGCGCCCATCGTCGATTGCACAACCTTGGGGTTGTACACATCGGCGCATCCCTTGGAGCAGAGCAAGGTCTTAACCCCAAACCATGAGCACAACCTCACGATCGTACCCAAGTTCCCGGGATCCTGCACGCTATCCAACGCCACGGTAAGCTTTCCCTTAAGAGAATTAACGTCGAGGTCGCGCCGGGGGATCTCCAGCACGGCCAAGACACCCTGCGGCGCCTTCTGTTGCGACATGCGCTCCATGTCCTTGGCCCATACCTGAATCACGTCAAAGCCCCGCAAGGCCTCCCCATGGCCTCGCAGCCACTCCTCGGTGGCCAGCAGGTAACGGCACGCGAACAATGGCAACGCCTCGAGTACGCAACGGGTGCCCTCGGCGACAAACAAGCCGCTTTCCCGTCGCGACTTCACTTGTCCGAGCGAACTCACAAGTTTCTTCTCTGCATTTGTCAACTGTTGCATACACCGCGAATTTAACTAAAATTCGCTTAGAATCCTACGTCAAATTCGCCTAAATTTGCTCAACTGCGCAAAATTGCCTAACTTCGCGTTGATATTTTAGGCACCGTAAAGCGGTAGCCTTTGCGGGCCAGCGTTCGACGGCCCTCAAAAACAGATATAGGTCGGTCCGGTAGCTCAGCTGGATAGAGCATCTGCCTTCTAAGCAGACGGTCCCGCGTTCGAGTCGCGGCCGGATCACCCTTCAACAAAAAGGTAATCTTCAACCGGGGATTACCTTTTTCCATATCAGGGGCTATGGGGCTTATGGGGCTTATGGGGCTTATAGGGCTTATAGGGCTGATGGGGCTTATAGGGCTATAATGAGGAAAGCCCCGGTGGCGGATGCCATCGGGGCTTTCGGGGTAAGGGTGGCGGCGACCTACTCTCCCGCTTTCGCAGTACCATCGGCGCGGCGAGG
>JAJPXC010000045.1 GCA_021205635.1 Bacteroidales bacterium | reverse complement strand
CCCCTACAATCGTGCACTCGCGCCCCCATCCCCCAAAGGCTCGAGTGCACGATTGTATATGAGGTATTCTTGTTTGACTTTATTATTCACTGGGCGTAAAAAATCGCATTTTTTTGTACCTTTGCAAAACCTTTTGCCCAAAATTCCTCAGTCTATATGAAATTCCAAATACTTCTGATATCTCTAGAGGTCATTCCAACCAAAAGTCAAGAATTTGCATTAGTCCATGCCAAGGATGGATTTTTATATCAATATCTAGCCATAATTTTTCTAACTCTTCGGTGTTCCTTAGGGTTAATTCGTGACTGCTATCTTGAGGATGTTGACTTCAAAGCACTTTATTTTGGCAAGTAAGACGGGATGTTGTATATTTGCAATCATAAAACACAGGATAATGAATGTGAATATGAAATTAGTATGGAGATGGCCTGCCGTAGCTGTGGCTGGCTTGTGTGGCTGGCTTGTTATGGCAGGTGCATATGTTCTTGACAAAGAATCACTGTAAACGATCGTGTCTTTCGCTTTCATGGTTACAATCACGATTGTAGCCCTTATATGACGGTCTCCAGGTTACCTCACCACGAGGTATTAGGACAAAAAGAGCAGGAGAACGATGACGGTTTGGCTGTCTCGGAAATTATTTCTAATTTCGCAAAAGAAAACTTTGGCACGCTATTTGCCGTTATAATCTTTAGGGGGTTGTCCCCGCGATCTAATTACTAACGAATTAATCTTTTGACAATGGAAGCTAATAACAACAAGAACGAGATCAAAATCGAAATGCCCGCCGAGGTGGCCAACGGCCACTACTCCAACCTCGCCGTTATCTCCCACGGCCCCAACGAGTTCTTCCTCGACTTCATCACCGTGGCCCCCAACATGCCCCAGGCCAAGGTGCAGAGCCGTATCATCATGAGCCCCGAGAACGCCAAGAACCTCCTCTTCGCCCTGCGCGACAACGTGCAGAAGTATGAGAACAACTTTGGCGAGATCCAGCACAAGACTCCCAAGAACGCTCCCAAGAAGGACGGTGGCGTGCCCAACCCCTTCATGGCCTAACCCTTAGCTGATGAAAGATCACAATCTGCTGATTTACAATACTCTCACGCGCCGCAAGGAATTATTCAAGCCGATTCACGAGGGGCGCGTGGGAATGTATGTGTGCGGCCCTACGGTATATGGCGACCCGCATCTGGGCCACACACGCCCGGCAATCACCTTCGACGTGCTGTTCCGTTACCTGCAACACCTTGGGTATAAGGTGCGTTACGTGCGCAACATCACCGACGTTGGCCACCTCGAGCATGACGCCGACGACGGCGAGGACAAGATCGCCAAGAAAGCCCGTCTCGAGCAATTGGAGCCCATGGAGGTGGTGCAGTACTACCTGGGTCGCTACCACAAGGCGATGGAGCGCTTGAACGTGCTTCCCCCCTCGATTGAGCCGCACGCCTCGGGCCACATCATCGAGCAAATCCAGTACGTGAAAAAAATACTGGAGGAGACCCCCTACGCTTATGTGAGCGAGGGCTCGGTGTACTTCGACGTGCCCCGTTACAACCAGGATCACCCCTACGGCAAACTCTCAGGCCGCAACATCGAGGAGCTGAAAGCCGAGACTCGCGCCCTGGACGGTCAGCAGGAGAAACATCATCCAGCCGACTTTGCCCTGTGGAAAAAGGCTCAGCCTGAGCATATTATGCGCTGGCCTTCGCCGTGGAGCGACGGTTTCCCCGGGTGGCACCTTGAGTGCTCCACCATGGGCGAGAAATACCTCGGTTGCCCCTTCGACATCCACGGCGGCGGCATCGACTTGATGTTCCCCCACCACGAGTGCGAAATCGCCCAGTCGGTGGCCCACAACGGCCACGAGACCGTCCACTACTGGATGCACAACAACATGATCACCATCGAGGGACAGAAGATGGGCAAGTCGCTCGGCAACTTCATCACCCTCGAGGAGTTCTTCACCGGCTCGCATCCCAAGTTGACGCAAGCCTACTCGCCGATGACCATCCGCTTCTTCATCCTTCAAGCGCAGTACCGCTCCACCCTCGACTTCTCCAACGAGGCCCTGCAAGGCGCCGAGAAAGCCCTGCAGCGCATGCTCGAGGGAGTAAAACGCTTGGGAGATCTTAAGCCGTCGGACAAAAGCACGATCAACGTCGCCGACCTCGAGGCCAAGTGCTACGAGGCAATGGACGACGACCTTAACACCCCCATCGTCATCGCCAACCTCTTCGAGGCCTGCCGCTTGATCAACCAAGTGAACGACGGCAACGCCACCGCCACCAAGGAGGATATCGACACGATTAAGCGCTTGTTTGACAACTTCTTGGTTGATATCCTCGGCATCCGCGTCGATTCCCTCGCGGGCGCCGAAGGCTCCTCCACCGAGCCTTACGAGAAGGCCGTCGACCTGTTGTTGGAGGTGCGCGGCAACGCCAAAGCCGCCAAGGATTGGACCACAAGCGACCTGATTCGCAACCGCTTGGCCGAGCTTGGCTTCGACGTCAAGGACACCAAGAACGGCTTCGAGTGGAGCCTGCGCAAGTAATTCCTCGACGATGGACCCACTGGAGCTTGGCCACCTGATAGCCAGCGAATTACCATACGAGCCAAATGGGCAGCAAATAGAGCTGATTGCCCATTTGGCTCGCTTTTGTCTGGCCGAGCCGGGTCCCGACCGCGCGTTCATGATCAACGGCTACGCCGGCACGGGCAAAACCTCGCTCACGGCCGCGCTCGTGCGTGCGTTGGGACGCATCGGCCGACACTGCGTGATGATGGCTCCAACGGGCCGAGCCGCCAAGGTATTCGCCTCGTTCTCCGGGCTCCCGGCTTACACTATCCATCGTCAAATCTATCGCCAAACTCTCAGCGGACAAGTTTTGGCCGAAAACCGTTGCTCCAACACCCTGTTCATCGTCGACGAGGCATCGATGATAGGCGACGCCGACGGCGAGGGGCGCAACCTGCTCGCCGACCTCATCGAATACGTCTACGCCGGAACCAACTGCCGCATGCTGTTGCTGGGCGACACGGCCCAGCTACCCCCTGTGGGCTGTATCGAGTCGCCAGCGATGAACCCCGAAAGGCTACGCTCGTTCGGGCTGAAAGTGGCACGCGCTGTCGTCACCAAAACCGTGCGCCAAGCCTCCGACTCAGGTATCCTCTACAACGCTACTTGGCTGCGTAAAGCCTTGGCTCAGGTGGATTTACCCACTCCCCAACTCACCGTCAACCCCTTCCCCGACGTCAAGGTCATTGAGGGAGAGGACCTGGCCGACGAGATGAACGCCGCCTACTCCCGCGACGGCATGGACCAGACGGTGATGATCACCCGCTCCAACCGCCGCGCCAAGGATTTCAACATCGCCATCCGTGGCCAAATACTTGAGCGCGACAACCTTATCTCCCGCGGCGAGAATCTGCTCGTTGCTAAAAACAACTATCATTGGGCTAAAGATGTGCCCGGCCTGTCGTTCATCGCCAACGGCGACGTTGCCTACATCGACAATGTCTACGGCACCGAGCGTAGGTATGGGTTCGAGTTTGCCGACGTCGACCTCACCTTCCCCGACCGCGGAGGCGTCACCCTGCAGGCCAAAATCATCCTCGACACCCTCCTGAGCGACTCAGCATCCCTCTCGGGAGAACAGATCAACCAACTGGCCCGAGCCACGCTCGCCGATCCCGACTACGCCCCCGCATCGTCATCCCCCTCAGCCCAGTTGCAGGCACTGAAATCATCGCCGTATTACAACGCCCTGCAAGTGAAATACTCCTACGCCGTCACATGCCACAAGGCCCAGGGCGGCCAATGGACCAACGTGTTTATCGACATGGGTTACATCGCCCCCGACATGCTCGGAGTCGACTTCTATCGCTGGCTCTACACCGCCATCACACGCGCCACCACCCGTCTCTACCTCCTCAACCCCACCATCCCCATCCACTAACCCTACCCCCACCTCAGCCTCTCCTCCAAACTCCATGCGGGGACATTCTCAATGCCCGAAATAGATGCTAACGGGAGTGGATCAAGGGATACTACCCATTTTGGATAATTGTCGCGTATCCTCTCAAAGGGGGCATATTCTCGCTTGCGGGTGTCCTCGTCAACAAGCATATAACTTACTTGTATATAAATCTTTTTGTCGCCTTTTTTGGCCACAAAATCTATCTCCTTGCCTTCTCTTATTCCGGTATAAGCCATATAGCCCTGGCGCAACAACTCCAGATACACTATATTTTCCAATAAGTATCCAGTGCCAAAAGCTACCCCGGGGAACAAATAATTATGGTAGGCTTGATCGTTAGCGTAATATTTTGCTGCGCCTCCCAAGACCTCTTTCCCACCTATGACAAAACGCTCACATTTATGGCATAGGAACGCATCAGAAATATACCCAACATAGTCAGCTACAACTTCATACGACACCTGACTACCCTTTCCCTTGAACCATGCGACTATATTAGGTATCGACTGAAGATTGGATGATGTATTAACCAAATATGAGAAGATGTCGGAGAGAATCGACGGCATTCTAACCTTATAGCGAGCTATTATATCGCGCAATAGTACTGTGTCACGCAGCGATGATATATAGTTGGCTCTTAGCTCCTCTGTTGATAGCCAAAAAAGTTCGGGTAATCCGCCGCTTTTCATATATTCCAAATAGCTCTCCATAGCAGGCGCCTTTCCCGTTATTCCGCAAAATTCAGCATACGAGAAGGTATATACAGGTTTGGCGAGGTATCGTCCCGACAACAAAGTGGCAAGTTCTCCCGAAAGCATTTTGCTGTTGGAACCACTTATATAAAGACAAAATCGCTGAGTATAATCTTGTGACAACGAATTTACGGCTTTCTCCCAATTCTCCACCATCTGCACCTCGTCGATAAAAACAAATAATGGACGGCCTTCTCGTGATGACGCATAGGATCGAATAAACCTTTCAAGGTCATCGGCCGTTCTGATAAAGTCGTACGCTCTAAGTTCCTTATTAATTATCAAAGTATCCTTAGGACTCGCCACGCCCTTTTCTACTAATGCTTTAGCAACCTGACGCAACACATAACTTTTGCCCGTTCTACGTTGGCCCACAAGCACCTTTACCAGGCTACTTCCACTGGCCTCAACCAAAGACTTGGTATACAACTCGCGCAAGTAACCCACTTCCAAAGATGGGTTACCCCACAAATTATATTGTGATATCTCCTGTAAATTTTCGATCATGACCAAATTTTTGCCCAAAAATACTAATTATTTCGGTTATAACCAAATAAATCTCCCTATTATCACCCTTTTTTGGTTATAATCGAAAAAGAGCAAGCACTATCATCTACCCTCACGACGGTAGGGGCATTTGCGGTGGTTAGTTATATGTTACAATGTTTCCTTCCCCTCAGCGTGTCGATGGCTGATTGAACACCCATGTTTTGCTGGTGTGTGGATTTTTCGCTAACTTCGTAGCCAAATTATTATATTATGCTGGAGGCGAGGATTGCGGCGAGGTATTTGAGGGCCCGGAAGGGACACGCGGCGGTCAATGTGATCTCGGGGATCGCGTTGGCGGGCGTCGTGGTCGCCACGACCGCTATCGTTATCGTGCTGTCGGTGTTCAACGGGTTCAGCAATCTGGCCGAAAGCCAGTTGTCGATCGTCGACCCGCCCCTCAGCGTTGTCCCCACACAGGGAAAGGTGCTCACGGCGACATTGGATGGCGCTATTCCTGTGGTTAGCGAGCAAGGCTTGGCCATGGTGGGCGACCGCCAGCATCCCGTGACGCTTTTAGGCGTCCCAGATGAGTGGCTAACAGCCTCCGGGATAGGGCAAACCGTAATCGACGGCGTGGTGTCGCTGGGCGATACAATCGTGGGCCAAGCGGCCTTGATGGCTTTAGGTCCCGCTGTCACTCTCTCTACACACCCTGGCGATGAGCGTGGGCTAAGGATTTATGTTCCGAGGCGCAAAGGGCGGGTAAATCCCGCCAATCCTATGACGGCGTTCCGGGAGCAGCGCATGGAAGTCGCTGGAGTGTTCCAAACGGGCAACCAGCGTCACGACCAAGAACTTATCATCTTGCCAATCAATACCTTGCGGCAGATGCTAGATTACGACTCTACCCAAGCTTCCGCCATGGAAATATGGGGCACGACTGCAAAGCCTTCAGAAATTCAAAGCCTACTAGGCAACCCGCAGGGTATCAAAGTGTTGACTCGCATTGAGCAGGAACAGCACTCGTTTTCGATGATTGCCGTTGAAAAGTGGGTGACGTTCCTGATGCTGGTGTTTATTTTGCTTATAGCGATGTTTAACGTGCTGAGCACGTTGTCGTTGCTGATCCTCGAGAAGCGCGACTCGCGCCATATTTTCGACGCAATGGGCATGTCACCCGAAAGGGTAAGAGGCATCTTCGCTTGGGAAGGCGCGATGGTCACGGCCCTTGGCGGCGTCGTGGGCGTGATTCTTGGCGTATTGCTGTCTCTAGCCCAGCAATGGGGTCGCTTCATCAAGCTTTCAGGAGACCCTACGATGATGGTGATTGACGTTTACCCGGTAGAAGTGCACGTGGGCGACGTGCTCGTGGTGCTGGGTCTAGTCGTCGTCACCTCGGCATTGACAGCATGGCTTACTTCACTGATTGCCAAACGAATATAACTTACCCAGATATCCACCATGAACAGTCCACAGGAAATCACGAGATTGGCCACTGAGGCCGGAGCGCGCAAAGCGGGTTTAGCCCAAGCGGGAATAGGCAAATTACTGTTTCTCGCGGGACTAGCGGGCGCGTTCATCGCCCTTGGAGGTATGCTTTCGATAGCTTTCGGCTACAGTTGGCCCGGATTGGCCGAGGTGGCTCCAGGATGGTGCAAGGTGCTGATGGGCGTCGCGTTCCCTATCGGACTCATCCTTGTCGTTGTGCTTGGTGCTGAGCTGTTTACGGGCAACAATGCCATGCTGATTCCCGCATTTATGTCCAAGCGGGCGACCGTGGGACAGGTCGTGTGGAACTGGACGGTGGTCTATATGGGCAACTTCCTGGCTGTAATCTGCAAATAAAATTTCATAAGTTTTCGGTAAATAAGATTTCGGCAG
>JAJPXC010000051.1 GCA_021205635.1 Bacteroidales bacterium | reverse complement strand
AAAATACGCAGTGATCCTTGTCCAAGCAAAAGATTTTAAATGAAAGAGCCGTGGCTCGTTCACGCGATTTCCTGCAAATTGTTTGCAGATCTCAAGAATTTTGTAGAACTTTACGGTGAAGTTGCGCATATACGTGAGTTTAGTAACCAATGGTTTGAGCACCACTAAATTACTAAAAACCAGCGATATGTGCAACTTTTTCATTATAAATATTTTACCATTTTAATTCAACCAACAGGTCACTCTATCAAATTTTTTGATAAGTTTATTCATTTTTCAGCTAATAATTTGTATCTTTGACCTTAATTTTTGGCTTGATTCCCGGCCATATTCCTAGTAACCCCTACCAATTCCCAAATCTCATGAAAAGCTTGTTATACGCCTTACCCATTATAATATCGTTGGCAACCATAAGTAGAGCCGCCGCAAAGGAGAAAAAGCAACCGGTCCACACTCCCGAGGGAATCTTCTCGTTGGTGGTGGACAACGGTCGATATGGTGTGCGAGATGCCGCCGGCACGCTCATAATCCCCGTCGATTTCGACTCGATCCGCTACCAAGCCCCGCAGGACGCCCAGGTACGGCCGTTATACGTGGAGTCGGCCGACACCACGGCCTATTATTGGTCGCCCGCTTCCAAGGCTTGCTTCTGGGCTTTCAAGAAAAGGTATTTGTCAATTTATTCCCTAAAGGGCGAAAAGGCAGTGGAAACGTTCTATCTCCAAAGCAACGAGAACATGCCGGGGTTCGTGTTCACCATAAACGAAACGGGTGGAGGTGGTTACGTCTACTGGGAGCAATTCCATCCTGCCTATCGGGCTGGCGTGGTCAACGCTCTGGGTAATGACGGAGCCAAAATAGGATTGTCGGCTACCGATGGCCGACTGTTGCTTAGTCCGTCGGTAAGAGAGGTGACGCTGCCTTTGACTGATAATCCCAAGAACGTTATAAAGTCGTTCTTCTACGGTCGTTCACTATATTTCGACAAGGTGGGATCCATGGGCATCTGGCCTCTTGAACAAGGCTCCATTACTATACCTTATGGGACGGCCTATGAAGTCAACTGTATACCTGATGTCAACAACTTCGCGGGAGTTCAACATCAGATGTTGAGCGACGAGATGGAGTATTATTATAATGGCAAAGGTGTCACTGGCGCCAGTTATGCCCATGAGGGCGACTCGTTGCTCCAAAACGGCCGCTTCAAGGAGGCTTATAGCTTTTTCCTGAAAAGCATAAAGGAGGGAACCGACCCCGACGCTTATTTATATTCGGCGTTGACGAGTTACTACGTCGCCGACTTTGGCACAGCTAAAATGATTGAATCGGTGATGCAAACCGAGGCCGATAAATCCTGCCACTATTACAAGTCGGCTCCCCTACCCGACTTTAGCTTCTCCTCTCACCGCAAGGTTCTCAACTTCACTCTTGACGACCTTGACAATTACCAGCGTCTCAATCCCAACCTTGACCGGTCAAAACAAAACATGGTTCGGTGGGTACGCCGTATGACTCATTCCGCCTTGGAGCGACTCAACGAATATGAGCCGCGCTACGCCGCCGCGCGAGAGTATGTTGAGCAATGCCCAGCGTTGTTAGCCCAATACAATGCCGAGCAAGAGCAGATTCGCATCCAGCGCGAAGCCGAAGAGCAAGCCGCCTACTTCGCCATGATTGATGCCTTGTTCAGTCACGGCAAGAGCATGTTTAGCGGCTCGAGCCACAAGAAGAAAAAGAAATCCTCATCCAAGGGGGCCATGGCATCCACTGGCGGCGGCTCCTCGTCACCCTCCTCGAGCGACGACGGCGCCTCAGCCCAATGGAAAAAGAACCGCGCACGCGACGTGGCGCGCCAACTCGAGGAACAACGTGAGCGCCTAGCCCAAGCCGAGCGCAGCCGTGAGAACGATCCTTCCTCAGGCAACGCAGCCCTCATCCAATCCTGTAAACGCCGCATCGCCGAACTCGAGCGCGAGCTCCACGACCTCGGCCAATAACCCAAAAACGGTGGCTTAGGCCCATCGCCGATGAAAACCACCTTGAAGTTTTGACGGAAAAGTGCTATCTTTGTGGTCGAAAAAATAGACCAGAGTTGAGATTAACCGAGTTTATAGACGAGAGTTTAAGGAGGTTCGGTGGCAAGGAAACGAGCCGCCGTAGCCGCGAGATGGCCAATCAGTGTAGGCGCTTCTTGGAGGCCTATGCTGAATATTCGGGGATAACTCCCGAAGTGATCGACTTGATTAACCCCGATTTTGTGCAAGGATTCTGCGTGTGGCTATACGAAAGGAATCTGACCGACACCGAGGCGTCGATAATTGACAATTGGGTCGAGACGTTCTGGCGCATCGGTCGCAGCGCAATCCGACTGGGCTATATCCCCAAGATCGACTTGGTGAGGGGCGTTCGCGAGGAATTGGCCAAGAAGTATAAGGCCAAAACGTGCGTCAAGAAAGGCCGCGGCCCTTATGACTTGAAGAGCGTAGATTTCAAGGCCGAATATCAAAAGGTGGTTCAGGCCATCTCGGTGCTTTATGCCAAATCGAACGCTTGCTTGGATAGCCGAGCCAAGAGCACGCTGGTTTATATGTGCGGGCTGGCTCTCGGCGGATTGGAATTTGAGGATATTATGAAGGTGGAGTTTCGCGCCGAAAAGGGCGAGGACGACCTAACGGAGATCAAGCTTTACATTCCGCGCTACGACATCGCCGTGGATTTCGACGGCTTGGTGATGGTGATATGGAAGCTTTACAACGACCGACAAAACGCCAGGCCGGAAAGCGGCGAACTCCTTTTCCCTGAGTTGGCGCCCGAGAGTGCTACCCAATTCCGGAACGATGTCACCTCATTTTGCGTGCAACACCGTATAGAACTATTCCGGGCCAAAAGCGTTTTCTGCGATTTCCTTTCATTAGCACTTTGTCACGGCAAGTCGCGGACCCACATTATACGCATGGCGCAGCTCCGAACGGCCACGGCGTTGGACCCGCTCGACCTCTTGGCCCTCCACAAACTGATGCAACTGGATATGGACCCTTCGGCTCTTCTTCAAGCCAACTGGCGAATTCTGAGGGTGTTCTCCCAGAAGTTGAAGATTGAGACCGTAATGGAGAGTATCGACAGGTTGGCTAACAACAGCCGGACTCGGGGAGAGCAATGCCAGATCAAGCAGTTTGCTCCGATGGAAGAAGTGGTGAGCAAGCGGACGGGGCGCATGCAGCGTCGCAAGGTGCCGGTGTTTGGGTACTACATATTTATCAAGAGCCGTCTTCCCGAGGCTGAGATGATCGAGCGCTCACTCCCCGATGTGTCGTTCATGCGTCATGTGGAGAACCGGCGTCTAATGGTGACGTTGACCAACCGCGAGATCCTGCGCCTGCGGATGTTCTTCTCCGACTCGCGCGAGGACAATTCGGAGATCGACCTTGTCGACATCGACCAGTGGCGAGCCGACCACGCGGCCTCGCTTGACGAGGGACAACGCGTGCGCATCCTCCACGGTCCCTTTGCCGGCTACGAGGGCGTGGTATACCAAATCAAAAACCTACCCGACGAGGGAACGACTCCAGATGTCCAACTAACCACTAACCACTCGGTCGTTGTCGTGCGTATCACCCCTATGTCCAATCTTTCTATCGTCACTCTTTCGGCATCCGTCGACCCTTTACACCTGCAACTCATTCCATAGGGGTCGGTTAAGGCAATTGTTCCCCAAACGCTCTTGCCGCTGGGAAAAATATCGCCTATTCGGGACACCTGCATAACAGTGTTTCTATGATGCGAAAGCCGGTGATGAATATTGGTTAAACACAGGATTTTGCAAGAGTCTTGAAGATCTTAGGGTAAAGATGTGAGGGCCAGAGTTGGCATTGTCAAAGATTAGTATTAACTTTGTGAAAACTAATGCCGCAATGAAGAAAGTAAAAAATCCTTGGCTGGGCCTCCCCGGCTATAATTGCATGGGATGCGCCCCGCATAACCCTATCGGACTGCACATGCATTTCGAGGCCGATCCCGACACTGAAACGCTGTGGGGCTACTGGGAGCCGTCAGCCGATTATCAGAGTTGGCCTGGGGTTGTGCATGGCGGCGTTCAGGCGATGATGCTTGACGAGGGCGCCGAATGGTGGCTCAACGTATTCCGCAAAACCGCCGGCTACACCGCCAAGATGGAGGTGCGATATCATCGAACGGTGCGTTACGACGAAGGGCCACTGTGGGTTCGGGCTACTCATATAAAAGATTTGCGGGCTTATGTGGAACTGGATGTGGCGATCATCAACAGTCGCGACGTGGTGTGTACATCGGCCAAAGTTACATATTTGCAGATGCCAGCCGACCAAGCCCAACGTGATTACAATTTTACTGGCTGTGAGCTCACTGATTAACCCGATTGAATATGGTATTTTGCAAAGTTCCAAAAAAGAGAATCCACGCCGCGTTAGGACGAGGAATAACCGTGATTTGGATTGCCTTTGGTTTTGCCGACGGCTTTTTGCTATCGGCACAAGAAAGGGCTGTGGAAGCCCCTGATTCCGTCAAATTGGAAAATTTAGGCACCGAAACGCCGCAACAACCTTTCGGCACAAATACAATCGAATCATTTACCGCTGCGTATGAATATTTCGGGCCTTCTGCCAAGACGTCGCTATCGGTAAATCCATCAGTTTTTTCGCTCCCGGAATTGTATCCGATGCCCCGCAATGTGTCGGGTTACACAACAATGGTTTCGTTGCCCGGCTTGATGGGAATCGGCGTGGGAGGCACCGTGTCATTTGACATCAGCCGCGCCTTCAGTATCACCTTATTCGGATCATACGCGTCAAATGCCTGGGCTGCCAATCCAGCTGTAATGTCCAACATGGGCTCTCCTGGGCGTTGTGGGGCTTGACAACTCCTCACCATATACAATTTTGGAGGTGTCGGGTAAAAATTTCCATCGAATATTGAAATTTTTGGGAATGATGACTACTATAGCCTCAGATGTAATCAAAAAAAGCATTATGAGCAACTACCAAATCCCCCCTACCCGAGCCTATCGGGATAGCAAATTGAGAAATAGGGAAAAGGCATTCCTGCTAGAGATCCTAGGATTGGAATCCGTGAGCGACAAAGCGGAAATGCCCCGTTTCGTCACTGAAATCGATCTTGACCCCGACCAATGGGATGAATATGCCATAGAGCAACTGTATCAACGGAATCGCATGGTTTACAAGAGATTGAACGTTCACAAGCGAACCTCATTGGCTTACTGGTGGGCAGAGTTCTGGGAAGAGAAGTGCCAGATAATAGGAGGCCAGGTGAGCGAGGCCGAAATGATCCGGCACGTCTCAGAGGAGGGTTTCAAGCTGACAGAATAAGGGAAGCCACAGGCTCGTTAGAGTCATACATGCTCAATAGATAACACACAATCTCCCGGGCCTCCTCGCTGGCGCTTAGACATTTGACCATCTCCTTCTTGATACGGGTGACATTGGATGCGCATATTCCATGCTGGGCGCAAAGCACCTTTGACGGCACAACATCGTCACGGTGAATGCCGTAAGCGTCCAAGAAGATCGAAAGGTCGCGCTCGAAATTGGGGCGGTGGAAATGCTCGCGCAGGATT
The DNA here is from genome assembly GCA_021205635.1 of Bacteroidales bacterium. Lineage (GTDB taxonomy): Bacteria > Bacteroidota > Bacteroidia > Bacteroidales > Muribaculaceae > JAJPXC01. Next base: position 1,508 of record JAJPXC010000051.1, on the reverse strand, counting down.
TCGATAAGACGATTCCACATCTCCTCCACCAAGTCGCCGTTCAACCCCTTGGAATCCTCTTGCCCAATACCCATCAAGTCGAAACGGCTCTTGGAATGGGAATCGGAGCTGATGGTCTCATCGCCCGACACGGTAAAGCATCTCGTGTTGTAGCCCTGAGACTTACGCTCAGCGCTTTGTCGGGATATCGGCACACGCACTGTGTGAGACAACTGCTTGATATCCTCCATGATGTAAAACTTTATCTGCTGAGCGGCATACACGCTGAACGAAACCCAGCGCCTAAGGCCCGTCTCAGGGTCAATCTCCACGCGGTCCTTGTTGGCGTACTTGTTCATGGCTTGAGTCAACCCCATGTAAGCGGCCGACAAAAGCTCGTCGTAATCGAGATTCGACTTGCCCACGTATCCACGAACGATCTTGTGCACCAGCGACTGATACTTCCTAGTGATGTTGTTTCGTCCCTCCTCGGTGTCGAAGTCGAGCATCAACTCGTCCAGGGCGCACTCTTGGTCGACAACAGCCTGAAACTCATCGCGAGTCTGAAACACCGGAATCTCCTTGAGTCGGTCGTAACGCTTCAACTCGCAAAGAGCCTCCTTGACAACTTGGATCGAGGCGGTGACTGTCGGCGAACGCAAAATTGCGCGCAAGCCATCGGCCCCAATCTCAGGATTGCCTATAAGATATTGGAGGATAAGCTTGGCAGGGGACGAAAGTTGCTTTTGGGTCACGTCCTGATAATGTTGCAACTCGTGAAGGCACAAAGGATGAGTCGACATTGCAGAATGTCCACAATCTACTGAAAAAGAAGATGAATTCATAGAATCGCGAAATTGTTTTGTTGAACGAATCAACCCCATGCTCTTTCGAGATACACCGTTGCCTCGCGAGGCCGGTTGTCAAGGCAAGCCCGGAAGCTCACCTACCCTTCATGGCGCAGATGACCGATTATCGATCACACCGCGAAGTTAATACCAAAAACATTCCTTGTCAAGGTTCATATTAGTTCATATTCCTTAAGGCTCCCCCTTGGTCATCGGCAACGAGCCGAGCGACGACACAACAAAATGAGCCATCGACAACAACAGCACACCCTTTCGCCCGTACTTATCGGTAAGCGGCCCGAACACCAATTGTCCAGCCGACAAGCCGATCATCCCCATCGTCAAGCTCATCGACACCAGCACGGGCGTGGTGTGGAAGAACCCCGACATCTCGGGCAGAACGGGCAGATAAAAGTCAGTGACAAACGGGCCGAAAGCTGTCAACAAGCCTAGAATCACAGGAAAAAGCATCCCCTTGGGACGCGACGAGTCTACAGATATATTCTCCATAGAAAATATACGTTATGGAGTCACGCCGCTAAGGTACCAAAAAATTTCGGTACAGCACAGCGACAATCACAGGTAATGGCAGCCCCAAACGTGGTCTTACAAAAATTGGCGTTGGTTTATGGAGATTCAAGAACGAAGTGCAAAATCCGTCGTTCTGAATAGCCCCCTATT
>JAJPXC010000166.1 GCA_021205635.1 Bacteroidales bacterium | reverse complement strand
GTCATGGGGTTATTTCCCGGGGGCGGTGGGGAGCTCGCCGGGATGGGGAGCTGCAGGGGTGAGAAGGCCGCGGTTGCGCAGCAGGGCCTCGGGTGAGGGCTTCTGCCCGCGGAATTTCACGTAGAGGGTCATGGGATCCTCGCTGCCTCCCATCTCCAGGACGTTCTCGCGGAACGACTTTGCGGTGGCGGGGTCGAAGATGCCCTTTTCGCTAAAGAGCTCGAAGCCATCGGTGTCGAGCACCTCAGCCCACAGGTAGGTGTAGTAACCCGACGAATACTCGTCACTACCGAAGATGTGCTTGAAGTAGGGCGAGCGGTAACGATCTGTAATCTCTTTAGGCATACCGAGCTTGGCGGCCACATTGGCCTCAAAATCTTCAACGTTAATATCCCCCTCAGGGTTCAATGCGCCCCATTCAAGATCGAGCAGAGCTGCACCCACGAGCTCGGTTGTGCGGAAGCCCTGATTGTGGGTCGAGGCGGCTTGGAGCTTGGCCACGAGGTCGGCGGGGATGGGTTCGCCGGTCTTGTAATGGAAGGCGTAATCCTTGAGCAGCTCAGGCTGGAGTGCCCAGTGCTCGTGGATCTGCGAGGGGAGCTCCACGAAGTCGCGGTCGACGTTGGTGCCTGATTGAGAACGCAGCTTTGCGCGGGTCAACATGCCGTGGAGGCCGTGGCCAAACTCGTGGAACATCGTCTCCACGTCGTCGATGGAAAGGAGCGATGGGGTGTCGGCCGTGGGTTTGGGGAAGTTGCACACGTTGTACACGATGGGTCGCTCAGCTGCTTGTCCGGGGTCCTCCCAAGAGTTTTTGAACACGTACATCCACGCGCCTTGACGCTTGGAGGGACGGGTGAAATAGTCGGTCATGAACACGGCCACGTGGTTGCCGTCGGCGTCCTTCACCTCGTAGACGTTGACGTCGGGGTGGTACTTGGGAGCGTCGGGCAGCGGGGTGAAGGTAACACCATAGAGGCGGTTGGCCATCTCGAAGATACCGTTGCGCACGTTGTCAACCGAGAAGTACTGGCTGGCCAGGTCGGGGTCGATGTTATATTTCTTGCGACGGAGGATCTCCATGTAGTAATAGTAGTCCCAAGGCTCGATTGTGAAACCGAGGCCTTCCTTGTCGACCAGTGCTTGCATCTCGGCCACCTCCTCCTGGGCCTTTGCCACGGCGGGGCGCCAGATCTCCATCAGCAACTCGCGAGCGGCCTCCGGGGTTTTGGCCATCACGTTCTCGGTTTGGTAAGAGGCGAAATCGGGGTAACCAAGCAGTTTGGCTTTCTGGGCGCGGGTTTTCACGATCTCGTTGATAATGGGACGGTTGTCGTTTTCACCCGAGGTAGCGTTGGTAGTGTAGCCCTCGTACATCTGACGGCGCAGGTCGCGGTCGGCGGCGTAGCTCAACACTGCCAAGCGGCTTGGAGCGTGCAAGGTAAACACCCATTTGCCATCCATGCCGCGGCTCGAGGCCTCCTCAGCGGCAGCGGCTACGGTGGGAGCGGGGATTCCTTCAAGACGAGCGGGATCGTCAACGACGATCGCGAAGGAGTTGGTGGCGTTCAGCAAGTTTTTGTTAAACTTGAAGTAGAGGTCGGTCAACCGGGTGTTAATCTCCTTCAGCTGGGCCTTGTCGGTGTCGTTGAGGAGGGCGCCGTTGCGCTTGAAATCTTTGTAAAGCTGCTCCACGGCACGCATGCGGGGAGTGTCATAGCCGGCCTTGTCGCGGTTGTCGTAAAGCTTTTTCACGCGCTGGAACAGGGCATCGTTCATCATGATTTCGTCGCTGTTCTGGGCGAGCATGGGGTTGAACTTCTCAGCTACCTCCACGATGTCGGGAGTGGAGCATGCCTCCTCTATGGAGTTGAAGATCAAGGCCACGGAGGTCACGGGGTCGCCCGACTGCTCCAAAGCGAGGATGGTGTTATCAAACGTCGGCTCCTCAGTATTGGCGACAATTTTCTGGATCGCGGCTTGCTGGGAGGCGATTGCCTGCTCAAGCGCGGGGATATAGTCGGATACCTTGATTTGCTCGAAAGGCGGGATCTCGAATTGCGCCGTAAACGGCTGTGTGAGCGGATTTTGTGCCATCGCTACAGGAATTGCGGCCAAAAGCGCCGAGCCAATGGCCAATGTGACAACTGTTTTTCTCATGGGTATATGCATTTATTGTTATTTTTCGTTAAAAATGAAGTCAACCAACAGGGGCAGGTGGTCGGAAGTCTTGCGGGTGCCCCTCATCATCTTCACGGGGTGTAAATCGCCGCGATACAACACGTGGTCGATGCGGAAATACATATTGTTGGTAAAGAATGTCCACCCCGGACCCCAACAGAGCTGGGTGTAGACGTCCTGCAATCCGGCTTTCTCCTCGAGCTGACGGATGGCCCAGCAACCGGGGATGTCGTTGAAATCGCCGCACACGATTACGTTCTCGCCACCCATGCGGTTGATGAAATCGATCAATACTTCCACTTGGCGAGCACGACGACGGAAAGCGGCCGCGAGTTTATGGAGCAACTGCGAGCGTACGCCTTCCAGCGTTTTGTTGCCCTCGATTGTGGTGAGGTTCTTGTACAGAGCCTTGTCGCTATCGTTCATGCTGAACGACGACATGTGGACGACGCACACGGTGACAGGTCGCATGTGAATCCACACGCGGTAGGCGGTCAACACGCCGTGATAAGTTTCCGGCACAGGCAACTTGATGTTGCGGAACATCATCTTCGACCACAGTGAATTGCCACGGCCGTCGAGGTGATGATAGGGATAAACGGCCTTCAGGGAATCGGTCTGTACGCGTTTGATGCTCCAAGGCTTGTACTCGGTGTCGACCTCACATTCGATCAATGCGGCCAAGTCGGCGTCCATCTCAAGGATGTAAGATATGGTTCTGCTGAGAGAGTCAGGGCCGTATTTGCCATCCCAAGGGCGGAAATTGAGGGTGTTGTAGCTCAGCAGAGTGAAGCCGCGGTCGGCCATCTCCTCGGGCGTGACCTTGGGGGTGACAAAGTTGAGTGGGCAATAATTCCACAACGGCTGAGCGCACACCACCATCGTGGCCGCTCCCAGCACGATTGCCCAGCGCCTTACCCATATCGACACAATCATGTACACAATCATGCCCACGACCCAAAAAGGGAACGTCATCGCAAAAATCGGGAAGATTGCCGAGCGGGTGGGACACACCAAGCCACCATAGCCCGAGAGAATCATCCCCAAGGCAAGGCAACCACCTATAATCCACCATATTACTCGCAAAATCTTCATCGATGCTTTATTTGTCTTTCAATCGGCTCGAGGCTTGGAAAAGGCGCTCCTTCTCGGCTGCCGTGAGCGACGCGTAACCGCTCTTTTTGATCTTGGCCAAGATAGGGTCGATGGCGTCCATCTCTTGTTGGGGAGTGGGCTTGGATTTAGGCCGGGCCGAGGAGGTCGACTTCTGGTAATGGTACTTGGGGGGCGCCTTGTACTTGTTTTTCTTGGGCTTAAGCGACACCAGGGAGTCGATCAGGTTGTTGAACGGCCGGGTAAGGTCTTTGCCACGCTTGAAAGCCAAGGCGTAGATGGCTCCGATAGCCGCGCCGCCGATATGAGCCGCGTGGCCTCCGGCGTTGTCGCCAGTCAATCCCAAGGCAAAAATAAGCACTGTTGCCACTGCTATCCACTTGAGTTTCACCGCTCCTATGAGCAAAAGTGGAAGTTCAAGATTAGGGGTCAACACAGCCGATGCGATCACGATGGCCATAATGGAGGCCGAGGCGCCGATCAGTCCCGCACCACCTATCCAAGGCATCATCTCGGCCATACCGATATAGAGCGCCGCTCCAGCCACACCGCCGTAAATATAAAGAGCCAGCAACTGCTTGGCCGTGCACAAGGTCATAAACAGGCGCCCGAACCACCACAGCCACAGCATATTGAACAGTATATGCAGGAAGTCGTAATGGCACCACATATAGGTCAACACCGTCCACGGCTCACGGAGAAAACCCACAAACGTGGGTGGCACCTCCACCCATCGCAACACCGCTGAAACGTTGCTACCACCCACAGTCATGACCACTGCCAATATCCTTATCGCTAAGAATATCACCACGTTGACGGCAACGATGCGGAAAGTCATGTCGCCACCGTTCCACAGTTGCTTCAGTCGGTTAGTAGTAGCCATTGTGCAGGTCGCCGTGTTTCTTCCAATACAAAATCATAATCAGGCCGAAAATCATGCCGCCCAAGTGGGCCACATGTGCCACGTTGTCGCCGGGGTTGTTGCTTACGGCCTGCACAAGCTCGAGCACAGCGTAACCCGTCACCACCCATTTAGCCTTGATGGGGATGGGGATAAACCAGATGTAGAGGGGCAAGTTGGGGAAAATCATGGCGAACCCGAGCAGGATGCCGTACACCGATCCCGAGGCGCCGATTACCGGTGTGCTCACAAGCGCAGCCAGCTTGTAGCTCGTAGGGTCGGCCATTGAGTACATGCCTTTGTTGGCCATCTCCACCAATTCGGGAGGTAGCACCTTCACGTAATTGGCTACCATGATTGCGAATACGCCCTCCTGAATAAGCGCCGCGCCCAATCCACACGCCACATAGAAGAACAGGAACCGTCCGCTGCCCATCACCCTTTCGAGCGACATGCCGAACATGAACAGGGCAAACATATTGAAGAACAGGTGCAGGAAGTCGACCTGGATGAACATGTAGGTCAACAACTGGGCCGGATTGAAGTGCACGCTTGTGAAATAATATAGCGCACCGTATTCCTGGATAGCCACCCGGGCATTCATGCTCACATTAGCAACCAGCCAGATAATCAAATTGATTATCAGCAAGTGCTTGGTCACCGGGGGCATTGCGCTGAAACTGAAATTTCTCATATCAAGCTACAAATTTACAGCCTTTTCGCCAAATGGCCAAATCTGTGGGAACCTTCGGGCAAAAACGTCGCCTAAGGGACTATTCCTCAATAAGTTTGGACGGCAACTGCTTGGAGGCTTTGGCGCCGAGCTCGCGCAGGTTCTCGGCCGTTTTCAATACGCTCACGCGTCCCGAGGAGAGCTTTTTAAACGCCTCGTCGTAGCTTTTGGACGTGCGCTCGATGTTGCGTTTGATCTCCTCCATCGCGTCGACGAAGCCCACGAGTCGGTCGTAGAGATAACCACCCGTGTCGGCGATTTTCATCACGTTGCGGTTGATCTGCTCCTGTTGCCACAGTTGCTTTACCACCTTGAGCGATGAGATAAGGTGGGTGGGCGAAACGATAAGCACCCGCTTGTCATAGGCGTCCTGCCACAAGTGGTTGTCGAGCTGCATCGCGGCCATGTAAGCGCCCTCGCTAGGGATAAACATCATCACGAAGTCGGCCGGGCGCGAGCCTTGTACATAAGCGCTGTAGTCCTTCATAGCCAACTCCTTGACATGATCCCTCACCGATTTTACATGGCGCGTCTCAGCCCCCTTACGCTCGCTCTCATCCGAGGCGTTGACCATATCGGTATAAGCGCTGAGCGACACCTTGGAGTCGATCACCACGTCGTGACCGTCGGGGAAATGCACAACGACGTCGGGGCGCAAGCGGTCGCCCTCGTCGTTGGTGATCACGCGTCCCGATGCGTCGCGGGTGACCTGCGTCTCGAATTGCTCACCCTTCTGCAAGCCGCTCTTTGACAGCACCGATTCAAGCACCATCTCGCCCCAGTCGCCCTGGGCCTTGCTGTCGGAGCGCAACGCGCGGGTGAGCTCGCGGGTCTCCTGGGAGATGGTGTTGTTCAATTGGATGAGTTCGCCGATGCGCTCCTTAAGCGAGAACCGCTCGCGTGCCTCGGCCTGATATGTGTCATTGACGGCCTTACGGAACGATTCCAGGTTCTCGCGCAGGGGCGTAAGGATCTCGGCCAGACGCGCCTCGTGCTGCTGCTTGAACGATTGGGAGTTTTCGGTAAAGATCTTGCGTGCCAGCGCCTCAAATGACAGTTCCGATTGCTTGTCCAATCGCTTACGTTCCTCCTGAGCGAAACGCATCGCCTCTTGTAGGCGGGTATTCTCCACTTTAAGGCCAGTATTGGCTTCTTGAAGGCGAGCAGCCTCTTTTTTCAACGCCAGGATTTCGGAATTGGCATCGGCAAGACGGTGGTTCAACTCCCCCACCGGCTTTTGTCCTGTCACCCACATTATAGCGACAACCACGATAAGGGCCGCGGCCAGTATTATGATAGCTAGTGTCATTTTCTTCTCTTTTTACGCGAAGATAGCAAAAACATGGCAAAAGAAAAAGAGGGCATCTCACGACGACCTCTCCTTCCATTCATCACATTATGCTTGTTTAAGTGCTCTTACCTTATTTTCTTCTCTCTTTCTGTTATCGTTTCTTACTATGAATCTCAAATCAGTTTCACCTAACTTTCGTGGATTGGGGAATTAGTAACGACTCTCGACTATGTCCCAGTCGATGATATCCCAAAGGGCCTCGAGGGCGTCTTTGCGTCGATTCTGGTAGTCGAGGTAGTAAGCGTGTTCCCAAACGTCGAACGTAAGGATAGGCGTTAGTCCTTGGGTTAAAGGGTTGGAAGCGTTGGGACCTTGGGTGATGAACAGGCGACCGTCGTTGTCACGCGACAGCCACACCCATCCCGAGCCAAACAGGCTCACACCGGCCTCAACAAACATCTTTTTGAACTCCTCGAACGACCCGTACTGCTTACGGATGGCCTCGCCGAGCTCTCCACCTGGCTCGCCACCGCCGTCGGGCGAGAACGAGAAGAAGTAGAATATATGGTTCCATGCCTGTGAGGCGTTGTTGAACAGCGGGCCTTGCGCTTTTTCAATCACCTCCTCCAATGCCATGTCCTCAAACTCGGTGCCTTTGATCAACTTGTTCAAGTTGTCAATGTAGGCCTTCTCGTGCTTGCCGTAGTGGTAGTGAACGGTCTCAGCGCTGATTGCCGGGGCGAGGGCGTCGTGAGCATAGGGTAATTCGGGCTGTGTATAGGTCATGATGGCTTTGTTTTTTATGTTTTATATTGAAAACGCCAGTGGCCTCTTTTTGTTCATTAAAAATCGTTATCTTTGCATTCCCAAAGTTTAATGAATGGAAAATAACCCGCAATACCGCCAAAATCGCCGCCCGCAAGAGCCGTCGGCCAACAATATAATCGAGGCCCAAGGCCGCGTCGTGCCCCAGGACAAGGACCTGGAGGAGGCCGTGATCGGCGCCCTAATGCTCGAGAAGGACGCCTACACCACCGTGTGCGACATCCTCAAGCCCGAGTGTTTCTACGACCCTCACCTGAGGATGATCTACGAGAGCATCCAGATGCTGGGAGCCTCGCAGGAGCCAATCGATATGCTTACTGTCACCGAGCGCCTGCGCCTCGACCAGAATCTCGAGAAGGTGGGCGGCATCCCCTATATCACCGACCTTACAGCCAAGGTGGCCTCGGCGGCACACGTGGAGTTTCACGCCCGTATCGTGGCCCAGAAATACCTCGCCCGCGAGCTTATCGCCTTCGCCTCCAGCATCGAGGGGAAAGCCTACGACCCTTCCAACGACGTTGACGACTTGCTGCAGATGGCCGAGGGACGCCTCTTCGAGATCTCGCAGCGCAACGTCAAGAAGGACGTGACGCAGATCGACCCGGTGATCAAGCAGGCCATCGAGCAGATCCAAGCCGCGGCCAACCGTGAGAGCGGCCTCAGCGGCCTTGCCTCGGGTTACCATGAATTGGACAAACTCACCTCGGGCTGGCAAAACTCCGACCTTATCATCATCGCCGCGCGTCCCGCCATGGGTAAAACGGCCTTCGTGCTCTCCATGGCTAAGAACATGGCTGTCAACTACAATACGCCCATCGCCATCTTCTCGCTTGAGATGAGTAACCTCCAGCTCGTGAACCGCCTTATCTCCAACACGTGCGAGCTGGAAGGAGAGGTAATCAAGAGTGGCCGCCTCTCCCAGCAGCAGTGGAGCGACCTGATGAGCCGTATCAAGCACCTGCAATCGTCACCTATATATATTGACGACACCCCGTCGCTGTCGATCTTCGAGCTGAGAACCAAGGCGCGCCGACTCGTGCGCGAGAAGCAGATTAAGATGATCATCATCGACTACCTGCAGCTGATGAACGCCACGGGCATGAAATTCGGCTCTCGCGAGCAGGAGGTGTCGATGATCTCCCGCTCGCTGAAGCAGTTGGCCAAGGAGTTGAACATCCCCATCGTGGCGCTGTCGCAGCTCAACCGCTCGGTGGAATCGCGCACCGACGGCAAGCGTCCCCAGCTCTCCGACCTGCGCGAGAGCGGCGCCATCGAGCAGGACGCCGACATCGTGTGCTTCATCCACCGTCCCGAGTATTACACGAAGAGCGACGTCGACGCCCAGGGCAACGACATCCGCGGCTTGGCCGAGTTCATCGTGGCGAAGCACCGTTCGGGCAAGGTCGATGACGTGAAGCTGAGGTTCCGCAGCAAGTTTGCGCGTTTCGAAAACTGGGGAGAGGCAGCCGACGATTTCGCGCCCACCACCGTGGCCTCGTCGCTCAACAGCGGGGGCGCAGGCGTCACCTCCTCGTCGATGCCCCTTGGTGGCGGCTCAGCCGACATCACCCGCCCCACCACGAAAGAAGAAACCCCCTTCTAGGGAGGAAGTCGGGTCGTCCCCGACCCGATAAACAATACGGTCCCGCCCAGACGACAGGATCTCCTTTCTGGCCTTCCTGAGCCATTTCTAGCTTGTTTTGGAACATAAAATGGGGCAAATTGTGTCAATTGTGAAAAATTTTTGATTTTTTTTGAGGAAATATCAAATATTAAGTTTATATTTGCGCAAAGAATCAACAACCACTAAATCTAACTATTACCTTATTATGAACAAGACAGAGCTTACTAACGCTATCGCCGAGAAAGCCGGCCTGACCAAAGTTGACGCAAAAAATGCCCTTGACGCTGCCGTAGCAGCCATCTCAGAGGCCCTCGCAAAGGGTGACAAGGTTGCCCTCATCGGCTTTGGCACCTTCGCAGTTTCGGAGAAGGGCGCTCGCACGGGCATCAACCCCCGCACCAAGGAGAAAATCGAAATCCCCGCTCGCAAGCAGGTGAAATTCAAGGCTGGCGCTGAGCTCGCCGACAAGGTGAAATAAGCCCCTCCCTTTCATTCATCACATCACAGAAAAATTTAAGCCGATGTCCCTGGGGCATCGGCTTTACTTTTACTGGGTCGCCACCTAACGTTAATTGGCTATCATGGAGCTGAGCGCGGGGTGCAGCTGAGGCTGATACTGATAGGCCCTTGCAAACTGGCTGAGGAAAGCCAGGGTAGAGGGGCGGGGCGACTGCTGAGCGCGGGAACGTGAGGTGGACGACATAGAGGTAACTTGAGTAGAGTTTTTCCGCATAGGCAATGGTTGGTGTTAGTGGGGGTTAACATTAAATTGGTTAAGAACCCGGAATTCCGAATTCATCTATAAAACGATTGCTTAGCTGATTTTATTGCGAATAGGGCAAAAATTTGTAATTTTGTGGGCAAAATGCCCTAAAAGGGCGAACATAAGACGAATTTGACCCCGGATAAGCCCGCGACGGGCCTCCAGCATTGACGATATTATTATGAAGAAAGAACGCAATCATTTCGCGTCGAAGGTAGGACTTATCGCGGCCACGGTGGGCTCGGCGGTAGGCTTGGGCAACGTGTGGCGTTTCCCGGCCGAAACCCAGGCCAATGGAGGCGCGGCATTCCTGCTGGTGTATATAGCGTGTGTGTTTATCCTTGGCGTGCCGGTGATGGTGACTGAGATGGCTATCGGCCGCGCCGGTGGCAGCGACGCCGTGGGAGCCTTCAAGAATCTCGGAGCCAAGCGAGGCTGGTGGGCAGTCGGAGGGTTGGCTATCCTGGCGAGTTACCTCATTTTGTGCTTCTATATGGTAGTGGCCGGATGGACATTCGAGTACTTTTGGCAGTCGATGTCGGGCACGTTGTACGCGCCCGTGCCGGGGGCCGAGTCGCTGAACGGACAGTTCGCGGCCCGCATGAAGGAGTTTATCACCCAGGGCTGGAACCCGCTTTTAAACACATATATAATGATAGGGGTGACGCTGACGGTGCTGATCGTGGGCGTGCAGAAAGGGATCGAGCGCGTGAGCAACGTGTTGATGCCTATATTGTTCCTGATTCTCGTGGTGTTCTGCGGGGTGTCGATGACCTTGCCCGGAGCTGAGGAGGGCATGGAATTTTTCCTCAAGCCCGATTTCTCCAAAATCAACGGCGGGGTGATTCTCAACGCCCTCGGCCAGGCGTTCTTCTCGCTCAGTCTTGGCATGGGTATAATCATCACTTACTCATCCTATTACCCCAAGGACACGAAGTTGACGCGCACAGCCATCACCGTGTCGTCGCTCGACCTGCTGGTGGCTCTGCTGATGGGCTTCATAATCTTCCCGGCGGTTATGTCATTCGGTTTGCAAGGGGAGGGGCTGGAGGGCCCCACGCTGGTGTTTGTGACGTTGCCCGAGGTGTTCGCTCAGATGCCCGGAACGGCTGTATGGTCGGCCCTGTTCTTCCTGTTGCTGCTTGTGGCGGCGTTGACATCGTGCATCTCGATAGCCGAGGTGACGGTGGCTTTCTTCCAGGACCGGTTGAAATTGTCGCGCCGTTGGGCTAGCTGCCTGGTGATGCTGCCGTTATTAATTTTCAGCACCCTTTGCTCACTGTCGCAGGGCGTGCTTAGCGATTTCAAGATCCTGGGACTCAATATCTTCGACCTGCTTGACACTGTGGCCACAAATATCATGTTGCCGCTGGGGTCGATTTTCTTGTGCGTCTATATGGGATGGTTCGCTCCCAAGGGGTTGTTCCGCAACGAGTTGTCCAACAACGGCACAGTGAAACTACGCATCTACCGCGCCGTCTACTTCATCGTGCGCTGGATCGCCCCGATCCTTATCGCCATGGTTCTGGTCTCCTCTTTTATCAAATAGGGCCTATAGGCAACCTTTACCCTTTATTCTTTATCCTTCACCCTTTAGGAGAAACTATTGCCATTTTGGGGGAATTTCGCTAAATTCGCGTCAAATATGGGACGACTGTTGGCAATCGATTACGGCAGGCGTCGCTGCGGCATAGCGGCGACCGACCCGTTGCGTATCGTGGCCAACGGGGTGACGACCGTGCCATCGGCCACGCTCATCGAATGGATCAAGAGCTATGTGGCTAAGGAACAGGTGGATGAGATCATCGTGGGTCTCCCCACCACCCTGCGCGGCGAGCCGTCGGAGTCGATGCGCTATATCACCCCCGCTATCAACCGTCTGAAAAAGGAGTTGCCGCAGATTCCCGTTACTTTTTTTGACGAGCGTTTCACCTCGGCCTTGGCCCACCGCGCCATGATCGACGGAGGCATGAAAAAGATGGCGCGCCGCGACAAGGCCGCCGTCGACGAGATCTCGGCCACCATCATTCTAAACGACTATTTACAAAGCAAAACATATAACCAGCAATGAGACTACCTGTGTACCTCTACGGCCATCCTGTGTTGCGTGAGAAATCGGTGGACATCACCCCCGATTATCCCGAACTTAAAGAGCTGGTGGCCAATATGTTCACAACCATGTATGAGAGCGATGGCGTGGGATTGGCCGCACCCCAGATTGGGCGCAACGACAAGATTATCGTGATCGACGCCGACCCTGTCAAGGAGACCTTCCCCGAATGCGAGGGCCGTAAATTCACGCTTATCAACCCCAAATTGACCGTGCTTGACGGCGAGAAGGTTAGCCGCGACGAGGGTTGCCTGTCCCTACCGGGGCTGAGCGAAAAAGTGACCCGCGTGGAGCACATCCTGCTGGAGTGGGACGACGAGAATTTCGAGCACCACCAGGAGGAGATGTCGGGTTTCTTGGCCCGCATCGTGCAGCATGAGATGGACCACCTCGACGGCAAGCTGTATATCGACCACGTGTCGCCGATACGCAAGCAGCTTATCCGCTCCAAGCTCAACAACATCGTCGAGGGGCGCACGCGCTGCGACTACCCTGCGAAATACGCCCCGCGTCGCCGCAGGAAATAGCATTTAGCAGCAGGCATTTAGCGTTTAGCGTTTAGCATTTAGCCTAATAGTTTTTCTACTGACATCCCATCGTGTCGTTAAAGCTACAATCCCATTGTCCACTAACCATTAACCATTAACCATTAATCATTAACCACTAACCATTCCATGGCTGATGACAAAAAAGTGATTTTCTCGATGGTGGGTGTCTCCAAGACCTTCCCCCCGCAGAAACAAGTGCTTAAGAACATATACCTGTCGTTCTTCTACGGTGCCAAAATCGGCATCATAGGCCTGAACGGCTCCGGCAAATCCACCCTGTTGAAAATCATAGCCGGCATCGACAAAAGCTACCAAGGCAACGTCGTTTTCTCGCCCGGATATTCCGTAGGCTACCTCGAGCAGGACCCCCAACTCGACCCCGACAAGACCGTAATCAAAGTGGTGCGCGAGGGCGTGCAACCGATTATGGATCTTCTGGCCGAGTTTGACAAGGTAAACGAATCGTTCGCCGACCCCGATGTGCTGGAGGACCCCGACAAGATGGACGCCTTGATCGCCCGTCAGGCTGAACTACAGGACAAGCTTGACGCGGCCGACGCCTGGAATATCGACTCCAAGCTAGAGCGCGCCATGGACGCCCTTCAATGCCCTCCCGACGACCAGAAAATATCCACCCTCTCGGGAGGCGAGCGACGCCGCGTGGCCCTTACACGCCTGTTGCTCCAGCAGCCCGACGTGCTGCTCCTCGACGAGCCCACCAACCACCTCGACGCCGAGTCGATCGACTGGCTGGAGCAGCACCTGCAGCAATATCCAGGCACGGTGATCGCCATTACCCACGACCGCTACTTCCTCGACCACGTGGCGGGCTGGATCCTCGAGCTCGACCGTGGCGAGGGTATACCCTGGCAGGGCAACTATTCGTCGTGGCTCGACCAAAAGACCAAGCGTATGGCCCAAGAGGAGAAGCAAGCCTCGAAGCGTCGCAAGACCCTCGAACGCGAGCTCGAGTGGATACGCATGGCCCCCAAGGCTCGTCAAGCCAAAGGCAAGGCCCGTCTTAACAGCTACGACCGCCTGATGAACGAGGATCAGAAGGAGCGCGAGCAGCGCCTGGAAATCTTCATTCCCAACGGCCCTCGCCTGGGCAACAAGGTGATCGAGGCCAAGGGTCTGGCCAAGTCGTTCGGGACGAAAAAATTGTTTGAGGACCTAGATTTCGTTCTTCCGCCCAACGGTATAGTGGGCGTTATCGGCCCCAATGGCGCCGGCAAGACTACCCTGTTCCGCTTGATCATGGGTCAGGAAAAGCCCGACGCGGGCACCTTCGACGTGGGCGAGACAGTCAAGATCGCGTATGTTGACCAGACCCACCACGACCTTGTGCCCGAAAAATCGGTCTATGAGGTGATATCCCAAGGCGTTGAGAGCTTCCGCATGGGAGGCCGCGACGTCAATGCCCGCGCCTATCTGTCGAAGTTCAACTTCTCGGGCGCCGACCAAGAGAAGAAAATAGCCGTGCTGTCGGGTGGTGAGCGCAACCGCCTGCACCTCGCCATGGCCCTGAAAGAGGAGGGCAACGTGTTGCTGCTCGACGAGCCCACCAACGACATCGACGTCAACACCCTGCGCGCCCTTGAGGAGGGCTTGGAGGAGTTTGCCGGTTGCGCAGTGGTCGTAAGCCACGACCGTTGGTTCCTGGACCGTATCTGTACCCACATCCTGTCGTTCGAAGGCGACGGCAAGGTGGTGTTCTACCAGGGTGGCTACTCCGATTACGAAGAATACAAGCGCGAGCATTTCTACGAGGGCAAGGAGCCCCCGCGCCGCCGCTACCGCAAGCTGATGGAGTAGTGGTGAGTGGCACCCTTTAATCCTTTAATCCTTTAATCCTTTAAATGTCAAAGGAGGAAAGGAATAAAAGATTAAAGAAAGGCTGAAAACTGAAAACTGAAAACTGAAGACTGAAGACTGAAAACTAATCCATGACTAAATCGGTAGGCATGAAAATATGGGTAAGTACCCGGGATTATATCATGATCGTGCTGGGTATCTGCCTCTACGCCTTCGCCTTTTGCGCGTTTATTTTGCCCGAGAAAGTGGTGATCGGCGGCTTGACGGGTCTCGGTTCGCTGGTCTACTTCACCACCGGCATCCCCGTGGCGTTCACCCAATATATAATGAACTTGACACTGCTGGCGTTCGCCTACAAGATCGTGGGCAAGCAATTCGTGATGCGCACGATCTTTGGAGCCACCGTAATCTCATTGGCAATCGGCGTGTTCCAGCCTCTGTTCCCCGAGCCTATTATCGCCCAGCAAACGTTTATGAACGTGATTATCGGCGGCTTACTCATCGGCGTCGGCATAGGAATCGCGTTCACCCACAACGGCTCCACTGGAGGCACCGATATCGTGGCGGCTATGGTGTCGAAGCGCTCCAACGTCACTGTGGGCCGCACGATGCTCTACACCGATATGTGTATCATCTCATCGTCCTACCTCATCTTCCACGAGATCGACAAGGTGGTGTACGGCCTTGTGGTGCTCTTCTTGGCCGCCTGGGTGGCCGACCAGGTGATCAACACCAACCGCCAGGCGTGCCAATTCACCATCTTCTCCAAAAAATGGCAGGAGATCGCCACGGCCATCAACAACGAGGCCCATCGCGGATGCACAGTGTTGTCGGCCATGGGCTGGTACTCCAAGCAGGAGGTAAAAGTGTTGCTGGTGATGTGCCGCAAAATAGAGTCGGTGACCATTTTCCGCATCATCAAGTCGATCGACCGTGACGCCTTCGTCACCCAAGCCAACGTCAACGGCGTTTACGGCCAAGGTTTCGACGAGTTCAAGGTAAAGATGAAACCCACCGACGGCGAGCATCCCCATCCCGCGGCCTCTGCCTCCGACACTCCCCAAGCCCAAGCTTCCCATTCAGGTCACCCCCAAAGCCTCGCATAATGAAACGCATCCACGCCCTTATAATATCAACATTGGTGGCCTCGGTCGCTGCCTGGGGCCAATCGGCCACGTTCTTCGACACGTCCAAGCCCCACTCCAATCCTATCAACGTGGAGGTACACGTGCTGAGCGGTATCACCTCCACAACTCAGAACTATTCCAAGATTGCCGAAGTAGAGCGCGTGTCGTCTAATCCAGGATGGGGCAAAGGTTTCGGCACCGAGGCGCAATTCGTCCTACGACAGTATCTGGCCCTAACCACTGGACTTGACTTGCTATGGGGTCGCGACACGGCCGACTTGACATTGATCGACGACGGCACGCAGGCCGTGAGCGACGTCTACCTCACCAACACCAACCTCTACCTCCGTTTCCCCGTGGGAATGGCACTGAGATTGAACCTCGGCGACAAAGTGCAATGGATCTCTTCGGCCGGCATCTACCTCGCGGTGGGTCTCTGGGGTCACCAGCAAGCCGACATCTACTCCACCGACCTCAACTCCCTGGGACAAATGGTAACAACCCAATACAAGGAGCGGTGGAAATACTTCAACGGCGATGGTGGTCTTATCCACACCACCCACCGTTACGACTGCGGCCTGATGCTCTCAACGGGCATCCGCGCTTTCGGCCATTACACTGTGGGCATGGAATTCACCTACGGCTTCAA
This sequence comes from Bacteroidales bacterium, assembly GCA_021205635.1. GTDB lineage: Bacteria > Bacteroidota > Bacteroidia > Bacteroidales > Muribaculaceae > JAJPXC01. The sequence continues at coordinate 18,906 of JAJPXC010000166.1, read as the reverse complement.
GGACACCGCCAAAGCCCTTGGCCCCCTACGCCAAATCCACACCCACAACCTCGATTTCCTAATGAAACTCGGCTATAACTTCCGCTAGCTGATATCCCGGAAACTCCGAAATTCCCGGAAATCCCGATATTCCCGGAAAACCAAAACCCCAAAAACCAAAAAAACTAAAAATCAAAAACCTAAAAATAAAATCAACCCTCATGAAAACGAAAGCTTTCCTCGCCGCCGCTCTTCTCCTTGGCTCCGCCACCGCATCCCACTCTGAGATCATTGACACCGGTACACCCTTGAATCCCTTCGGCCTGGAGCTCCGCGTCGGCATCAACGAATCCGAGATCTCCAACAACCTTATGGACGCCGCTCCCCACTGTGTGATCAACAACTCCTGGGGCTCGGGCTTCTCGGTAGGCGCCGTGGTCGACCTCAAGTTGAAAAACTATATCTCGATCCAGCCCGGTATCTTCTACCAGAGCCGCAACATGTCGTACAAGGACATGTTCGACACAGCCTATCCAGGCATCATCGAACACACCAGTTCCTACATCAGCGGCAAGGTGCGCTCCTACGACATCACTATCCCGGTACTCGCTTCCGTGAAATTCAATTTCACCCCCATTTTCACCATCCGCGTGGAGGCTGGTCCCTACTTCCAGTTTGGCACAGGTGGCAATAACAAATACGACTTCACCACGGCTGCCGACGTTGCCGCTGGTATTGATGAGCACAGCTACACCTACAAGACCGACGTTTACGGCGACGATGGTGGCCTGCGCACATTCGACTGGGGCCTGAAATTCGGCGTTGGTTGCGTGTTCGCCCACAAATTCTCGCTCAATATCCACTACTTGTCAGGCTTCAAGAACGCCTACAAAGCCGAGCTGAGCGACAATCTCAAGCGCGACCTCAAGGGCCATCATAAAGCTTGGGAAATAACCCTGGGCTACACAATTTTCTAACCGTTGCCAGCGTCATACACAATTTTCTGATATGATCGAGTTTTATCCCACGGTCGCCTGCGAGTCGGTTCCCGAACACGAGAGCAAGAACGCGCAGATGAATCTAGCGTGGCAATTTATCTCGTCGACCGACGTCTCGGTGTTTCTCACAGGCAAAGCGGGCACAGGCAAGACAACCTTCCTTCGCAAGCTTTCGGAGCGATTGCCCAAGCGCATGGTTGTGTTGGCTCCTACCGGGGTTGCCGCAATCAATGCGGGTGGCCAGACGATCCACTCCTTCTTCCAATTGCCGTTCGGGCCCTACATCCCCGGATCGGATCGCGTGGGAGGCAAGAACGACCGATTCAAAATGTCGTCCAAGAAAAAGGCGCTGATACGGTCGCTTGACCTGCTTGTAATCGACGAGATTTCGATGGTGAGAGCCGACCTGCTCGACTTGGTGGATTTCACCCTCAGGCAATACCGCGACCGCGAAAAGCCGTTCGGTGGCGTGCAACTATTGCTGATTGGCGACCTGATGCAGCTCTCCCCGGTGGCCAAATCCGAGGAATGGGCGATGCTCTCCGAGCATTACCGCACCCCCTACTTCTTCTCCAGCCACGCTCTGCAGCAGATGCAATATGTGACCGTGGAGCTGAGCCACATCTACCGCCAGAGCGACAAGGAGTTTATCCGTCTGCTCGGGGACGTACGCACCGGTAGCCTTATCGACCAAGACGTCCAAGAGCTTAACCAGCGCTATATCCCCAATTTCGACCCTAAGGATGGCGATTGGATACGCTTAACAACCCACAACGCCACCGCCAACTCCTACAACTCGGAGCGCCTCGACCAACTCAAAGGACAGCTTTACAAACTAAAAGCCAAGATCAAAGGTGATTTCCCCGAGGCAATGTTTCCAGCCGATGAGGAGATCCATCTCAAAATCGGCGCCCAGGTGATGTTCATCAAGAACGACCCGTCAATGGAAAAAGCCTATTTCAACGGTAAAATAGGCATCGTCGCATCCTACGATGATGAGCATCAGAGCTTTACCGTGGTATGCGGCAATGGGGCAGAGCGCATTGAGGTGACCCCTGTGGAGTGGGAGAACATCAAATACAACCTCAACGAAAAGACCAAAGAGATCGTAGAGGAAACCGTGGGTATTTTCACCCAGTACCCGCTTCGCCTCGCCTGGGCCATCACAGTCCACAAGAGCCAGGGCTTGACTTTCGACCGCGCCATCTTGGACATCAACCGCTCCTTCGCACACGGCCAAGCTTACGTGGCCCTGAGCCGCTGCCGCAGCCTTGAGGGATTGGTCCTCACTGAAGCGCTCCAGCCATGGTCGATCAAGACCGACGGTGTGGTCAACGCGTTCATGGACACCGAGCTGGCGTTGACCAAGGAGCGCACTTCCCAACTGCCCCAAATGCGCATCGACTTCGCGGTCAACTTGTTGGACCAGCTGTTCGGTTTCACTCCCCTACTCTACTCCCTGAAGGACCTGGAGCGATCTTATCAGATGTATATCCATCCCCAAGCCGAGGCATTGGGGAAAAGCCTTGCCATCGCCGTCAACGACCTCGAACTGAAGGTGATCCCCACCGCCAATAAGTTCCACCCCGTGTACGCTGCCACGCTAAACGACACCGAAGGCACCGTTAAAGACTCTCCTATCGACGATCGAATTCGCAACGGTTGCAGCTACTTTCACAAGATTCTCAAGGAGCATTCCGACCGCATCTTCCAACAAGAATTTTCAATCAGCATCGACAACCAAAAGAGCGCCGAAAATTTCAACCGAGCCTACGAGGACGCCCAGCGCCAAATGCAGGCTAAGTTGACTATCCTCAAGGGAATGAGCGAGCAGACATTTGAAGTGCAGTCGTTCCTCCAACTCAAGGCCACAGCCACTCTCAAGGCCGAGGACGGCAAACCCGCGCCTCCCAAGACCTCCAAGCCCAGGAAGGAGAAAGAGCCCAAGCCCAAAAAGGAGAAACGCCTCCCAGGCGCTAGCGTGGAGGAGTCCTACAAGCTTTATCAGCAGGGCATGACCCCCGCAGAAATCGCCATAGAGCGCGGGCTGGCCGAATCGACAATTTGGGGTCACCTTGGCACAGTCGTCCAAAGCGGACGTCTGCATGTCGAGGACCTTATCGACCCAGTCGACCTAGCCGAAATCGAGGACGCCATGGAAACAATGACCGGCGCCTACACATTCTCCGACCTTCGCGAGGCTATCGGCGAACACATCCCCAACGGCGCCATCCGCTTAGTCCAAATCTCCCGCCGATAAAGAAATCGACCACTCAGCAACCGGTGATAAAACTCTTGAGTAGCCATCTGAGCCGCGTTTCGGCTACAATCAACCCCAGGCTGCAGGAATCGCTAACGCATTTCCCGCGGCCTGGGGTTTTAAGCTCTTCGAGCCGATTTTCTAGTATTGTTTAATCCTCGAATTCGATCAGGGGCTGGTCGGCGGCCACGGCCTGGTCGAGGTCGACAAGCACGCGCTTTACGGTGCCGTCGATTTCAGCCTGCAGGTCGTTTTCCATCTTCATGGCCTCGAGGATGAGGGCGATGTCGCTCTTCTTCACCTTTTGGCCAGGCTTAACCTTGATTTCTACAACCTTGCCGGGCATGGGGGCGTTGAGCGTGGGACCTGTGATAGGCTCCACCTTCTTTTCCTCAACCTTCTCCTCCTTGGCCTCAGCCTTGGGAGCGGCAGCCTGCTTGGCCTCGTACTCGGCTTTGCGCTGGTCGCGCAGGTACTTGTTGGCTACGTTGGGCAGGAGCTCCAGCAGCAGGTATTCCTCGGGATTGGAGGCCAATTTCACGCCGCCAAATTCATCGAGGGTGGGATTCTCGGGCTTTTTGTAGCTGCTTACGTCGTAAGCTTTCTCCTCGGGCGAACCCGTGATTTTGGCGCGGAACTCGGGATCGACGGGCACGGGAGTGTGGCCATACTCACCCTTAACCAGCGAGGTGAACTGCATCGAGGGGGTCGAGTAGTCGGGCTTCCCTTTCTTCCGATCGAGAGCCAGGGATACAGCCTGCGAACCTACGATCTGGCTGGTAGGCGTTACCAGTGGAACCAGACCTGCGTCGCGGCGCACCTTGGGGATCAGCGCCATGGCGTCCTCGAGAAGGTCGCTTGCCTGTAGGGTCTTGAGCTGTGCAACCATGTTGGAGTACATGCCACCAGGCACCTCGGCGTTCTTTACTGTAAGGTTGGGCTTGGGGAAGCCGAAATAATCCTCTATCGCGTGGCAAGCGTCGAGCAATTCCTCCTCCTTGCCTGCCTTGGCGGCGGCGATAGCCTTGTCGAACTGGGCGTCGACCTCGGCCGGGAGCTGATCGTTGAGCGGATCAAAATGCTTGGGGAACTGCTTAGCGAGGTCAAACTCATGCAACTCCTTGCGCACTCCCTCGAGCTCAGCGCGGATGCGGCCAACGGCCTCCATGTTCACGTCCACCTCGATGCCCAGCTTCTTGCAGAACACGTAGATAAGCTCGATTGCGGGAGCGGCCGAGCCACCACCGAAGTACCAGATGTTGGTGTCCAAGATGTCAACACCGTTGAGGATAGCCATCAACGACGATGCAAGACCGTAACCGGGGGTACAGTGGGTGTGGAAATCAACGGGCACCTTCAATGCCGCTTTCAGCTTGCCGATGATGGAAGCGGCGCGCGAGGGATTCACCAATCCGGCCATATCCTTCAATGTGATGATCTTGGCACCGAGGGCCTCCATCTGCTTGGCCTTGCCCACGAAGTAATCGTCGGTAAAAATCTTCTCGGGAGCGGCCTCTTTCTTGCCGAATAGCTTGGCGAAGAAACCTTTCTGAGGTTTCGGCTCCTCTTTAGGATCTACTGTGTAGCACACAGCGCCGTCGGCGATGCCGCCCAGCTCGTTGATAAGCTTGATCGACTCTTTTACGTTGTCGATATCGTTGAGCGCGTCGAAGATACGCATCACGTTGAGGCCATTTTTGATAGCCTCCTCGTAGAAGCCCTTGAGCACTGAGTCGGGGTAAGGCACATAGCCGAAGAGGTTACGGCCGCGTGAAAGGGCCGAGAGGAGCGATTTGCCCTTCATAGCCTTGGAGATCGTGCGCAGGCGAGTCCAGGGCGACTCGCCGAGGTAACGCATCACTGAGTCGGGCACAGCGCCTCCCCACACTTCCATAATATAGTAACCGGCGTCCTCGTAGAACGGGAGCAAATGATCGATCTGAGCCTGACTCATACGGGTCGCGAAGAGCGACTGTTGTCCGTCACGGAGAGTCAAATCACGAATTTTCAATTTTTTACCTTCCATATTCTAATTTTTGGTTTGGCTTATTAGTCGGCAAATATAACAATAACTACCCAATTACGGAAATATTTCAGTAAATTTTTCTTAATACTCGTTTAAATTTCCACTTCGCTGGCTTGCCATGCGCTCCCAAGTTGCCAGTATGGGGATTTTTGCGTACCTTTGCAAGTTGGAATAGAGCGCAAGGCGAGGCCTTTGTACACCTTGTTTAGCGCCACAAAACAGTTTATTTAGAATCACAGTGACTCCACTAAAGAATATAGCAATTTTAGGCTCCACCGGCTCAATAGGCACGCAGACACTCGACATCGTGTCGCAGTACCCCGAGCGGTTCCGCGCGGCTGTGCTGGTGGCTGGCTCCAAGGTTGACACCCTCATCCAGCAGGCCATAAAATACAGGCCTAACAAAGCCATTATCGCCAACTCCACCAACTATTGGAAGCTGGCCGACGCTCTGCGCCCTCTGGGCATTGAGACAGCCTCGGGCGCCGAGGCCGTGGAGGAGGCTATGGAGCTTCCCGAGGTCGACACCGTGGTTACCGCCACTGTGGGCTACTCGGGCTTGGCCCCTACCCTGCGCGCCATCCGTGCCGGCAAGGACATCGCTTTGGCCAACAAGGAGACGATGGTGGTGGCTGGCGAGCTGGTGCGTCGAGCAATCCTGCAGTCGTCGTCGCAAATTATGCCCGTCGACTCGGAGCACTCGGCGATCTACCAGTGCCTGCGAGGCGAGAACCCCGACAAGGTGCGCCGTCTGATCATCACCGCCTCGGGTGGACCGTTCCGCACCACCTCGGCCGAAAAACTACGCGAGGTGACCGTGCGCGACTCCCTGCACCACCCCAATTGGTCGATGGGGGCCAAAATCACCATCGACTCGGCGACTATGCTCAACAAGGCATTTGAGATTATCGAGGCCCGCTGGCTCTTCGACGTGCCCGGCGAGAAAATCGCGCCCGTGGTGCATCCACAGTCGATTATCCATTCGATGGTGGAGTTTATCGACGGCTCGGTAAAGGCTCAATTGGGCGTGCCCGACATGCGCTTGCCTATTCGCTACGCCCTTGGCGACGCCCAGCGACTTCCGAGCGACGACCCGGGGTTGACATTCGAGCAGATGGCCCACTTGACTTTCGAGGAGCCCGACGCCGAGCGTTTCCCCTGCGTGAAGCTGGGACACTACGCCCTTGAGCGTCGCGGCACCACCGCTTGCGTGATCAACGCCGCCAACGAGGTGGCCGTGGCAGCCTTCCTGCGCGAGAAAATCCCATTCTTGGCCATTTACGACACCATCACCGAGACTCTCGAGCGTGTGCCTTATCTGGCCCAGCCCACCTATGACGACTACGTGAAAACCAACACCGAGGCCCGCGCCGTGGCCGAGGATATTATTAAGAAGAAATTTTAATGGAAGCATTCTGGATAAAAGCGTTGCAACTGATAGTGGCATTGGCCTTGCTGGTCACCATACACGAGTTTGGCCACTACTTCTTCGCGCGTGTCTTTGGAATCAAGGTCGAGAAATTCTACCTGTTCTTCAACCCTTGGTTCTCCCTTTTCAAGTATAAACCCAAACCCAAGAAGGGCGAACCAAAGCTCGACAAGCACGGCAACCCCAAGGCCACATGGCGCGACACCGAATACGGCATCGGCTGGGTGCCCCTGGGCGGTTATTGCAAAATCGCCGGCATGATCGACGAGTCGATGGACAAGGAGCAGATGGCCAAGGACCCCGAGCCGTGGGAATTCCGTTCCAAGCCGGCTTGGCAACGACTGTTTGTGATGGTGGGCGGCGTGTTGTTCAACCTGTTGCTCGCCTTCGTCATTTACGCCGGCATCGCCTTCTATTGGGGAGAGAAAACCATTGAGTTCCGCGACGCGTCATTGGGTTACGACTACGTGGAATCGGCCCATAAAGCCGGTTTCCAAGACGGCGACATCCCCTTGACCGCCGATGGCCGCGAGCTCTCGATGCAGGATCGCCAGGTGTTGATGCGCATGGCCGAGGCCAAGCAGATCACCGTGCAACGTCCCGGGGTGGGCGAGGTGACGATTGACCTGCCCGAGGACTTCATCATGCAATTGAACAACGACAAGGGCTTCTTCTCCTTGCGCGTGCCGGTGGTTGTCAAAGATATCCAAAAGGGTATGCCCGCGGCCGAGGCCGGCATACAGGCTGGCGACTCGATTATCGCCGTGGGTGGTGTGTCGGCTCCCGATTACGTCAACTTCACCGCCCAACTGGAAGCCCACAAAGGTGAACCCACGACGGTTACGGCCATGCGCGACGGCGTGGAACAAGAGTTCAACCTCACCCCCACCGAGAACGGCAAAATCGGCATCACCCTCACCCCCGTCACCGACATTTACCCCGTCACCGAGGTGAAATACAACCTTCTAGAGGCCATGCCCAAGGGTGTAGAAATCGGAACCAACACTTTAGTGATGTACGTTGGCTCCCTAAAGCACTTGTTCACCAAGGAGGGAGCAACGTCAATTGGCGGTTTCGGGGCTATCGGCAACATGTTCCCCGAGCGATGGAATTGGCTGTCGTTTTGGGAGATAACCGCTTTCCTGTCGGTAATCCTGGCGTTCATGAACATCATCCCCATCCCCGCGTTGGACGGCGGCCATGTGATGTTCGTACTTTGGGAGATGGTCACCCGCCGCAAGCCGAGCGAGAAATTCCTCGAGTACGCCCAGATGTGCGGCATGGCGTTCCTGCTGGTGCTGCTCGTCTACGCCAACGGGCTCGACCTAATACGATCGATATTCTAACAACTCCGCTATGAGTTACCCTGTAATACGACTAAAACGAGGCAAGGAAGGGTCGGTCGACCGTTTCCACCCTTGGATCTTCTCTGGCGCCATCGAGCCAGTGAAGGAGCCGATCGAGGAAGGGGAGATTGTCACCATCCTCAGCCACGACGGCCGCGTGATCGGCACGGGCCACTACCAAATCGGCTCCATCGTCGTGCGCGTGCTCGACTTCAGCGACACTCCTATCGACGCCGCTTTCTTCCGTTCGCGTCTTGAGCAAGCCTTGCGCCTGCGCCAAGCCCTGGGCCTGATTCGTCCCGACAACGACACGTTCCGACTCGTGCACGGCGAGGGCGACTATCTACCCGGATTGGTAGTGGACATATACGGCGACACCGCCGTGATGCAAGCCCACTCCCCAGGCATGCACTTCGCCCGGGATATCATCGCCCAAGAGCTTGTCACGCTTAACATTTCCAAAAACGTCTACTACAAGTCGGAGACCACCCTCCCCTACAAAGCCCACCTCGACCCCGTCAACGACTACCTCATCGGCGGTGGCAACCCGGGCCAGAACATCGCCTTGGAGAACGGACTCCGGTTCCACGTCGACTGGCTACGAGGCCAAAAGACGGGATTCTTTATCGACCAGCGCGACAACCGCGAGCTGTTGCGTCGCTACTCCCGCGGTCGCCGGGTGCTGAATATGTTCTGTTACACGGGCGGTTTTTCGGTTTACGCTCTCGCCGGTGGCGCCGAACGAGTGGTTTCAGTCGACTCATCGGAGCGCGCAATCCAGCTCACTAACGAAAATATTGAGCTCAATGCACAATGCACAGTGCATAATGCACAATGCACAGTGCATAGTGCACAATTGACTGAAAACCATTCAGCTGAAGCTATAGACGCATTCAAGTACCTGGAGAAGATGGAGCAGGGCGAATTCGACCTGATCGTGCTCGACCCGCCAGCCTTTGCCAAGCACCGCTCGGCCATCCCCAACGCCACGCGAGGCTACCAGCGCCTTAACGCCGCCGCCATCGCCAAAATCGCCCCGGGCGGCATCCTGTTCACATTCTCCTGCTCCCAAGCTATCAGCCGCGAGCAGTTCCGATTGGCCGTATTCTCGGCAGCGGCCCAAACCCGTCGACGCGTGAGAATCCTCCACCAGTTGACCCAACCCGCCGACCATCCAATCAACATCTACCACCCCGAAGGCGAGTACCTAAAGGGATTGGTTTTATATGTAGAATAACGATTCAACTACCTCACCCACAATGAAATACATTAAAGCATCACTTATCGCTATGGCTCTCACCGCTACTACCGCGCAAGGCGCCGATAAATTCAACTACGTCGTCGACCGTTTCGCCGACATCGAAATACTCCGCTACCAAGTGCCTGGTTTTGAAGATCTTTCCCTCAACCAAAAGACACTGATTTACTACCTCACCGAGGCCGCTCTCCAAGGCCGCGACATCCTGTGGGACCAAAACGGCAAGTACAACCTCGAGATCCGCAAGATGATGGAGGACGTCTACACCAATTATAACGGTGATAAAAACGATCCCCAGTACCTCGCCCTCGAGCGCTACCTCAAGCAGATATGGATGGGTAATGGCATCCATCACCACTACTCGCAGGACAAGTTCATCCCCGATTTCACCCCGGCATGGTTCGTAGCCCAACTCGGCCACAAGCCCTCGGAGGAGCTCATGGGCGTAATCTTCGACCCCAACATCATGCCCAAGCGCGTCAACCAGGCCGAGGGCGCCGACCTGATCCTCACATCGGCCAACAACCTCTACGAGGGTGTTACCCAGAAGGAGGTCGAGGACTACTACAACGCCCTGAAAAATCCCAACGACTCCACCCCCATCTCCTACGGCTTGAACGCCAAGGTGGTGAAGAAGGACGGAAAGGTAGTCGAGGAGGTGTACAAAGTGGGCGGTCTCTACTCCGACGCCATCCGCCGCATTGTTGAGAACCTTCACAAGGCCATCCCCTTCGCCGAAAACGACAAACAGCGCCAGGTAATCAACGAGTTGATCCGATTCTACTCCACCGGCGACCTCAAGGCGTTCGACGACTACTCCATCCTGTGGGTTGAGGACCTCGACTCGCAAGTCGACTTCATCAACGGATTCATAGAAAGCTACGGCGACCCGCTGGGCATGACCGGCTCATGGGAGTCGATCGTCAACTACAAGAACCAGGAGGCATCCCACCGCACCGAGGTGATCTCGGAGAACGCACAATGGTTTGAGGACCGCTCGCCCGTCGATCCCCGATTCCGCAAGCCTGAGGTGAAAGGCGTGTCGGCCAAGGTGATTAACGCCGCAATCCTCGCCGGCGACTCCTATCCGGCCACCCCGATCGGCATTAACCTGCCCAACGCCAACTGGATTCGCGCCGCCCACGGCTCCAAGTCGGTGACCATCGAGAATATCACCCAAGCCTACGACGAGGCATCCCACGGCAACGGCTTCAACGAGGAATTTGTCATCGACCAGCCCACGCGTGACCTCATGGACAAGTACCTCTTCATCACCGACAACCTCCACACCGACCTCCACGAGTGCCTCGGCCACGGCTCGGGCCAACTGCTCCCCGGAGTTGACCCCGACGCCCTCAAAGCCCACGGCTCCACACTCGAGGAAACCCGCGCCGATCTCTTCGCCCTCTATTACCTCGCCGACCCCAAGCTGTTGGAGCTTGGCCTCTTGGACAATCCCGACGCTTACAAAGCAGAGTATTATAAATATATGTTGAACGGCCTGATGACCCAGCTGATGCGCATCGAGCCGGGCAAGGACATCGAGGAGGCCCACATGCGCAACCGTGCGCTTATCGCCCGCTGGGCCTACGAGAAAGGCCAGCCCAACCACGTGGTGGAGATGGTGAAGAACGATGGCAAAACCTACATCCAGATCAACGACTACCCAGCCCTGCGCCAACTCTTCGGCGACCTGCTCCGCGAGATCCAGCGCATCAAGAGCGAGGGCGACTACGAGGCTGGCCGCGACCTGGTTGAGACCTACGCCGTCAAGGTTGACCCCGCGCTTCACCAAGAGGTGCTCGCCCGCTACGCCAAATTGAACATCGCCCCCTATAAGGGCTTTGTCAACCCCGTTTACACCCCTGTGCTCGACGCCGACGGCAAGATTATTGACATCAACGTCGACTATAGCGAGGATTACATCAACCAGCACCTCCGTTACAGCCGCGACTATTCTCCGCTTACTCGATAAAGGTTTAAAGGTTTAAAGATTTAAATCATTAAATCATTAAATCATTAAAAGCCACATTTATGGTACTTACAAGCTCCCTGGCCTCGTTTGGCCGATATTGCATGTTCATGCGGCGGGTGTTCGCCATCCCCGACAAATGGGGAATCTTCCTGCGCCGCACCGTGCAAGAGATCATCAAGCTGGGTGTCGACTCCATCCCGCTGGTGATCGTCATCTCCATCTTTATCGGCGCCGTGATCGCCATCCAGATGCAGTTGAACATCTCATCCCCGCTCATTCCCGCCTACTCCGTGGGCTTGGCCACACGCGACATCGTGCTGCTGGAGTTCTCCAACTCCATCCTGTGCCTTATCCTCGCCGGCAAGGTGGGCAGTAACATCGCCTCCGAGATAGGCACCATGAGAGTCACCGAGCAGATCGACGCCCTGGAGATCATGGGTGTCAACTCGGCCAACTACCTCGTTCTGCCCAAAATCGTGGCCTTCCTGATCTTCATGCCGGTGCTGGTGGTGTTCTGTATCACCACAGCCCTTTTCGGCGGCTACTTCGTGGCGCTGTTCACCGACATCATCACCGTGTCGCGCTACGTCTACGGCTTGCAGGCGCTGTTCCAGGAATGGTACGTGTGGTACGGCCTGATCAAGTCGCTCTTCTTCGCCTTCATAATCTCGTCGGTGGCCGCCTATTTCGGCTACTACGTGAAAGGCGGCGCGCTCGACGTGGGCAAACAGAGCACCAATGCCGTCGTGTCGTCGTCGATCCTCATCCTGCTCTTTGACGTGTTGTTAACCAAACTTCTACTCCAATGATCGAGGTAAAAAACGTAACCAAATCCTTTGACGGCAAGACGATTCTCCACGGAATAGACGCCACATTCTACACCGGCAAGACCAACTTGATCATCGGCCAGAGCGGTTCCGGCAAGACAGTGTTGATGAAATCGCTTGTGGGTCTCGTGAAACCCGAGGAGGGCCAAATCCTCTACGACGGCCGCGACCTGCTGAAGATGAACACCGACCAGGTGAAGGAGTTGCGCAAGGAGATAGGTATGCTCTTCCAGGGATCGGCTCTGTTCGACTCCGAGACTGTCCTCGGCAACGTGATGTTCCCCCTGATCATGTTCACCAAGATGACCCAGGCCGAGATGCGCGACCGTGCCCTGTTCTGCCTCGAGCGCGTCAACCTCAAGGGCGCCGATTCCAAGTACCCCTCGGAGATTTCGGGCGGTATGCAGAAACGCGTCGCAATCGCCCGCGCGATCGCCCTCAACCCCAAATACCTCTTCTGCGACGAGCCAAACTCGGGTCTCGACCCCAAGACGTCGATCGTGATCGACGAGCTGCTGAGCGACATCACCCACGAGTACAACATCACCACCATCATCAACACCCACGACATGAACTCGGTGCTCGGTATCGGCGAGAACATCGTATTCATCCGCAAGGGTTATCGCGAGTGGGTGGGCGACAAGGACAAAATCTACACCACCGCCAACGAGGCCCTCAGCGAATTCGTCTTCGCCACCGACCTCTTCCAAAAAGTCAAAGATTACATCACCGAAACAGCCCATCGATAAGCCCTTTCCTCCTTTATTCCTTTAAAGGAGGAAAGGAGGAAAGCCCCTTAAATGAGAAGATTCCTGAAATATATCATCATCGCGGCTGTCGCCACGGCCCTTTGGGCGTGCTCCACCACAAAGCACGTCCCCCAGGGGGAATATCTTCTCGACAAAGTAACAATCAAGGTGGAGGACACGCGCGACGTTTCCCCCACCGACCTATATTATTACCTGCGCCAAACCCCCAACCACAAGGTGCTAGGCTGCCTCAAGCTCCAGCTGATGACCTACAGCCTCTCAGGCAAGGACTCCACCAACTGGTTCAACAAGTGGATGCGCAAGCTAGGCAAGCCCCCGGTGATCTACGACGAGGAATTGACCGTAGGGTCGGCCGAGCAATTGGAACGCGCAATGGTCAACCGGGGCTACATGGACGCCGAGGTTACTTGGGATACCATCGCGCGCCCCGAGAAGAAAAAGATGGATGTGGTGTACACCGTCAAGGCCGGCCAGCCCCACAGCATCTCGGAAATCATCTATGACATCCCCGACCGGCGCATCGACTCGATCGTGCGCGCCAACGCGCGCCACTACGACCTCCCCACCGGCCAGTCCTTCGACCGCACGCGCCTCGATGACCTGCGCGGTCAAATCACCGAGTCACTCCGCAACGCTGGCTACTACTCTTTCTCCAAGGAAAATATCACCTTCATCGCCGACACCCTCCCCGGCGACAAAAACGTGGAGCTTACACTCGTCGTCCATCCACCCAAGGACGCTGTCGACAAGGCCGCATCCGACTCGGTGATGTATCGCCGATATTTCATCCGCGAAATCACCTATTACGTTGACACTGAGCCGGGAGAGCGAGCCGACACCGTGCACTACGGCCATGTCAATATCCTCTACGGCGCCGACCACTACCTCAACCCCAAAACCCTCGACGACAATTGCTACCTGTTTCCCGGACAGCTGTACCGCACGGTTTACGTCAACCGCACCTACGAGGCTCTGGGCCGCCTGGGTGTCCTCCGCTCGGTCAACATCGAGCTGTCCAAGGCCGGGGCCATCGGCGACCGCGACTTGCTCGACGTGGCCATCATCCTCTCCCGCAACAAAAAACAGGGCATCACTTTCGAGGTCGAGGGCACCAACTCGGAGGGCGACCTCGGTTTCGGCGTCGGCCTCACCTACCAGCACCGCAACCTCGCCCACGGCTCAGAACTATTGACCACCAAACTGCGCACCAACTACGAAAGCCTCTCGGGCAACGTCGACGGATTGCTCCACAACCGCTACTCGGAGTATGCTGCCGAGGTGGGCATCACCTTCCCCAAATTCAAGGCCCCCTTCCTCTCCCGCGAGTTCAAGCGCTCGCTCCGCGCCTCCACCGAGTTTGCACTGTCGTTCAACTACCAAGAGCGTCCCGAGTACACCCGCATCATCGCCGGCGCCGCGTGGAAATACCGCTGGAACAACCGCTTCAGCACCATGCGCCACACATTCGACCTCATCGACGTCAACTACGTGTTCCTCCCCCACTCCACCATCAACTTCATCGACGAGGTGGCACCCCAGAATCCTCTGCTGCGCTACTCCTACGAGGACCACTTCATCATGCGCATGGGCTACTCCTATTACCACACCAACCGTCGGGCGCCGTCGTCGCTCGGCACCTACGCATGGCAACGCAACATCTCCACCCTGCGCGCCACCGTCTCCACCGCCGGCAACCTCCTCTACGCCCTGTCGTGGGCTTTGAACCAAAAGCGCGAGGACGGCGCCTACAAGATCTTCGGCATCCAGTATGCGCAGTACGCCAAGGGGGAATTCGAATATACTTGGACTCACAACATCGACCGCCGCCAGTCGTTCGCCCTGCATGGCGAGGCGGGCATCGTCGTGCCCTACGGCAACTCACGGATGGTGCCGTTCGAGAAACGTTTCTACGGCGGTGGCGCCAACGGAGTGCGCGGCTGGAATGTGCGCGCCCTCGGTCCCGGCTCTTACGACGCCCGCAACACCGCTTCGGCGTTCATCCACCAATGCGGCGACATCCAATTGGAGATGAGCGCCGAGTACCGCATGAAGCTATTTTGGGTTCTGGAGGCCGGCTTGTTTTTCGACGCCGGCAACATCTGGACTATCCACAATTACGAATCTCAGCCGGGCGGTTTCTTCCGCTTCGACGAGTTCTACAAGCAGATCGCCGCCGCCTACGGCGTAGGCTTGCGCTTCGACTTCACCTACTTCCTGCTCCGCCTTGACCTTGGCATGAAAGCACACAACCCCGCCAAAGGCCAGGAGCCTTGGCCACTAATCCATCCCCGCTGGGGCCGCGACGCCACCATCCACTTCGCGGTAGGCTACCCATTCTAATTAGTGGTTAATGGTTAATGGTTAATGGTTAATGGTTAGTGGTTAATGGTTAATGGTTAATGGTTAATGAAATTATTATTTAGAATTGATGAAAGAAAATATTTTATTTGAAAAAAGTAAAGCATTTGCAATTCGTATTATAAAATGCTATAAATGGCTTTGTGAAGAACAAAAGGAGTTTGTTATGTCCAAACAGTTACTAAGATCTGGTACTAGTATAGGTGCAAATATTGCAGAAAGCACGCACGCTGAAAGTAAACTAGATTTTGCGCATAAATTAGCTATCTCACAAAAAGAATGTTATGAAACAATGTATTGGCTCGAGTTATTGATTAAAAGTGAATATCTGGAAGAGCGCGTTTTTAATAGTTTAAATGAGGATGCGGTGGAACTAATGAAATTATTAACTGCCTCTATCAAGACCGCGCGCAAGCCATTAACCATTAACCATTAACCATTAACCATTAACCATTAACCATTAACAAAATGATAATCTTTGATTTAGACGGTACATTACTAAATACTATCGAGGATCTTGGAGCTGCTACCAATCACGCGCTGGAGCAAATGGGGTGGCCGACGCATGAGCTCTCCTCCTATCCATTTTACGTTGGGAACGGCGTTAGGCGGCTGATGGAAAGGGCGATGCCCGACGACAAACGCTCGAAAGAAAATGTCGACGCGCTGCTGCGCCATTTCCGCGCCTACTACGACGAGCATTGCTGCGACAACACGCGCCCCTACGTGGGTATCCCTGAGCTGCTGAAGGAGCTGACGGCTCGCGGCCAGAAGCTCGCCGTGGCTTCCAATAAGTACCAAAAGGCCACGTCGCACCTTATCCAGCACTTCTTCCCTGATGTGCCCTGGGCGGCAATCGAGGGACAAAAAGAGGGGGTGCCGGTGAAGCCCGACCCGTCGATCGTGTTCGCCATCCTCAGCCAGTGTCCTACGCCCAAGAGCGACGTGCTCTACGTGGGCGACTCGGGCGTCGACATGGAGACGGCGCGCCGCGCCTGCGTCACCTCCATTGGCGTCACCTGGGGCTTCCGCCCCGTCAAGGAGCTCCGCGAATCCCTCGCCAACCACATCATTTCGCGCCCCGAAGACCTCCTCACCCTCCTCCCCTAGGCGGGCGGGCCGACATTCGGCGGCCCATCACGCGTCAGCCCTCCCTGGGAGCGGCCGCTGCCCTCAGCGGCCATCACGCGTCAGCCCTCCCTGGGAGCGGCCGCTGCCCTCAGCGGCCATCACCACTTCGGGCCGGGGGCGGCCCGAGCTCCCAGGGAGGGCTGCGCATGAAAAAAGCGTGGAACGCCATTGGCAATCCACGCTATCTTTTTTACCTTGATTAAACTTACTCAGCTACTTGAACCTGTTGGGGAGCCTTCTCGCCACGGGGGCCCTTTTGGCCCTTAGGACCTTTACCGGGGGCACCGTTGCGGTCGCCGCGGGGACCACCTTGCTGGCCGGCGGGCTGCTCAACCACGATGTTCTCGAGGAACATCACATACTGGTCGGGGGTCAAAATGCCCTGCACTTGCTTCAGGTAGTCGCGCTTGGCTTGCTTGCGGTTAACGCGGCACACCGAGTCGTTCTGCTGCTTCTTAGCCTTCATCTCCTCGCGCTTAGCCTGGCGGTCGGCCTTGAGGGCGTCGAGCTTGGTCTGCTGGTCGCTGGTGAGAGAGATGCCCTCGAAGGGGTTGGGGCACTGGCCCTTCTGCTTGTCGCACTTTTGGCCTTTCTTATCGCACTGGCCTTTGCCGTCACACTTCTTGTCAGCCTTCGAGTCGGTGGTTTGAGCGAAAGCGTTCATGCCTACCATGGAAGCGATGGCCACGGCCATAATCATCAATTCCTTCTTCATCGTTAATTTCGTTTTTAAAAGTTTTGTTGCGTTTTTTGTTGTTGTTTGATATTAAGACAAACAACCTCGTTAAAGGTTTATTCTACAAGGAGTTGAAATAACCAACTTTAACAACGCCGTTAATTTTGGTTACCTTAACACCCCATTTCCCCCACATTTTCGCCCATTCGCTGTTAAATCCTGTCACCAATTTCCGTTTTATAATTTTAGCCACGAATTCCACGAATTTCCACTAACCAAATTTTAGTGGAAATTCGTGTAATTCGTGGCTAAAGATCCACGGAAAAGCCTCGCCAGGCATTCACCCGGCGAGGCTAAAAAGGTTACATTAACTCAGCAAGCCCCCGCTTCGGGGGGTTGGGGGCCGAGCACCTTAGTATAAGATTTTGCTTGCCTTCGTTCCTTGGCGGAGGATGTAGATCTGGCCGGGGACGGGGGAGATGACGCGCTGTCCCTGGAGGTTGTAGTACTCCTTCTCGGCGTCGGCGGCGTTGTCGACAGCGTCAACAGCCACCACGTCGATGCCGGTGAGGTCGTCGAACGCCAGACGATACGAAGCCGCGGCCACGCCCGTGCTCGACGACGCCGTCAACTGCGTCAAATCCAAGTACGCGCGGTTAGGTGTCAACTCCTTAGCCGAGCCATCGCTGTTTGCCGACAACTTGAAGAACCCAAGTTGTCCGCTAGCGTTAGCGCCAAACACTCGCATCGTTTCCCCATCATACGTGGCACGACCCGTGCCATACGCTCCCGAATCACCGCTACCAGTGTAGCCAGAATACAAGCCATATTCGCCCTTGAGGAGATTATTATCAATCTGGATTGAAGCCAAGCGGCTGTCGGTAGGCTCCAAGGGGATCAAGCGGTTGGTAGCAACATGCGTCGTCTTACACTTCAGCAATACCGGAGTAGCAGCAGGCACGATACCATCCTCAAGTTTCTTGACAATAATGTAATTTACACCACCTACTTCTTGAGTAGAAGAAACCACATAGGCCTCTACACCATCCTCCTCATAGCATTCATAGGGGAATGCGGTGTACATAGTAGTCCAGTAACCACCATCGTAATACATCGACTCATCAGGATAAGCACCAAAATAATGCTGATCGATGTGCTCCAAATCAACAGGCTGCACGTCAAAGTCACCAGCAGAAGCATAAGATGCGTTATCAGGTTTATCCGAAGTTAACCACAGCCTTCTTTGATATGTTAGTTGAAGGGAAATATCTTGTGAATAAAACGTACCTGTCACGGTATGAGTTAATATATAATATCCAGGTGTAGCAGCAGTTTTCACATTCAAGGCTTTTCCATCAATAATTTCGTTAGATGTGGCCCCTTGTGCAGAAGCAATAATATCAGAGACAACTGTTGTGCGACTGGCAGTTGAATAGAGGTTGGATGGATCTACTGTTCCTGTTAAATAAAACACGCAACCGGGATCAGCAAAGACAGCCTCCGTTTTGGCATATGCGTTCTTTTTATCACTATTGCCCCAATTGTTATCTTGGTTAAATTCCAATGCACCATATAAATAGCGACTACCATCTCCCGAAATTACATCCCATACTGAAGTTGGAAGATCTAATACATAACTTCCTGCCATACATAGGAAATATCGATAACCAAGGAAGAAAGGTGTTTCCAAGCGGTAGTATCCATACAACTTGTTATTGCTATCATATTTTATATTCTTGTCACGCACAAATCTTGCTGTGAAATTTTCAATTCCCTTAACTGTATAACTAAATGACAGTTGATCAGATACCAATTCTCCTGTAATACTCCCCGATTTTCGACCAGTGGGTGGGGCTGGTTAAGGTAAATAATG
>JAJPXC010000134.1 GCA_021205635.1 Bacteroidales bacterium | reverse complement strand
AGTGTTCTTCAAATCAATTGATTAATTTTGCAGTTGCTTGTTGACTCTACAAAACGAAAAAACCGACCCGCCCTGTTGCGCGAATCAAAAAAACTCCCTACCTTTGCACTCGCTAACGCCCCAGCCCCATCGGCGAAAACGCCTGAGCTCCCGCGCAAGCGCGATCCCCTCAGCCACAGCGAAAGGCCAGACGCAACCGCTAACGAGCAGATGCCACAACGCAAGAGCCGATGCAACCAGGGGGGCAACGCAGCCAACGACCACAAGGAAAGATGCCGGAGCGGTCGATCGGGACGGTCTCGAAAACCGTTGTACCCTTACGGGTACCCAGGGTTCGAATCCCTGTCTTTCCGCCCAGAAGCCTCTTAGGAGCGATCCAAAGAGGCTTTTTTCATGCTTTCGCCGCTCGTGATGCCTTTGCAACACGCTGATTGATAATAACTTATAAAATTGCCGATTTGGAAGATTGACTGCCGGTTGACTGCCCAATGGCATCCCCGATTGCCATTTCTCAGCCAATTTTTGGCTACATGTTGGCTACACCAAAACACGATTTTCAAATTGGTGTAGCCAATGACAGGGTAATGACGTGTCGTTGACAGGGTTAGATCAAAAAATCTACCCGAATTTTGTAGCCGAAACGGTTGGGTCCACCTGAGACCCGAACCTTCAGTACCCACTAAAAATTGGCTACATTATGAGCAAAAATTTCAAGGTTTCCTTCTACCTGCGGAGCAATCACACGACCAAAGAAGGCAAGCTGCCTATCATGACGCGCATATCCCTTCGTGGCGACCGCGTCACCGTTGGATCCACCGGATGCTTCACCGACCCGAAGCTGTGGAACAGCGGCACCTCCCGCGTAAAGGGCCGCTCCGGCGACGCCCTGGCTACCAACACCGAGCTCGACCGCATCGAGGCCGATCTCAACTACATCTACCGCCGCAACGAGTTCGAGGACTTCCTGACGGTGGAGTTCATCAAGTCGGAGTATCTGGGAAAGACGGCCGACAAGTCGTCGTTCCTGGGCTTCTTCGACGAGTTCCTCAAAAAGACGGAGGCCGAAGTGGGCGTGTCGCGCACCAAGGCGTCGTTCACCAAGTACGACGTGATACGCCGCCGCTTCGCCGACTTCATCTACCTCCGCTACAAGCGCAAGGATCTCCACATGGGTGAGCTGTCGTACATGCACGTCAGCGAGTTCGAGCATTACCTCATCACCGAGTGCAAGTACAAGCACAACACGGCGATGCGCATCATGCGCAATCTCAAGACTGTCGCTCTTCAAGCGATGAAGTTCGGTCTGATCACCCGCGACCCCTACGCCAACTACAAGGTGAAGATGGAGCGCACCGATCGCGGCTTCCTCACAGAGGAGGAACTGGAGATGATGCTCTCCAAGCCAATGCCAGTGGAACGCTTGGAGCAGGTGCGCGACGTGTTCGTGTTCAGCTGTTTCACCGGTCTGGCCTATATCGACCTGTTCCAGCTCTCCAAGGAGCACATCGTGAAGATCGACGGCAAGATGTGGATCATGAAGAAGCGTCAGAAGACCGACGTTATATCCAACATCATGCTCCTCGATGTTCCCCAACGCATACTGAAGAAGTACGCCAAGATGATGAAGGATGACCCTCATGGTCGCCTGCTTCCCGTCAACACCAACCAGAAGATGAACGCCTACCTCAAGGAGATAGCCGACATCTGCGGCATCAAGAAGCATCTTACCTGCCACCTTGCCCGCCACACCTTCGCAACCCTCGCCCTCTCCAAAGGCTGCTCCGTGGAGTCGGTGTCCCGCATGCTTGGGCATACGAATATTGCCACAACCCAAATTTACGCCCGTATCACAAGTAAGAAAATTGAGAATGACATGCTCGGCATGGCCGACCGTCTTGGCGACCTCAACGCCGCTGTGATCTGAGCCTTGACCGTCTCTTCTGCACGAAGCCCCGTAGCCACATCCAGCTATGGGGCTTCGTGGTTTTTATACGGTTGATATGCCCTTAAAATAGCATAAACTATGCGTAAAAGTGTTGCCAAATCGGCACAAATATTGACTTTCAACCAATTAACGAAAGTTGCATATATGCAATTTTGATAAATACGCTTAAACTCCAACCCTACGCTCTCTTGTTTACAATATACACTAATTCTTTACAACATGACTCTCGTCGCTACCTCAAATTTCCGGCCGGTAGAACCGGGTTCTATCGCCGTGCCGTATTCTGACTACGGGCGGAATACGCTCTCTCTATATTGATAGGTACCGATCCGGTGCCTTTCGACAGTCTACCAACCACAGAGCGGCTCCTCTTGAAGTTCCACCGCTTCATCAATGCCAATCGCAAACTCGTAAAACTCAAGAGCCTTGTCAAGATGCCCGCAAAGTTGTACTATTCCATCGTGGAGGACTTCTTTGCGGGTGAACAGACAATACCGATAGGGCCGCAAGACATCCCCAAGGTAGCCTCTCACCTCTCAGCAGCATTCACCATCGCAAGAAAGGTCCTCCGACACAAAGACAAAGTGTTGGGGGCCTTTTCTTTTTGCCCTTTCGGGCAGGAAGAAGCCGCGGCTCTTGTCGACCAGGTGATGGGCTACGACCTCATCGAGGACGAGGAGGAACAGGTGGTGTTCTCTGATGGCGCCAAGCAGGGCTATGCCGCTCTCGCCAAAGAAGCCAACCGTCACGAGGTCTTCGCCGAGGACGTGACTGGCGACCAACTGATGGCGTTGGCCAAGGGGGAATTGGAAAAGCCTCTCCAGTTACTTCCGCGTAAAGCAAAGTATGCCGGTATATTCTTCCGCCTGATGGTTGATGGCGGCATGTTGCCCAACGCTTGGCGAGAGCTCGCCAGTAGGCAAGTGCTGAGAGCCGATGGGCAGCATCCCAGCGGCCTTTCGATGGCTTCCGGCGCATCCGAACGCATCAGCTCTCCCAATGAGAATGACGCTCCCCTCGTAAAGGCTATTCAGTACGTGACTGCGCGCATCGAAGGGAAACCAAGATGGTAACACCTCCGAAAGGTAACGTTTAGGGGGGTGTTACCGCAATTACCCGTTACCCCGAATTTTGGTCGATACCTTTGCGCTACAATCTTAACTAAATCAAGCGATTATGATGACTGCGCAAGAAATAGAACAGGCCAAGCATTCGGAGATACTTCGTAGGCTCACCGCCATCGAGGATACCCTCCACGTGCTGCGCGAGGGCGTGGTTGCCCTGCGTCGGCGCAAGGAATGCGTAATCGACAACATGATTCTCGACAACCTGACGCTCGAGGATCTCATCGGTGTGTGTCGGATTCCACCTTGCGACGCTGGCGCAAGAAGCCGGTTCCTAACAACCTGCCATACCACCGCCACGAGAGCGGAGTGATCTACTACTACTTCAGCGAGGTGCTGGAGGCCGTGAAAATGGCCAAGTTCGGAGGACCGAAGTTCAAACGCGGCGAGGCACTGGCCAAGCTTCGTGCCTTCCAACTGGGTCATACCTATAACCCCGAGATCGACTATGGGCAGGAATGAGAAGCGGGAGCGCATACTCGAGATGACGGACGGCGGGAGGCAGGTGTTCGCATATTACCTGGGACCCGACTTCAAAGTGAAACGCAAGTTCAGGAACCCGTTTTATGAGGACACGAAGGCGTCGTGCCATGTGACGCTCGACCCGAGGTCGAACAAGTACATACTCTACGACTTCGGCGACCCGGATTGCGGCGGCGACTGCTTCTGGTTCGTCGGGATGGCCAACGGCCTTGACCCCAAGCGTGACTTCGGCCAGATAATGGATAAGATTATCCGCGACCTGTCGTTGCCGTTGGGGACCGGTAACGACGTTATGCCGATGGCTGTTACCCCTCCGTCAAGACCGAAACCTAAAAGAGCTAAAGCAAAGACACCGGGCGTGCCGTGCGACTACACCACACAGCCGTGGCCAAAGCACGAGTTAGCCTACTGGGGACGCTATGGCATCTCTGAGGAAATCTTGGATAAATATAATGTGGCCTCGCTGTCGATCTACTCGTCGGTAGGAGAGCATGGGCCATATTCCTATTATAGCCATGTGAAGTCGCCGATGTTCGGCTACCTGCGTGACGGGTTCGTGAAGATCTACCGACCGTATGAGAACGTGCGGTTCCAGTTTGGGGGCGAAAAGCCTGTGGAATACTCCTTCGGCATGGAGCAGTTGCCGTCGCATGGCGACATCGTGTTCATCACCGGTGGTGAGAAGGATGTGCTCACACTTGCGGCGCATGGATTCAACGCTATCTGTTTCAACAGCGAGACCAAACCACTCTCGGAGAGTACCATCGCCATGCTGAAACTGCGGTTCCGCCACATTATAGTAATGTACGACGCGGACCAGACCGGCATTGAGTGGATGAAACGCGCAGAGGAGGAACACGAGGATGTTTTGACGCTGCAACTGCCTCTCCCCGGCACGAAGTCCTCGAAGGACATCTCCGACTTCTTCGCCGAAGGGCGCACGGTCGAGGACTTCCACCGATTAGTGATGGATCTCTTGGAGAGCGTCTACGCCGACTCGATGATGCTCATCAAGACGTGCGAGCTTGATGCGAAGCATCCTCCCATCCGCTCCCAAGCGGTGATCACGGCTCAAGATGTGCCCATCGGCACCTACGACAACCTGCTGTGCGTAACCGGTGGCGAGGGAACTGGCAAGAGCAACTTCGTAAGCTCGTTGCTCTCAGGAACACTCTTAGAGCGCACTCCGGACTATCAGGTTGACACTTTGGGATTCGACGTGGCTCCCAACGTGGAGCGCAAGGCGGTGTTGTTGTTCGACACCGAGCAGTCGGGCTACCAGCTCTTCAAGAACTCTGACATGACCATGCGCCGAGCGGGCCTCCAGGACTGGCCCGATTTCTACCATTCGTTTTACTTGACCCCTCTTTCCCGATCCAAGCGCTTGCAGGTGATACGCGACGCGATGGATCGCTTCCACCATCTGCACGGCGGGATTCACCTGGTGGTGATTGACGGCGTGGCTGATCTTGTGAAGTCGGCCAACGATGAGAAAGAAAGCGTGGCCATCATCGAGGAGTTGTACCGGCTTGCCGCCATTTACCATACCTGCATCATCTGCGTGCTCCACCTCGTGCCTAATGGTTATAAACTACGCGGGCATATCGGCTCGGAACTCCAGCGCAAAGCCGCGGCCATCCTCTCCATCGAGAAGGATGACAACCCTACGCGCTCTGTGGTCAAGACGATGAAGGTGCGTGACGGCAATCCCCTGGCGGTGCCGATGTTCCTGTTCAAATGGGACACCGAGAAGCGGATGCATGTGAGCGACGGCCAAAAGACCGATGAGGAGTGGAAACAGAGTAAACTGGACCGGCTGGAAACTGTTGCCAAGGAACTTCTGAAAGGCAAATCGCTCAACTACACCGACTTCTGGTCGGCCGTGAAGGAGAAAATGGACGTTGGCGACCGCACGGCCAAGGAGTACGTGTCGATCATGTACAAGAATGGAATCGTCACCACGACCAACAAGATGTATCACCTTAAAAATACCGAGTAATCATGGACATCATCGGAAGAATCAAGGTAGCGGGGACGGTTCAGCCCCGGAAAATTGGAGATGGAGAATCGGAACTACCTGTTGTTCGAGATGAAGGTCAACTCGGTTTCGCTCTCCTATCGTTACTCGCGACGACTTCAGAAACTCATTGAGGGGGAAGGCTCACCGACCATCCCTGTTATGGCATTCTGGAACGAGGATCTCCGAGCGATAATCCCCAAGCGGGATGTGGAGATCGAAGCTGACCTGATGGTGATGTCGATGACACCCGACGGCGATCCCGGGTTCTATCTCCTGACAAGCTACTTCGTGCCATGAGACGGCCAAAGCCAACAGACATAAAGTACCGGATTGAAGTCGCGAGGGACATGGGTCTGCGCGACGACGCTGACCCTCTTTGGGATGGCATTCTTGGCCCCAAGTATCGTGACCGCTTCTTCCCCAATGACCACGCTACCGGCGATTTCCGCGAACAGGTGCGTCGCGACAAGGAACATCTCCGGGCCATTCGGGACTTCGCCCTCATCCACGAGGATTACTATCCCCCATGGCGATACCAATTACAATTATAACCCAACCATATATGGAAAATCAGTTACAAATATTCAAGTATGAGCGGTTCGGAAACATCCGCACCGTGATGGGCGATGACGGTGATTTTCCAAATAATAAGATTAGTTATTGATATTTGTGTGTTTTTCGACCTTTGTTCAAAGGTAAGGGGCGCGCCCGTCGTGATGACGAGCGCGCCTTGCTTTAATAGCTTGCCCCAATAGGTTTTTTAGCTTGCACCCGCCCGAGGTGACGGTGGTCGCTGGAGGAGAGAGGCTTGGCTGAGGCCGTCGCCCCACTCCTCCCGGGGCGCTCAAGGACGACGGCATCAGCTCGGCTACGCAAGGGTGCGGGGTGCGCCGCGGCCGGCTGCGCCTACCTAAGCCGCCATCCCTACACCCCGCGTCCCGCCCCCATGCCTTATGTCGCCCTTGCCACCGTCACCCACACCCTTGTTCACTTTTAGCTTTCATCGTCAGGGGATAGGCGCAAGCGAAGACCATTTTATGGCTTACAAGGGATCCATTTTGAGATTTTCAAGCCTGTTGTACCTGGAATTGCTTGGGGATATCGTTTCGGCGCAATTCCTGAAGGGATCTCTCTTATAACCAAGCAGACAGCCCCGTTATACGAGTTATAGTTTTTCAACTTCTGCGTTGAGCCGACGGGTATTCGTTACGCGAAGGTAAAAGCTGGTTCCGGTATGCCTCATCGCGAAGCGCTTTCGTAGCGCAGCGGAGAAAGAACGCCGAACACGTCGCCCGCGGGCGAGCCTTGTCGTAAACCGCCTCCAGCCCCTTCTGTTGCGTACGAAATCCCTCGAAGGCTTCAACGAAGAAGCTGTAAATTAAAAAGTTAGGGAAAGAATCAAATCACTCAATATCAACCATCTAAATCTTACAGTTATGGCAACTACCAAGAACGCTACCCCCAACCAGTTCTCCCTCTCGGGTTTCGTCGCTATCGACGCCCAGGTACGCAACTTCGAACACTCCAGCGTGGCTCGCTTCCCCCTCTCCCTCTCCCGCAAGGAGACCGCCCAGG
>JAJPXC010000052.1 GCA_021205635.1 Bacteroidales bacterium | reverse complement strand
GAGTAGGTCGCCGCCACCCTTAGAAAGCCCCGATGGCATCCGCCACCGGGGCTTTTCTTTTTTCGGGGATCGACTGAAATCGATATAAGTCGAATGAAGTCGATTGAAGTCGATTGAAGTCGATTGAAGTCGATTGAAGCCTAGGCTGCGCGAGATGGCCGTCCAAGGCCGGCCCCCCTAGGCTGCGCAGACCCTTGTGAGCAGTTACCTTGTGAGCCGGATTTTGTTAAATAAAATGATTTTAGGGGGTGGAGGGAGGTGAAAGTTTTGCGGTGTGGGGAAAAACGCGTATATTTGCAAGCTGAAAAAATAGCTATGTAAATAGCGGCCGCGTTTCTGCCCCTATATGCTGGCAATGGTCGTCTGAAGTTACCCAAGGGGAAAAATCCCTGCTCCTAGAGAGAAATTGGGGTGTCCTGAAAGATCAGGTGGATTCCCCGATATTAATCGAGATTAATGATGGGAGAGAGTGACGGAAAAGACGATTGCCGGGAAGGACGGAGCGACGTGGCGGCTTGTGACATTGGAAATACCTTTGGTGGAGAAAAGAGAAGACCATAGGAAAAGACAGTGGAGCTACATTGGAAAAAATAATTAAATAACTCAATAAACAACATTAACTAAACACATGCAAAGCAAAGGAACCCTTGGGAGTATCGTGGCCGGCGTGATCGCGATTTTCTTGGTGCTTGTGTGCCTGTTCTACCTGAGTTTCTCGCTGGTGAGCAACCACTACGAGGGCAAGGCGCAGGCTTACGCGCAGCAAGTAGCCGGGCCCAACGCCTCTCCCGACGCAATCAACAAAGCCTACAAGAGCTATCTCACCGACTCGCTCGGGAACAAGCCCATTTACCTTGGCTACAATTATTCCGAGATCCAGAAGTGGGGCGTAGGCCTTGGCCTTGACCTGAAGGGCGGTATGAACGTGATCCTCCAGGTGTCGATGCCCGACATTCTCAAGTCCATGAAAAATGCCGAGACTGACACCGTATTCGATGCCGCTTTGGCCGCAACCGACAAGATCGTAAAATCCCACCAGAGCGACGACTTTGTGGGCACATTCGTAAAAGAGTATCGTCAACGCGCTCCGCAGGCTGATTACGCCGTTGTCTTCCCCAACGTGGTGAAGGCAGGCTCCAACGACGCCTCTGTTGCTTCGACCTTGAAGGCCGAGGTTAAGGATCGCGTGAACAACTCGGCCACCAACGTGCTCCGCTCGCGTATCGACGCTTACGGCGTGGTATCCCCCAATATTCAGGTGCTTCAGGGCAAGGACGGTCAGATCCTGCTTGAGCTTCCGGGCGTGAAGGAGCATGAGCGCGTGCGCGACTTGTTGCAGCGTTCGGCCAACCTTGAGTTCTACGAGACTTACAAGAGCTCGGAGATCGCGGCCCAGCTTCAGCAGCTCGACGCCGAGCTCCGCAAGGACACCATCGGCGACGGCATGGGCTTGTGGAATCACTTCGCGCAGGTTGACATGCAGGGTTCGCCCGTGATCGGCATGGCCACCCAGACGCAGCAGGATGCCATCAACGCTATCCTGGCTTCGGCCGCCGCCAAGCGTATTCTTCCCGCCAACCTGAAATTGCTGTGGGAGGTTAAGCCCCAGACCGTACAGTTCACCGACACCGTATCTAAGGCTAAGAAGGATCTTGACCTGTATCGTCTGATCGCTTTGAAGACCAACAACGGCAAGGCCGCTTTGGACGGTTCTTGCGTGATTGCGGCTCGCGCCGATTACGAGCAGATGCAGGGCAACGTAGTGTCGATGACCATGAACAACGAGGGCGCCAAGCAGTGGGCCCGCGTGACCGGCAACAACATCGGCAATTGCGTGGCTATCGTGCTTGACAATTATGTATATTCGTTCCCGCGCGTGAACACCGCTATCGAGGGTGGTCGCTCTCAGATTACCGGCGACTTCACCGTTGAGGAGGCTCAGGACCTTGCCAACGTGCTGAAGAGCGGAAAGATGAACGCCAAGGTGGAGATCATCTCCGACATGGTAATCGGTCCTTCGCTGGGCCAGCAGGCTATCAAGGCCGGTTTCATCTCGTTCATCGTGGCCTTGGTGCTGTTGATGATCTTCATGATGCTGATCTACGGTGTGATTCCGGGCTTGGTTGCCAACCTGGGCTTGATCTGCAACTTGTTCTTCACGCTGGGTATTCTGGCGTCGTTCCAGGCGGTGTTGACGCTGTCGGGTATCGCCGGTATCGTGCTAGCCTTGGGTATGGCGGTTGACGCCAACGTGCTTATCTTCGAGCGCGCCAAGGAGGAGCTTCGCTTGGGCAAGAACGTTCGCCAGGCCGTAGCCGACGGTTACAGCAACGCTTTCTCGGCGATCTTCGACTCCAACTTGACCTCAATCATCACCGGCGTGATCCTGTTGCTCTACGGCACCGGCCCGATCAAGGGCTTCGCCACGACGTTGATCATCGGTATCATCTGCTCGTTCTTCACGGCCGTTTACCTGAGCCGCATCGTGTTCATCCTGGGCGCCAAGAGCAAGTGGTTCCAGAAGCTTACCTTCTCGACCGCCATTTCCAAGAACATGTTGACGGGCACGAAGATCAACTTCCTTGGCCAGCGCAAGGTGAGCTTCACCGTGTGCGGTATCTTCATCGCCATCGTGATCGGCTCGCTGTTCGTTCGCGGCATGAACCAGGGTATCGACTTCTCGGGTGGCCGTAACTACGTTGTGAAATTCGACAAGCCCATCAACACTGTCGACTTGCAGCAACGTCTCGCTCCTGAGTTCCCCAACTCGACTGTTTCGGTAATCACCATCGAGAGCTCCGATCAGGTGCGTATCTCGACCAACTATAAGATCAACGACGACTCACAGGACGTGGAGAAGGAGATTGTGGCCAAGCTGTTCGCGGCTCTGCAGCCCGACCTTCGTCCGGGCATGACTCCCGAGGAGTTCTCGACCACCGACGAGACGCAGGGTATCCTGCAGTCGCAGAAGGTAGGTCCTACCGTTGCCGATGACATGCGCAACGAGGCATACATCGCCGTGATCCTTTCACTGATCGCGATGTTCCTCTACATCTTGCTGCGCTTCCGCAATGTTGCCTTCTCGGTGGGCGCTCTTGCCGCCGTGGCCTTCACAGCGTTCACGATTATCGGCTTCTATTCGATATTCTGGGGCGTGTTGCCGTTCGCGATGGAGGTTGACCAGACGTTTATAGCGGCTATATTGACCGTGATTGGTTACCAGATCAATGATACCGTGGTGGTATTCGACCGCGTGCGTGAGAACTTGGGCTTGTATCCCAAGCAGAATTTCTACGACACGGTTAACCAGTCGGTAAACGCAACGTTGAGCCGTACTATCATCACCTCGGGCTCGACCTTCCTGGTGCTCCTGTGCATCTTCATCCTGGGTGGCGACGCTATCCGCTCGTTCACTTTCGCGATGTTGTTCGGCGTGATCACCGGTACGTTGGCTACCATCTACGTGGCTTCGCCTGTTGCTTATCTGATTGATGCCCGTCGCGGCACGTCGGCTAAGCGTTCGGCAGCCCTTGCCAAGTAAATTTACAGTGGATATATTTAGATTCGAGCCTTCCCAAGCGGGGAGGCTCGAATTTTTATCAGGGCTAGGAATCGCGGCGGTGAAGCCGCGGGGCATGGTGGTTTTGGATCTAATGATGGCCGTCCAAGGCGGGCTCCCTCAGGCATCCGCGAACGTTTTTTGGGGGTGGCTCGCAAAAATGGCTAAAAAATGGGTGAAAATGACATATTTTTGACCGAGATATGTAGTAATTTTGCACAATGAACCAATCGACAAGAAAATTTGCTATAACGATACTACTTGCGCTGTGTGGCGCGGCATCGGCGGTGGCTCAAATCGTGGTGACGGAGCGCCACGAGGCGATCAATGCCGATTCGTTGCGACGTGCTTTCGACAATAGCCCTTATTTCGGGTTGTACAAGGATAATTACTTCATTTTCGGCACCAGCGTGGGGCCGAAACCCACGCGCGAGAACTCCAACGTGAAGTTCCAGATATCGGTGGCTCAGCGCCTCACCAAGTCGACGTTGCCCTGGCACACGTATCTTTACCTGTTCTACACTCAGAAGTTTTTCTGGAACGTGCTGGAGGAGTCGTTGCCGATGACCGACCTGAATTTCAATCCCGGTATTGGCTGGACCAAGCACCTGTTTGTGAAGGATCGTTATATCGGTAAGTTGATGCTGGTGGTGGAGCACGAGAGCAACGGCAAGGATGGCGACGCGTCGCGCTCGTGGAACCGTATCACGCTGGGAGCGAATATAATGATCGATCCTCAATTCATGGTGCATGGCAAGGCGTGGATTCCGATTGTGGACGGGGAGAATAACCGGGATATCCTGGATTATTGCGGCATTTACCAGATAGGGACGTCGGTGATGAGTGCCAACAAGCGTTTCGGAGCGGCTGTGATCCTCACCAAGCGCCGCGGGTGGAATCTGAATTACAACACGGTTGTGGAGCTGTCGTATCGCTTCTCCAATAATCAGAATCAGTATTTCTTCGCGCAGTACTATAACGGATATGGCGAGGGATTGCTGGATTACAAGCAATTCCACTCGCAATTACGCATAGGGATGGTAATCAAGCCGGAGCTATTCTCGGATTACTAATAAAAAGCCCCGCGGCAAGCCGCGGGGCATTTCGTTATTCTTCGGCGTAGCTGAGGATGG
This sequence comes from Bacteroidales bacterium, assembly GCA_021205635.1. Taxonomy (GTDB): domain Bacteria; phylum Bacteroidota; class Bacteroidia; order Bacteroidales; family Muribaculaceae; genus JAJPXC01. The sequence continues at coordinate 29,928 of JAJPXC010000052.1, read as the reverse complement.
TGGGGGATTGGATGTCGACGCCGTATTCGCGGGCGCGGGCGAGGATGGCGCGTGCCAGTTTGGGCTTCAGATCATCGGGACAGTAACGGAAATAGGCTTCGGCGGCGCGCACGTGAGCGGCGTCGGGCATAGGGAACTCGCGGCGTTCGGGCAGGCCAAACACTGAATCGGGAAGTTCTTTTCTCTCGTCGTAAGAAATTATGTCGCTCATAATAATTGAGATTTTGGTGACAAAAAAGAATGATGAGCGGATTCCGAAGCGGGAATCGCGCTCATCATCTATAACGTCACGGCAGTGTTAAAGGTTCAACACGCGCTGAGAATCAATACATCACCTTGACGGCTGTGGCGCCCTGGCGCAGGATGTAAACCTGTCCCTTCTGGGGATTGGCCACGGGGATGCCTTGGAGGTTGAAGTACTGGCCAGTGAGGTTGCCGTTGTTGTCCACCTCGAGTGACTCGACGCCTGATTGGTTGAGCTTGAACCAAATGGGGCTACGGGTGGCGATGGTGTTGAGTTTGCCGTTGATTTGTCCGGTGAGCAAGCATGCGTAGGCTGTGTTGACGTTGAGGCCATCGTAGATTTCGGTGCCGAAATCGAGCACCACGTCACCGGCAAGCGAGGAGACTAATTTAGGCTCGGACTCGGAGAACGCCGTTCCACCGGAGTTGCAGATCGACAGGGTCACGTAGTCGAGGAGGTAGCCAGCGGTGACGGGGATGGTGGCTTGAATGCCTGCGTCGGAGGAGATGGTCACGGCCTTGCTCTGGATTGAGAAGTCGGTGTCGGCGCCGATTTGCTTGAATGTGGGGGTGTCATAAGCGAGGTTACCGGGGTTCTCTTTGACTGTAACGGGGATTTGGGCAATGATGGCGTTGGCCGAACGGATCATGAGGTTGTATTCGCCGGCGGTGGGGTAGGGAGAGGCCGAGGAGCTCTTGAAGGTGACGATGAAGGTGAGATCCATCTCGTCACCTTGGCAAAGGTCGATGCTCTGGCTTGTGCCGAAGAATTTGGAGGTAGTGCCAACGGCGAGCGACGGGGTGATTGTGCCCATATACTCTTTCATTGTGGTGGATACCTTGACATGGATCAGGGATTTTTGACCGCTGTAGATTTCGCCCATCACTTGGAGGTCGGAGGCGATGACTGTGCCAAGGTCGGAGGAGAAAGTGATAGCGTCGCTGGTGCATTCGGCGATTAGGTATTCGGGGCCAGTGATTGCGCAACGCACGTCGTACCATTGGCCGTCGGTAGAGCTTTTAAAGGCTGGGGTAACGCGGTAGGTGCCGGATGTGGGGAAGTCGGAAGCGCTGCAACGGTAGGTGTAGTAGCCGTAGCGGGGCTGGAGGTCGGAGATTGAAGAGGTGGCAGCCACGTAGGAGACGGCGTCGTTGGATGTGTTGACGAGCTTTACACCGAGGTTTCCATTCACAGCTCCGCAGGAGTAGTTGGTGAACAGGCTGGCGTTGCCGGTTTCGCCGAAAGTGATGTTGTTGCTGCGGGAGTAGGAGGTGGATTGTACGTTCCATTTGCCCAGGCATGCGATGTTGGGCTGGACTGCCGTGGTGGTGGAAGCGGGGATTAATCCGATGATAGCCGCGAGGCTGCCGGTGTAGCCGTCGGTAGCGTCGGTGCCACCGATGCCTTGCTGGTCGGGGTCGAGGGTTGTGAGGAGGAAGTATCCGTTGGAGATGCCGCTCCAGCCCCAGTTGATGTGAAAGAAGTTGTCCTTGTCGTATCCGTCGCACACGAAGGCGTGGCCACCCTCCGAGTTTTGTCCGGAGAGGTAAACGGCGCGACCGGCTGCGATCTCGTCATAAATAAGTTGGTTCCAATCTACCAGGTAGTAGGTGGTGCGGTAGGCCATGTGTGTAGTGCCACCGTATCCGAAGTATTTGTAGAATGCGGGAACAGCGGTCATCGACACGGCTGCCGAGGCCGAGGGGGAGTAGCTCATGTTGATTGCCACACCGCAGTCGAGCATAAGCTGTGCCACGGCGTTGCGCTGGGTAGTGGTGGCTGCGCTGGTATAGGTGTCGAGCATGTTGGCCCAGTCGTAGGTGTGGGCCGAGAAGTCGCTCGAAACGCTGTAGGTGACGTTGTTAACGGTCCAGGAGTAGGAGTTGGAGCCGGAGCCGGTTACGGGCCAGTTGTGTACTTTCATCACTTGGGCCATGGCTGTAGCGGCGCAGCCAGTAACTGAAGTGCTGCCGCCCACCACGGGGCACATGTCGTTGTACGGGGCGTCCTGGTCCCAGAGGGTTTTACAGATTGGCTCAATGGAAGGCTCATCGAGGATAGGGGCCTTAGGGCTAACGGCCTGGGGATGGTTGGCGGCCCAGGCGATCTCGCGACCGATTTCCTCGAGGTAGCCCTTGAACGAGTAGGGCATGTTGTCGGGGTCGATCATGCCTTGCTCGCTGTATCCGATGATTGGGGTGATCACGTCGTCGGCGGCGAGAACCATGAATCCGTTATTGACGCCACGGTTGAATACGTAGCATGTGTTGATGCCTTGCTCCGAGGCGGTGTAGGCAAGCCTCATCTGTGCGCCTTGCATCATCTTCGCGCCAATCGACGACTCGGCCACACCAGCGGCCTCCAGGGCCTCGGAGGGGGAGAGCTGGCGAGCCAGCGACGGGCTTGCGGCGAGGGCCAGTGACAATAGGGTAAGGTGTACTTTCTTCATTTGTGATATTAAATTTTCGTAATTTCCAGTGGAATGTTGACTATCAGCTTGCAAAAATAAGCAAATAGTTGCAAAATCGCAAGATGTTGTGCCTTTAAGCCGACATTTTTGGTTATCTTCGCGTCCAAATAATAGAAAACAATGAAGAAATTGATATTTTGCTTTGCCATTTTGATGGCATTCGCCCCTTTCTGGGCATGCAGCAGCGACGATGATCCTGAGACTATGCTCACTTATAAGGCCACAGTGGATTCTATCTGTATCACGCAGAGCGACGCGGCGGCTTATATGTTCAAGACCTCATTTACGGTTGCTATGCCCGACGGGTCGAGTACCGCGGGAACCGTATCGTCGGAAAACAGCTATGAGTGGAAGCATGCCTTCTCGTCGAGTCCTGTGGGCCTTTCCACGTTGACAATCAAGGTGGAAGTCAACCCGGCTTGCCCCTACACCAGCGATCAGCGCGCCGACTTCCCGGTGACCCTCGAGCTTGCCACCTGGATCATGAATATACAAAACAGCGGAGGTATCGCTCTTGGCTACGGCGCTCAGGGAGGGACGATAATCAACTATCTGCCCTTGGAGGATCAAGATGGCAATTATCTTGGGAGCCAAACTGTTGGAGAAATTCAGCAGCGAGTCGTTGGCACCTATACTTATCATTTCCGTGCCGCTCTTAACGACCTGAAGCTTTACGACATCGAGGCTGAATAATCGGGATCTACCAGGAAATAATATTTGGCGGAGAAAGGGGTAAAGCGATGTTGCGCTATCGCGGATTCAAAAATTTTTCGTAACTTTGTGGGAAATGCCTGAAAACCGCGTTATGACCAACGAAGACGACCCCAAAATTCCCCAAGATCCCGAATTGGGAATCGGCCCTCAACCCCCCGAAACGGGGAACGGCCCCCAAACCCCCGAAACGGGGGCTTCCAGAGAGAAACCGAGCGGCCACCCAGGGGGGGCGGCCTTGGACGGCCAGCAGGAAACCGATTCTTCCGAGATTTCCGAGATTACCGAAAATCCCTATAGCGACTCCGATGAGGACGACGAAGAGGAAATCGAGCCCTCAGAGGAGATGCAGCTACCCGCCCGCTCGGCGCAGGGCGGCTGGGAGCTTGTGGACACGGGCAACGACATGGTGAAGCACCAATTGCGCGGAATGTTCCAGGACTGGTTTTTGGAGTTTGCCTCCTACGTGATTCTGGAGCGTGCGGTGCCGCATATCGACGACGGTCTCAAGCCAGTGCAGCGGCGCGTGTTGCACGCTATGGAGACGCTCGACGACGGGCGTTTCAACAAGGTGGCCAACATCGTGGGCAACACCATGCAGTACCATCCCCACGGCGACGCCTCGATCAACGACGCGCTGGTAGCGTTAGGCCAAAAAGAGTTGCTGATCGACACCCAAGGTAACTGGGGCAACATCCTCACGGGGGCCTCTGCGGCCGCCGGTCGTTACATCGAGGCACGTCTGTCGTCGTTTGCCCTCGAGACGCTCTACAACCCCAAAATCACCGAGTGGACGATGTCGTACGACGGCCGCAAGCGCGAGCCGGTCACGCTGCCCGTCAAGTTCCCGCTGCTACTGATGCAGGGCGTGGAGGGCATTGCCGTGGGCTTGTCGTCCAAGATTTTGCCACATAACTTCAACGAGATACTCGATGCCGCCATGGCCTACCTGCGCGGCGAGGAGTTCACCTTGCTGCCCGACTTCCCCACGGGCGGTTTCCTTGATGTGAGCCGCTACAATGACGGTCAGCGCGGGGGCTCGGTGAAGGTGAGGGCCAAAATCGAGAAAGTCGATAACAAGACGCTGGCGGTCACTGAGTTGCCATACGGAAAAACCTCTCCCACGCTAATCGATTCCATCCTCAAGGCATTCGAGAAGGGGAAAATCAAGATACGCAAGGTGGACGACCACACAGCCGACAAGGCTCGCGTGATGGTGTACCTACAACCCGGTACCTCCTCCGACAAAGCTATCGACGCGCTCTACGCGTTCACCGATTGCGAGGTGTCGATTTCCCCCAACTGCTGCGTGATCAGCGACAACAAGCCCCACTTCTTGGGCGTGAGCGACGTGCTGCGCCACAGCGTCGACCGTACTCGGCACCTCCTTCAGCAGGAATTGGAGATCCAGCTCGGTGACGTGCGCGAGCAGCTTCATTTCGCCTCCCTCGAGAAGATCTTCATCGAGGAGCGCATCTACAAGGACAAGGAATACGAGAACGCCAAGGATCCCGAGGCCGCTATTGCCCACGTGGACAAGCGGTTGCAAGCGTTCACCAAAGATTTCTTCCGCGCTGTTACGCCCGACGACATCAAGCGCCTGTTTGAGATCCCGATGAAGCGCATCTTCCGCTTCAACTCGTTCAAGGCCGATGAGGTAATCCGCGGCTATAACGCTAAGATTGATGAGATTCTGGGCCACCTGAGCCAAATCACCCAGTACACTATCGACTGGTTCCAGCACCTAAAGGACAAATACGGCGAAAACTATCCCCGCCGCACCGTGATCCGCGGCTTTGACAACATCGAGGCCGCCACCGTCGCCGAGGCCAACGAAAAGCTGTACATCAACCGCGAGGAGGGTTTCATCGGCACGTCGCTGAAGAAGGACGAATACCTGTGCCCCTGCTCGTCGATCGACGACATCATTATATTCTACAAGGACGGCCGCTACAAGGTGGTGAAGGTGCAGGAGAAGCTGTTCATCGACAAGGGGGTGATCCACGTGGCCGTGTTCAAGCGCAACGACGTGCGCACGATCTACAATGTCATCTACCAGAACGGTCGCGGCGGCAACTACTACATGAAGCGCTTCGCCGTTACAGGTGTCACCCGCGACCGCGAGTACAACCTCACTCCGGGCCTGCCCGGCTCCCGAGTATGCTGGTTCTCAGCCAATTCCAACGGTGAGGCAGAAGTTGTGAAAGTGACACTGAAACCGAAGGCCAAACTGAAGACTTTGCAATTTGACGTCGATTTCTCCAAGTTGGCTATCAAGGGCAAGCAGTCGCTGGGTAACTTGGTGACAAAGAACGAAGTACACCGCTTCTCATTGAAGGAGAAAGGCGCGTCGACGCTGGGCGGTCGCATGGTATGGTTCGACCCCGACGTGCTTCGTCTCAACTACAACGGCCAGGGCACGCTGTTGGGTGAGTTCCTCGGCACCGACCAAATCCTCGTTATCCTCAAAAACGGCGAGTACTACATGTCGACCTTCGACGTAGGCAACCACTACGAGGACAACATCCTGAGAATCGAAAAGTTCCGCCCAGGTCACGTGTGGACAGCCGCGCTATTCGACGCCGACCAAGGTTATCCCTACATCAAGCGCTTCACCTTCGAGCCAACAGCCAAAAAGCAACGCTTTATCGGAGAGAACGCCAAATCCTACCTTATCGCCTTGAGCGACGCCCCGGGGGCGCGCTTCCGCGCCACATTCACCGAGAGCGAACCGCCACGCGAGCCCATCGACATCGATGCCATGGAGTTTATTGGTGTCAAGTCGCTGAAAGCCAAGGGTAAGCGAGTGTCCAACTTCCCCATCGACTCCATCGTCGAGATCGAGCCGCGCGAGGTGGAAGAGCAGGAGATTATAGAGGAGGAAGTGACCCCAGATACAGCATCTACCGAGCATGATCCCGAAATCGAGCCCGAGAAGTCGGACGACGAAGTGCGTGACGAAATCAATGGCCAAGAGCGATTGTTCTAAACAAAATTAAATTCCCCATGAAGATTGACTACGAATTTTACGAATGTCACGAATCTCGCCAGTCGAAAATTCGTAGCTGGGTCGTGCTGGTTGCGTTACTGTGGGGTTTTATAACTTTAAGCGCCAAAGAATCAGTGGATTCCATTGAGCCTGCGCGGCCAGTTACGGCATCTTATATGCTGGAGGCTGGTTCGGCTCACCTGGCCGACACCTACCTAACGCCCCTGAAATACAGCGGCTGGAAACTGGGGCTGGCCTATGAGCGATTCCAGGCGATGAAATTCAATCCCGAGGGTTGGGTGATGCGCTATTGGGGCGAACTGGAAGTAGACCATACCGAGAATCCGGCCCGCAACGCCACGATGTGGCTTGCCGATCTCAACTTGTCGTGGGCGATGATGCACCGTTGGCGACTCGATCACGAGGTTTCGCTTTACCTCGGTGGGTTGACGGGCGTTAACCTCGGGGCGCTCTACAACGACCGCAACGGCAACAATCCCGTGGCCGTCAAGGCCGCGTGGACCGTCGACCTCACAGCAATGGCAACTTGGAAATACCGCTTGGGACGCCTGCCAATACTCCTACGATACCAAGCCACAATGCCGCTGACGGGCGTGTTCTTCTCTCCCGACTACGGAGAGCTTTACTATGAGATCTATCTCGGTGACCACAATGGACTTGCCCACGCCGCTTGGCCAGGTAACTACTTCTCGTTGGACAATCTACTCACGGCCGACCTGCAACTCGGCGGCACTTGGTTGCGCCTGGGCTACCACTGCCTATGGCACTCGTCGCGCGTCAACCACATCACCTCTCGCCACATCACCCACGCCTTCACCATCGGCATCACCGGCGAGTTCCTCTCCCTCAACCCCCGCCGCCCTTCTCCCCTCCGCACCATCCCAGCACTCTAACCCCAAGGAGAGCGAGCCGTCCCCGCACGCACCACCAAAACTATTTTCCAAGAAAAATTGTTTTTGTAATGCAGATGTATTATATTTGCACTATAAATTCATTTAATATGAACACAAATATAGCCGTAGAGAAAAAAGCCCAAAGCTTTCGACTTTCGGTTCACCTCCTAAATCGCTTGAAGGCATTAGCAAAAGGAGAGAACAGAAGTCTCAACAACTATGTTGAAACCATCCTTCTGGATGTAGCTTACAATCAGCCAAATGCTGAAACTATCGCCGCTATCCAAGAGGCTCGCATCGGCAAACTTGAAGGCCCCTTGGATGCCTCAAGTATTGAAGCCATGTACAAGTCCATGGGCTTATGAAAATTATCCGATACACCAGTCAATTTAAGAAGGATGTGAAACGATACCGCAACCAACCACAAAAGATGGCTAAGGTTGTTGGAATCATTAATATGCTTCAAAATGGTGTGCAAATTCCCAACGAATTTCGCCCACATATGCTCTCTGGGAATTATAAAGACTGCATGGAATGCCATGTTGAAGGGGATTTTCTGTTAATATGGATAGATGAAACCGCCGAGCAAATAGCTCTCCTACGCCTAGGATCCCATTCTGAGTTATTTAAATAACTCCCTCCAATTCCTTGTGCTCGCACTCTCTAACCAAGAGCCTGGGCACCCCCGCCCAGGAGAGCGAGCCGTCGCCCCATCCGCGTCCCTCAAACAAGGAGCGTAGGCGCCCCCGGATGCGTCCCTTTAACAGGGGGACGCTGTGCGACGCGATTCCATCGCGTCGATCCCCCTCGTCGTTAAAATGCTATTTTTTCGCTATTAATCGCCATATTTTTCGGCCTTGTACCTCCATTCCCTTTTCAGGTGTCATATTTTTTATAACGTTTTTTAATAATTAACCGCCGCGGCTGGGAAAAAGGTTATAATTTCGCGTCAAACACCGTGTTTCAACCACCGATGAAAAAATATCTTCTTACATTATCTCTTGCGAGTGCCCTTATCTTACCTGCCGCATCGCAGGAACAGTGGACACTCCAGCAGTGCATCGACTACGCCTTGACACACAATATCTCGCTCGCCCAGAGCGCGTTGTCGGTCGAGCAAGCCCAAGTCGACGTGTATCAGGCCAAAGGTGCCATGTTGCCTTCCCTTTCATTCGCCACCAACCAGAGCGTGAGCTGGCGTCCGTGGTCGCAGCAGTATGTCAACGTAGCCGACGGCACGATGACTCAGTCGTCATCCGAGGTCAACTATAACGGTACCTACGGCCTGCAGGCTCAGTGGACGATATGGAACGGCGGCCGCAACCGACAGAACGTGAAGCGCGCCGAGACTGCAGTCCAGCAAAAAGAGCTTGACACCGACGCCTCAGCCCTCAACATCGAGGAGCAAATCGCGCGTGCCTACGTACAAATATTATATCTCGCCGAGGCCGTGAAGGTGAACGAACAGATCCTCCAATCCACCATCGCCGAGCGCGACCGCGCGGCCGAGATGGTAGAGGTGGGCACAATGGCCCGCGCCGACCTGGCCCAGATGGAGGCTCAAGTGAGCCAAGGCCAGTACAACGTCACCAGCGCGCAAACCCAATTGGCGTCGGCCAAGCTCAACCTTAAACAGTTGCTTCAAATCGTTGACCAAGAGAATTTTGACGTGGCTGATCCGAATATCTCGGATGACCAAGTGCTGACGTTGCTCCCTTCGGTGGCCGACGTTTACAGCATTGCTCTTGAGCAGCGCCCGGAGATCGCCTCCGACCGCCTCGGAATCGAGTTGGCCGACATGGACATCTCCCTTGCCAAGCGCGAGCGCTACCCCACCGTGTCAATGAGCGCCGGTATCAACTCATCAAACACCTCGGGTTCTGACTTCAACTTCGGCAAGCAGCTGAAAACCAATCTCAGCAACTCGGCGGGATTGACCGTCTCGGTGCCTATCTTCGACAACCGTCAATCCAAGAGCGACCTGCTCAAGGCCAAGCTCTCCAAGCTCTCCTCGGAGCTGTCGTTGGCCAACACCCAGACTGAGCTATACTCCGATATCGAATCGATATGGCTCGACGCCACCAACGCCCAACAGCAGTACACCTACGCCGTTGCCAACGTCAAGTCGATGCAAGAAAGCTACGACCTTGTGAGCGAGCAGTTTAACGTAGGTCTAAAGGATATCGTGGCCCTCAACACGGGTCGCGACAACCTCACCCAAGCCCAGCAGCAACTCCTGCAGGCCAAGTATACGGCCCTGTTGGGGCAAGCCCTTTTGCGATTCTATCAAGGCCAACCCATCGCTCTTTAAATCAAGATAATACGCTATAGCAATGAAACATATTAAGTATCTGACGATCATCACCGTTGCCGCTCTTGCGTTATGCTCCTGCGGCAAGAAGGCAAAAGTGGCCTTCACCACCACCACCGTCGAATACCACGACCTCCACACCGACATCACCGCCACCGGTACTATCGAACCTGTGACCCAGGTGGAGGTAGGTACTCAGGTGTCGGGTATCATCGACAAAATTTACGTCGATTACAACTCAGTGGTAAAGAAGGGACAAGTGATTGCCGAGTTGGACAAAACCAATCTCCAATCCGAGTTGACCTCGGCCCAAAGCAATCTGGCCAACGCCCAAAGCTCCCTCACCTACCAAAAAGCCAACTACGAGCGCTACAAAACCCTCTACGAAAAGGGCTTAGTAGCAGCCAACGACTACGAGCAGGCTCGACTCAACTACGAGCAGGCCAAGCAGACTGTAGTGGTGCAGCAACAGAACGTGCAGAAAGCTCAGACCAACCTCGGTTACGCCACCATCACCGCCCCGATCGACGGCGTGGTGCTCAGCAAGGAGGTGGAGGAGGGCCAGACCGTGGCATCGTCGATGACCACCCCTACCCTGTTCATCCTTGCCCAGGACTTGACGCAGATGCGCGTGATCGCCGACGTTGACGAGGCCGATATAGGCGACGTCAAGGAGGGCCAGCGCGTGACGTTCACCGTCGACGCGTTCCCCGACGACACCTTCTCGGGCGTGGTTCAGCAAGTGCGCCAAGAGGCCACAACTACCTCCAACGTCGTTACTTACGAGGTTGTGATCACGGCCCCCAACGACGACCTCAAGCTCAAGCCGGGCCTTACCGCCAACGTCACCATCTATACAATGGAGAAAAACCACGTGCTGAGCGTCCTGAGCAAGGCCCTGCGCTTCACCCCTACCGATATGATGGCCGACTCGATCATCGACTGCGACTCACCCCAGAAACTATGGACTCTCGACGGCCCAGGCCGCATCAAGGCCATCCCAGTCACCACTGGCGTTGTGGGAGGCACCTACACCGAGATCCTTTCGGGCGCCGAGCAGGGTCAAAAGGTGATCACCGGCTTCACCACCTCGGCCGACGAGCAAGTGAGCGATGACGAGGAGACCTCCAACCCCTTCATGCCAGGCCCTCCCGGACGTAACAAGAACAAGAAATAAAATGGCAAAAGATCAGAATAAACCCACCCCCACGCTCACAGGCGACGATGGCCGCAAGGTGATCATCGAGCTGCAGAACGTGAAACGCTCCTTCAAGGTGGGCGACGAGGTCGTCCACGCCTTGAAAGGCGTATCGTTCAAGGTGTACGAGGGGGAATTTGTAACCATCATGGGCACCTCCGGCTCGGGCAAGTCGACGCTTCTCAACCAGCTGGGCTGCTTGGATACCCCCACGTCGGGAGAGTATTTCCTCGACGGGGTGGCCGTGCGCAAGATGTCGAAACAGCAGCGCGCCAAGCTACGCAACCGCAAGATCGGCTTCGTGTTCCAGAATTACAACCTGTTGCCGAAAACGACGGCCGTCGAGAACGTGGAGTTGCCGCTGATGTACAATTCCAACTACTCGGCCAAGCAACGCCGCGAGGCCGCAGTGACGGTGTTGAAAGAGGTGGGCCTAGGCTCGCGCCTCGAGCATAAGAGCAACCAGATGTCGGGTGGCCAGATGCAACGTGTGGCGATTGCCCGCGCCCTGGTCAACAATCCCGCTGTGATCCTCGCCGACGAGGCCACCGGCAACCTCGACACGCGCACCTCTTTTGAGATGCTTGTGCTGTTCCAGAAGCTCCATGCCGAAGGCCGCACTATCATTTTCGTTACCCACAACCCCGATATCGCCAACTACTCGTCGCGCAACATCTTCCTGCGCGACGGACGTATCTGCTCCGATACCCCCAACACCAACATCCAATCGGCCCAGGAGGCCCTCGACAACCTCCCCAAGGACGACGATGACGTGTGCATTCCCATGGCCGATTGTCCCAACTATTAACGCCTCCGCCCCGTGAATTTAGCCAATCTTTTCAAAATAGCTTTCAAGGCGATCGCCAACAACAAGTTTCGGTCGTTCCTCTCGATGCTCGGTATCATCATCGGCGTGGCCGCGGTGATTATCATGATGGCCATCGGCCAAGGCTCCAAGGAAAGCGTCCGGGCCAATATCGCCAAGATGGGTACCAACGTTATCATGATCCGCCCTGGTGCCGAAACCATGGGCGGCGTGCGTCAGGACCCCTCGTCGATGCAGACCCTCAAGCAAGCCGACTATGAGGCCATCCTTGCCCAAAAGAAATACGTAACCTACGTGAGCCCCGAGTGCTCCTCGTCGGGCCAAGTGATCTACGGCGCCAACAACACCAATGCCACAATCTACGGCGTGAGCCTCGACTACTTCGACATCAAGCAATGGGAACTCTCCGACGGCGACTTCTTCACCGAGGAGGACGAGAAAAAGTCGGCCAAGGTGTGTGTCATCGGCCAAACGATCGTCACCGACCTCTTTGGCGAGGGCGCCGACCCGGTGGGCAAAACCATCCGCTTCAAGTCGATCCCCTTCCGCGTCGTGGGTGTGCTCAAGGCCAAGGGTTACAACAACTGGGGCATGGACCAGGACAACGTGATCATCGCCCCGTATACCACCGTGATGAAGCGTATCTTGGCGCAGACGTGGTTCTCAACTCTTACCTGCTCGGCCATCACCGAGGAGCTTACCGATCAAGCCATCGACGAGCTCACCACGATCCTGCGCACCCAACACAAGCTTAAGGACGGCGACGATGACGACTTCACCATCCGCTCCCAGCAGGAGATGATGGAGACGATGTCGTCGACTATGGATATGATCACCATCATCTTGGTGGTTGCAGCAGCGTTCTCGTTGCTTGTGGCCGGTATCGGCATTATGAACATCATGCTGGTGTCGGTGACCGAGCGCACCAAGGAGATCGGCCTTCGCATGTCGGTGGGCGCGCGCGGGATCGATATCTCCAACCAGTTCTTGATCGAGTCGGTGATGATTTCGCTTGCGGGCGGCGTGTTCGGCGTCTTGCTTGGATGGGCCGGCACGTGGGTGTGCGGATTCTTCAACTTGCCCACCTCGATCCCGATGTGGTCGATTGTGGTGTCGTTCGTCGTCTGCACCGTCATCGGTGTTGGCTTCGGTTACTTCCCCGCCCACAAAGCCGCCAACATGGACCCCATCGACGCCATCCGCTACGAGTAACCCCCTTAGAATACGCTCCAATAGGCAATTCTATACCCCCAGCCGCGCCGCTTTATAACAAAAACGGCGCGGCATTCGTTATAAATTTAATAGCTTTCCATCAAACGAGCTATTAACTTTCAACTTTAAACATTCAACTTTAAACATCCTCCCATGCTCGTCAATTCCGCCCGATTCGTCATCTCCAACACCGACCCCGCCAAGTGCCCGCAAGAAAAGCGTCACGAATACGCTTTCATAGGCCGAAGCAACGTGGGTAAATCCTCGCTAATCAACATGTTGACCGGCCGTAAGGGCTTGGCCATGACCTCCGCTACTCCGGGCAAGACTTTGCTCATCAACCATTTTCTCATCAACGACCAATGGATGATCGTCGATCTGCCGGGCTACGGCTACGCCCAACGCTCCAAATCAACCCGAGCCGACCTCAAGCGCATCATCGAAAGCTACATCCTGCAACGCGAGCAGATGACCAACCTTTTCGTGCTCGTTGACTCGCGCCACGAGCCACAGAAGGTGGACATGGAGTTTTTTGAATTTCTGGGCGAGAACGGCGTGCCCTTCTCTATCGTATTCACAAAAGCCGACAAGCTGGGCCCCAACGCGGTGAAGGCCAACGTTGAAGCCTATTGCGCCAAATTGTTGGAAACCTGGGAGGAGCTGCCGCCGATCTTCGTCACCTCATCCACCGACGGCCGCGGCCGCGACGCCATCCTCTCGTATATCGAGGAGCTCAACCGCCTCCCGCTGGGATAGAAGGATCCTTCATGGGATTCTCTGATTTTAAGATTTTTTTCGCTGTAACGTTATATCGCTGTAACGCTGTAACGCCTCGAGGGGGCTGCCGCGCTTCACCCTCGAGGCGTTACAGCGTTAATTCGTTACAGCGAAACAGCGAAAATATCATCCGCATAAAATAATAAATTCCCAAAAATGGCGTTAAATAGATAAAATAATAATCAATAACGCTTAACCTCAAAAAATGGGTGTGAATATAAAAAGTGTCAAGGGATATTATCGCCTTGATGTATGGGTAATGGCTAATATCATCCAATTGGCTACCTTTAAATTTGCCAAACGTTTTGTAACTAATGACATTGATCCTTGCGGGCGCCTTTTTGATCAAATGACCCAAGCCTCTCGAAGCGTTAGCGCCAACATTGCCGAGGGATCTTCCCGTTCCCAAACCTCAATTGAAACACAAATGCGGCTTACCGATGTGGCTCGCGCTAGCCTCTCGGAACTTTTGGGTGACTTTTTCTTCCTTTCAATGTATTTTAATACGCCTATATGGAGCTCCACCTCCGAGAATTACATGCGTCTTAAAACCATCCAACTCGACCGCGCTAATTATCATGACGACTTGGAAGCGGAGGCTTGGAAGCACATCATGGCTCAAAAAGCCAAATTTGAGCCATGGGTAAATCATAACCAATTCGATATTTGCGTCAATTCTTTGATGCAACTTTGCAACCGATGTGCCACTATGCTCCAAAAGCTAATGGAGCGACAACATGGTGATTTTATAAATACGGGAGGCTTTTCTGAAAATATGACAGCCGATCGTCTCGCGGCGTTAAAGAACAACCCTGATGCTCCCAAATGTCCAAAATGCGGCAAAAGCATGGTGAAAAGAACGGCTCAAAAAGGTATAAACGCCGGCCATGAATTCTGGAGTTGCTCAGGATATCCTGAATGCCGGGGGACAAGATCTATTGGATAACTATTCGTTATATCGCTGTAACGGCTCGAGGGGGTTGCCGCGCTTCACCCTTGAGGCGTTACAGCGTTATTGCGTTACAGCGATAATACGAAGAAAAATCGCTATCTTTGTGGCATGGAAGGAGTAGTAGATAGCAGGCGGGTGGCGAGTAACACGCTGGCGCTGTACGCGAGGCTGGTGGTGACGCTGGCCGCGCAACTGTGGCTCGCGCGTGTCACCCTGCAGGCTCTCGGAGTCGATGGCTACGGCCTGTGGAGCGCGGTGGGCGCTATCGTGGCCTTGGTGGCTTTCCTCGGGCAGCCGATGGAGAGCTCGGTCCAAAGATTCCTTACCTTCGACCTTGGCAAAGGGGGCGTCAATCAGCGACGTGTCTTTTCGGCGGCTTATACTCTCTATTTCATAATTACCATTGCGGTTGTCCTCCTTCTTGAAACTGGCGGCTTGTGGTGGCTAAATAATGTCATGCGCCTTGGTAATCAGCCCGTTGCTGTGGCTAATTGGACCTTGCAGATGGCCATCGGGGCAACGGCCGTGTCGCTAATGCGATTACCCTTTGATTCGGTGATATTGGCTCGTGAGCGCATGGGCTTCTATGCCAAGGCGGCGCTTGTGGAGGCGGCGTTGATGGTGTTGATAGGGGTGGGGCTAATTGCTACGCCTGAGCCTAGCGTGGCTCTTTACGCTACTATGATATTGGTGCTGAGGCTGATAATGGACTCTCTCAGCGCATTTTATTGCCGTAAAAAGTTCCCCGAGGACACCCGTTTCCTTTCCCCAATTGACACATCGTTGATGAAGGAAATGGCGCGATTCTGCGGATTAACGATAATGACGGCCTTGGCCATCGCCGCCACCACTCAGGGCCTTAACATCCTGATTAACGCCTATTTCGGCTTGGAGCTAAACGCCGCCTATGGCTTGGCGATGCAGGTGGGATCGGTGACGCTGGCCTTGGCGATGAACCTCCAGAAGGCGTCGTCGCCACAGATTGTGAAGTCGTGGGCCGCGGGCGACCGCGAGGGTTTCGCTAAATTAGTCACGGGTTCGGCTTGCTGGGCGTTCGCTTTGGTTTTGGCGGTTGCGTTGCCGCTGATTATCAACGCTCAATATGTGTTGACGCTTTGGCTGGGCAAAGTGCCGTCTTGGACTGGCGAACTGATGGCATTGATGCTGATCCAGGGGTTGATTTTCTGCTCGGTGGTGAGCACCGACGCCGCTATTGGTGCCACTGGTAAGCAACGGTCTTATCAATTGTGGATGAGCGGGTTGACTCTCGGAGGATTGGCTGCCGCATGGGTTGTGATGGCGTTGGGGTGTTCGGTTGTGATGGCGTTGGTGGCCAAGGTGTTGGTGGAGGTGCTGATTTGGGTGGCGAGAGTGGCGTTTTTGCATCGCCAGGTGGGAATCAAGGCAGCTAATTACCTGCGAGAAACGCTGGTACCGATATTTTCGCTTTGGATTATAGCGTTTCTTTTAGTCACGTTGTCAGGCTATTGGCTGGACGAAAAACCGCTGCCGCGACTGGTGGTCACAACAGCGGTATGCTGGGGCGTAATCGCCTGGTTTATGCGTACATATTCTCGATCTCGGCTGCGTAGCGCGCGGCGATTACCGGTCGACGTATCTTAAGGGTGTTGGTCAACTCGCCGGCCTCCATCGTAAACTCTTTGGGGAGCAGGGTGAAACGCTTGATCTTCTCAAACGACGCGAAACCGTTCTGCAGTCGGTCGATGCGGTGCTCAATCATCTCCTTGATTTCGGGCTTCTTGACCAATTGGTCGACGTTGTCGAATTGGATGCCCTTGCGGCGCGCGTAGGCTTTCAGAGCCTCGAAAGCGGGGATGATAATTGCGGTGACATACTTGCGCTTGTCGCCGATAACAGCCACTTGCTCAATGTATTTGTCCTCGCCGAGGCGGCTTTCGATGGCCTGAGGGGCGATGTATTTGCCGTTGGAGGTTTTGAACAGGTCCTTGATGCGCTCGGTGAGGACGATGGCACCGGTGGAGTCGATGAAACCGGCGTCGCCGGTGTGGAACCAGCCCTCGCGGGTGAATGCCTCGCGGGTCTCCTTGGGCTTGTTGTAGTAGCCGCGCATCACGGTGGGGCCTTTGACCAGTATCTCGTTCTCCTTGCCTATTTTCACCTGCACGCGGGGCATCGGCTGTCCCACGGTGCCGATTTCGTAACCCGTTAAGGGGAAGCAAGATACCGATGCGGTGGTTTCCGACAGGCCGTAGCCAATCACGATATTGATGCCACAGGAGTGGAGGAATTCGGTGATTGTTGCGCTAAGCGGGGCACCGGCGGTGGGGAAGATAACGGGGCGACCGATACCGATTGCGGCGCGCAGCAGCGAGAACACGCGTTTGTCGTAGAATTTCCACTGTCGCTCGAGCCACCAGGGGGCTTTGCGCCCGCGACGCTCGTATTCGAGGTTGCGCTTGCGGCCGATGCGCAGGGCTCGAGCCACCATCATGCGCTGGAAGCGGCTCATCTTGCCAATCTTCTCTTGCACAGCCTGATAAACCTTCTCCCAGAATCGGGGTACGGAGCACATCGCCGTGGGTTTGATCAACGGCAGTATGTCCTGTATCTCTTTCGGATTCAAGTTGATAAATACTCTAACGCCGGTGAACAAGCAGAAGTAGGTCCAGCCTTTCTCGAACACGTGGCTCAGTGGCAGGAAGGCAACTGATTTGTCCTGGTCGGTTACATAGGGCAGGCGCTCGCGGTGGATCTCCATAGCGGCGTTGAAGCAACTGTGGGGGAGGATCGCCCCCTTGGGCTCTCCGGTGGTGCCGGAGGTGTAGATCAATGTGGCGATGTCGTCGGGGGTTGATTCGCGGCGACGGCGGTCGACCTCAGCGCGGCATTGCTCGGAAGCGGCTGCACCAAGAGCCAGAAAATCGTCGAAGAACATTGTGGTGTTGTCGCCCGCCTCGAGTTGCACGTGGGTGTAAGCGAGGATTCGCTTGAGGTGGGGGCAGTTGGCGTACGCGGCGCGAGCGATGTCGTATTGTTTTTGGTCGCCGACGGCGATAATGCGGGCCTTGGTGTCGTTGAGGATATATTCCACCTGCTCCTTCGACGAGGTGGCGTAGATGGCCACAGGCACGGCGCGAACGGCGTAGCAAGCGAAGTCGGTAATCAAAATTCCGGGTCGGTTGGGAGAGAAAATAGCAATATTTTCCTGCACTTTGACACCAAGGATTTCCAAGGCCTGGGCGGCCTTGTCGACCAATTCGTTGAATTGGCGCCAAGATGTCGACTGGATTTGGGCGCTACCTTCCTCTCGGAAGCTGTAGACCTCACGGTCGCCATATTTAAGTGCCTGACGTGCAGGCAACATCGTAAGCGTATTTGTCATTCTATCGCAATTTAATTATGGCCGCGGTCAAGGTTAGGCGTAACAAGCTTTATGCGGCTTATTTTTAGCCAAGTGGCTCAAAAATCGCGCAAATTTACAACCTTTCCGCTTAATAAGTAACGTTTTAGGGCAAGGAAATGACGTAGCGTTAACATTTATTGATTTCACGCGCACGGTGAGTTAAAACGTGCCGATTGTTGCGCGGCCGCTGGAAAAGCCGTATCTTTGCCTTATGAACAGCAAGTTGCCCTCACTGGAGGTGTTGATCTGCGCCCTGGGTGCGGAGGGGCTGGTGCGGGCGTGCCGTATCCCCCAAGAGCCGCAGGAGGGAGTGTCTTACACGATTTCGCTGCAAGGGGCACCAGCGTGCTTTTTGCCAGACCATTTGGCAGAGCGTGTGGATGTTAGGCTGATTTATTGCCCTACACTCGGGCTGAGCCGAAACCGTAATTTCGCCATTGCTCACGCCCAAGGGGACATCTTGCTTACGGCTGATGATGATTTGCGATACCTTCCCGGAGCGTTCCAGAAGGTCCGGGAGACATTTGCTCAGCATGCCGAGGTAGATGCGGCACTGTTCCGTTACGTTCTGGCCGATGGGAGTTATGAGAAGCTTTATCCGTCGTGTACAGTGGAAGTTAATCATAGGTTGCCAAAGGGCTATTTTGTCACTTCCTTCGAGTTGGCCCATCGACGCGAGTCATTGGTGCATTTCCCTGAGAATATGGGGGTAGGGGAGGAGTTGGGCTGTGGGGAGGAGATGGTAGCGGTGCATCAGTTGCTCAAGTCAGAGGCAAAGTTAATGCTCAGTGACACAGCTATTTGCGTGCACCCTGAAGCGACTACAGGCTTGAGGAAGGGCTTCGACCGTTGCCGTACGCTGGGGGAGGGGGCTACAATAAGAATCCTATGCCCCAAATCGTGGCCTATTCGCTTGCCTCTCAAAGCCCTACGAATGGTCAAGGGCGAGCAAGGATCGCTCCCGAAACTGCTTTATTACCTCTTTAAGGGGGCTTTTTCCATTTAATCGTTTCCCCTCTTTACTCCTTTATTCCTTTATTCCTTTACTCCTTTAAATGGCTTTGCTATTGATATTTAACTTTAAACTTTAAATCTCCCGGGAGGAGAAGTAGTCGTTGAGGGCGCGGGCTCTTACGGGGCCAATAGCCTCCACGATTTCGGCGTAGGGAGCTTCGCGCAATCGTTTAACGCTCTTGAACTTAGCCAACAGAGCGTCGCGACTCTTGGGACCGATGCCGGGGATGTCGTCCAATTCGGAGTGGACCTGCGACTTGCTGCGGCGGTTGCGATGATGGGTGATGCCGAAGCGGTGGGCCTCGTCGCGCAGGTGTTGCACCACGCGCAGCGACTCGGAATTTTTGTCGATGTACAGCGGCACGCTGTCGCCAGGGAAGTATATCTCTTCCAGGCGTTTAGCGATGCCCACGACGGCGATTGTGCCTCGAAGGCCAATTTCGTCCAAGGCCTCCACTGCGGCGCTCAACTGCCCCTTGCCGCCGTCGACTACTATCAACTGGGGCAATCCCTCGCCCTCCTGCATCAGGCGGGTGTAGCGACGGGTGAGAACCTCTTTCATCGAGGCGAAGTCGTCGGGCCCTTCGACCGTCTTGATGTTGAAATGACGGTAATCTTTCTTGCAGGGCTTGGCGTCACGGAACACCACGCATGAGGCTACAGGATTGGTACCCTGGATGTTGGAGTTGTCGAAGCACTCGATATGGCGAGGCAACTCCGAAAGGCGGAAATCGGCTTTGATACGCTCCAAGGTGCGCTCGGCACGCGCCTCAGGGTTGGTTTTTTCCATGTGCTTGAGGGCGTCGATCTTGTTCTGGCGGGCGTTGCGGGTCGACACCTCGAGAAGCTTGGCTTTGTCGCCGCGCTGAGGGATGGTAAAGGTGATGTTTGGGTCGTTGAAATCGGGTGCCACGGGCACAATCACCTCGTCGTATTCCACCCCAAGTCGCTGCCGTATCTCGTCCATCGCATAGGCCAGGAGTTGGGCGTGGCTTTCGTCCAATCGGCGCTTGTAACGCAGTGTCAATGAGCGCACCACGGCACCTCGGCGCACGTGCATGTAGTTGATGTAGACGTCGCGATCATCGTCGTCAATTCCGAACACGTCGACATCGCCCACCACTGCCGACACAATCACGCTCTTGGCCCGGTAGCGCTCCACGAGCCGGTAACGTTCCTTCACCTCCTGGGCCTCCTCGAAACGCATTTCCATGGCCAATTGCTCCATCTGCCCTCGCAGGTGGTCCATAAGTTCGCCGGTTTCGCCGCGTAGAATCTGCTTGGCGCGGTCGATCCACTCGTGGTAGGTCTCCACTGTCACCTCGCCCACGCAACAGCCGCGGCATTTCTTCAGGTGGTATTCAAGGCAACGGCGTCCTTTGCCCTTGTCAATGTAATCTTGGGTGATGGGTAGGCGGCACGATCGTAGGGGGTATAGCTCGCGTATCAGCTCGAGCACAGCGCGTGCCGAGCCTACGTCGGTGAAGGGCCCGAAGTATTTGGACCCGTCCTTGATGCGTTGGCGGGTGAGGAAGATGCGGGGGTATAGCTCGTTTGTAACGACGATCCAGGGGTAGCTTTTGTCGTCTTTGAGCAGCACGTTGTAGCGCGGCTGGTACTCCTTTATCATCGAATTCTCGAGGTTGAGGGCGTCCTGCTCAGTGGGTACGACGATGTAGCTCATGTCGACTATCGCTCTCACCAACAGGTTGGTACGCAGCGACGGGTGGGTGCGGTTGAAGTACGACGATACGCGTCGCTTGAGGTTCTTGGCCTTTCCCACGTATATGACAGTGCCCTCCTTGTCGTAGTACATGTACACGCCAGGAGTATCGGGAAGAAACGAAATCTTCTCCTTGAGCATCTGCGACTTGTCGTGCTTGGCCATGTAGATATAACGGATTAAAGGACAAAAAATTTAGGAGGATTTGTTAAATTTTGGGGATGGAGTGTTGGAATTGGCAGATTTATACTATTTTTGTGGTTTATTAGCAACCGCACGCTTCTGCCAACACGCCCTTACCGCCATGAACGCAGCCTCGCGCATAGCCATCGGAATCATCGCCCTTTCGGCCTGGATCGCCCAAGCCGAGGCGCCACGATTCGCCTCCGACCGACTGGAGCGAATAGCCGCAAGGGTGGGTGTCGAGGATAGCGCGGAAATCGAGCTGAGAGGGATTGGTAGAGTACCATTAAGAGTTGACAGTGACACGGTTACGGGCGAAATTCGGCATATCGGCGTTAGGGTTTTTTCAGAGCGACAGCGCAAGATGGCGCCGTCGCCGGTCTACGATTTCTTGGAGCGATATACCCTCGAGGCATTGCTCCCGGGGGAACATGAGAAACCACTGGAAAAGCAGCTGATGGAGGATGATTTGGAATTCTCGGAGCTTGATCTTCATGGGATTGCGCTGATGTCGCTCGACAGCGTGGAGCAACCGGCCACCATCACCTGTTTGGGGGGACGCCGATATAGGGTGGAATGGCCCTACGCCAAAGGTCGTAGCCGCGCAGTCGATTTCCCCGTCAACCATCGCCTGCTCCTTGGCCAGGACATGGACGAATTGGAGCGCCGTCTAGTCGCTAAATTACAAGCGCATGCCGATGCCCTGGGGGGACCGCTCTTGGATGGCCGTCACGCGGATATCTGGGAGGGCCGACGTTCGGCGGCCCACACCGAAGATACTATTTTAGCTAAAATACTTGACGCCAATCCCCATGCCATAGTAACCATGCTTGCCTATGGCGGCAATAAAATAATAGAAATCCCCTTGTCATGGCTTCTCCACTGCCTGGACGCTGAAGGGTGTGTTCCCTCAGCTTCTTCCATTTTATGCGATAACCCCAATACAGTCAAGCTGTTAATACTCGAGAATCATCCTTCGCTGGGCTATTGTCACTCGGTAAGGGTGGAGGCCGACACGGCGGCTCTGGCCACTGGTGAGGGGATGGTGAAAGTGCGCTTGGTGCCCTACCTACCGATGTCGAAGGTGGAAAATCTTTTTTACGAAAATCAAGTAGAGAACTAAAATAATGAGAACCAATCTCTTAAAATTACTCATGGCCATAATGGCACTGATGGTTACGGCAACCGCATGGGCCGACGCTACAACTCGTCAAATCAACGAGTTGCGGCGCAATCCCGATTATTTCTTCGCCGAGGCCACTGCCGCTAGTCTAGAGGGCGCTATCTCGCAGGCCGACCAACTCCTTGCCACCTACATCAACGCCTACCTCAAGGATAACAACCTAAATGGAGAGGCATTAGCGGCTCAAATTGTTGGTGTGGAGCATATTGCTGTCAACAAAGGCAATGAAGTAAAGGCCTACGCCTACACCCAGCGCAAAAACTACATACCCTCGTGGACCACTCCCGATTATGCGGCCATCTCCCAAGGCCAACGTCCCGAGCCTCTAAAGGATATCCCTACTACGGCTCCCGTGAAGCAAATATGTGAACCTGAGCCTGTTGCTGAGGTTTTTGAGCCTCAACCAGAGACAAAACCCGCTCCGGCCGTCCCTACTGAAACAGCGACAGAAACTCCCGCGTCGTCCCAAAAACTAAAGCCTTACCAGCAGACCGTGCTGATGGAATTGATGTCGGCCGGTTCACCCACTCGCGCTTACCAGAAGATGCAGAAACTTGAGAGCGAGTCGCTCATCAAGAGATATGGTAAATATGCTGATTGCCAAGATATTGCCAATTCGTTTTGGCTCATCGGCACCAAAACCGATATTATTGCCGTGCTCGGTCCCGGCGAGGATGAGCGTCGCGACTACGTGTCGGCCCAGCCTAGTTCGCTGGAGCGGTACATGGGTTCGAGCGGCGAGTATATTGCTATTTGGTTTCAATTCTAATCCTCTGAAAGCTACTTTTTTATGCGAAAGATATTATCTACCTTGTTGCTCTTAGTCGCCGTATTATCGATTACGGCTCAGGACGCTGTAACCGTGGAGATTACAGGAGGTATATCCACCGACGCCACCCGGCGTCGTATCGAGCAACAAACAGCTAAACTTCTGACCGCCATCAACAAAGCCGAGCGTGCATCCTCGGCCATCAATTACACTGGGGTTGAAATCGACAACCTCGCTCAGGCTACCCTTAACCGCTCCTGGGACCAGGCCCGATTCCGCACCGAGGACCCCGACGTCGTTACCTTCGTCACGACCCTCAAGAAGAAAAACGGCGTCGTCAGGGGTTACCAATTGCGCAATATTGGCGTTGAGATGTCATCAAAATCAACGAATTACGACGGTGAGCCTCGTCAAGAAATCGTAATCGACTTTTCCCCAACTGGACGTATCACCGACTTCAACTTCACTATGCCCACCCACGTCTACGCCTCGCTCGTGAAGGTGGGCGAGCAACTGGACGACCTCGACCAGCGCTTGCAGATTATCCACTGGTGCGAGCAATTTGCCAAGGCTTACCGCGACAAAAATCGCGACTTCATGGAGGCCATTTTCTCGGACGATGCCTTGATTATCACCGGCAAGCTGATGATGACCCGCCAATCGGGCGAAATGGGGATGGCCGACGGCGCAAAAGTGGAATATGTGAAGCAAAATAAACGGCAGTATCTTAGCAACTTATACAAAATATTCCAAACGCAACCGTATGTTAACGTGGAGTTTGACGACTACCGTATCGTTCGCCACCGCTCCAAGCCGCAGTATTACGGCGTGACCCTTACCCAGAAGTGGGCCACCAAGAGCTACCAGGACCTAGGCACGGTGTTCCTTGTGTGGGATTTTTCCGACGAGGATGCTCCTAAAATCCATGTGCGCACCTGGCAACCGATGTCGGAAAAAGCCTTCCAACTCAACGACTTTAAGTTGCCGTAACCATCTTTATTCCTTTCCTCCTTTCCTCCTTTAAAGGAATAAAGGATGAAAGGGCTGAAAACTGAAAACTGAAAACTGAAAACTATATGAAACGCGTAATCTTTTCTCTACTGGCCGCGGCGATCATGACCCTCGTCGCTCAGGCCCAAAAGCTCGCAGTAACCGACTTCCACGCCGACCCCTCGGACATGGAGGCCCAAGTTAACCCCGTACAAGACCTCAGCGGCGACCCCTGCGCTCTGATCAAAATCGGCACGACGGTCACCGACATGGAATTTGAGGGCGACATCATCAAAACCGTCAAGAACGGCAACGAATACTGGGTGTACATCATCGACGGCGCCAACTGGATCACCATCAACACTCCAACGTTCACACCGTTGCACTACGAGTTCCAGCCCGTGGCCATGAAGGAGGTTTACCTGATGACGGTCGAGCCTGACGAAGGTCCCTGGAAACGGCCCACTGTCACTATCACGCTTCCCGCCAAGGGTGCCGGCGTGTCGATTGGCGGTCAGCCCAGCAAAGCATGCAACTCGGTAACGTTCAATATGATACAATGCAAGAGCGGTAACTTCCTTATGGGAGCCACCGACGAGCAGGTAGGAGCCGACAGCGACGAGAAACCCGTTCACTGGGCACGTTTCGACCACGACTTCTATATCGGTGAAACCGAGGTGTCGCAAGCCCTTTGGGAGTATGTCATGGGTTCCAATCCATCGTTGACCCAGGACGCCAGCGACGACCTCCCCGTAGATAACATCTGTTGGGACGACGCCGTGCAGTTCTGCCAGCAGTTGAGCGCAATCCTAGGCGTCACTGTGCGTCTCCCTACCGAGGCTGAATGGGAATACGCCGCGCGCGGAGGCCATAAAGCCACCACCACCCAGTATCCCGGCTCCAACATCCCCGACGAGGTAGCATGGTACGCCGGCAACTCGGGCCTGCGCTCCCACAACGTCCACTCCAAGAAACCTAACGAGCTGGGTATCTACAACATGGCCGGCAACGTGTGGGAATTCTGCCTCGACTTCAAGAACGACTATCCCAAGAAACCCGAAGCCAACTATTGGTGCCAGACCCCCGATAAGAACAAGTCGCGCGTGCGCCGCGGCGGTGGCTGGGACACCAAGGACAAAACCGAACTGCGCACCTCCTATCGCCGTCGCGTGCCCCAAGGCGACCGCCAGCACGCCTACGGCATGCGTATTGTTATCGATCCTCAGCAATAACTTTTACAATGTATAGAAAAATAGCGGCAACGGCTTGTGCCATAGCGCTTTCCCTAAGCGCTATGGCACAGCAGAAGCCCCAACTGAAATTCCGCGACGATGGCACGTTTACCATCGTCCAAATCACCGACACCCATTACAAATGGGGCAACGGAGCCTCCGACAAGGCTGTTGAGTGCATCGAGAAGGTGTGCGACATGGTCGAGCCTGACCTTGTCGTGTTCACTGGCGACCAAGTCTACGCCCTCGGCGCTAACGACGCATTGCTGGCCATGACGGCTCCCCTGAACGAGCGCGGCATCCCCTATGCCTCGATTTTCGGCAACCATGACCGCGACTTCGGCACCCACTACAAGGGCTACTGCGAGAATCTCGCCGAGCAGTACGACGTGATGGAGGCTGGCGAGTACTCCGTCATGCCTCCCCGTGATGCCAACGTCTGCTCGCCCGATTATGTGGTGCCGGTATTCGCCTCCGACGGTCGCTCCATGCGTCGCTTGCTGTGGCTAATGGACACCCACGACGCAACCTACGCCAATGCTGAGGGGATCAAGGGATACGACTGGCTGCTGCCCGAGCAGATCGACTGGTATCGCGCCGAGCGTGAGCGCTTTACCCAAGCCAACGGCGGCACGTTGCTCCCCGGCTTGCTGTTTATCCATATCCCCCTGCCGCAGTACATGGAGGCTTTCGAGGCCAAGGCGCCCCTTTACGGCTCCTGCAAGGAGAAGAAAAAGGTGTGCTGCTCGGCCAAGGATTCGGGCATGTTCGCCGCCATGCAGGAGCAGGGCGACATCCGCGGAGTCTTCGCCGGGCATGACCACGACAACGACTTCGCCACCGCGTGGAACGGCGTGTTGCTCGCCTATGGCCGCTACTCGGGAGGTAACACCGTCTACAACCACCTCGGCACCAACGGCGCCCGCGTGATCCAGCTTGACGAGAACTCCCCCTCGCTGATTCACACATGGATCCAGCTCTCCAACGGCAAAGTGGAGCAGGACCACCTCTTCCCGGCCGACTTCTAGCCCCATGCAATCGCACACTCGTCTATTCGTGCATTCACTCGAATACACGAATAGACAAGCGCACGAATACACCACAGCTCTTAGGAACGAATAAACGATTGATCGAATATTACAATTTTCGGGGACCTTTTGCGTTATATCTTAGATGAATAAGGCGCAATACACAATCCCCCTCCCTCCCAAGGTAGCGAGCCTCAACAACATGGGGCTGATTCGCTATTATCTGGCCCTGGCCGTAATCGTGGCCCACTTCAATGTCGTGGCCGGCACCGAGTACTGGTGGCCCAACACGTCATTCGACGGCGTCAGCGCGTTCTTCATCCTCAGCGGTTTCCTGATTTGGGGCAGCTTCTTGAAGTCGCAATCCACTGTGTCGTTTCTGCGTCGCCGATTCATGCGCATTTTCCCATGCTACGCCACGGTGATTGTCGTGGCGGCAGTGGGTTGTTGCCTTTTGACAACCCTTCCCATCGCTGAATACTTCACCCATCCCCAATTCTGGAAATACCTGTCGTGCAACATCGTCTTTTGGAACCATGGCCAGCCCGACCTTCCGGGAGTGTTCGCCGAGAACGCAGTCCCGGCCGTTAACGGCTCCCTGTGGACTATCAAGGTGGAGCTGATGCTCTACTGCACCGTGCCGATGCTCGCGTGGACCCTGAAGAAGCTACGCTGGAAGCCCATCCCGGTGATGGCCGCGATCGTGGTCGCATCGCTGGCTTGGCGCGTATGGTGCCGCTACATGTGGCTCACCACCGACAACGAGGCATTCGAGACATGGGAACGGCAGTTCCCCGGCCAACTCTGTTATTTCTACCTCGGCGGTATCGCAAGCTACATATGGCCGTGGATGGCAAAGAATTGGAAAGTTCTGCTGCCTATCGGCTTGGTGCTTTACGTTTTTGGCATCATGCACTTCTTTACCCTCGCCGTGTTGCCGCCATTTGCCTTGTGCCTGCTGGTGATCACCTTGTCGTTCGCCTTCAAGATGCCATGGTACTCCGATCCCAAGAAAAATTTCTCCTACGACATCTACTTGTGGCATTTCCCTATCTTCCAAGCGGCTGCCGCTTCGGGGCTTTTGCTCTTCCTTGGGCCGCATCTCACGTTTGTTGTCACCCTCGTTGTAATCGCTCTTGTGGGCTGGTTTTCATGGACCAAAATCGGCTCGCCGGCTTTGAATTGGACGAAAAACTTGGGAAAACGCGATATAATCCGTAACTTCGCGGGCGAAAAATAAACGAATTTGATATGGAAACAAGGTTGAGAATCGCCGTTCAATCCAAAGGGCGACTTTACGACGAGACCATGGAGCTCCTCTCGGAGGCCGGTATCAAGCTTACGGCCGTCAAACGCACCCTGCTCGTCCCCTCACGCAACTTCCCCGTGGAATTGCTCTACCTGCGCGACGACGACATTCCCGACGCGGTAGCCACCGGCACCGCCGACATCGGTATCGTCGGTCTTAACGAAGTGATGGAAAAAGGCAAGGACGTCAACGTGGTTAAGCCCCTGGGCTTCAGCCGTTGCCGCTTGTCATTGGCAATTCCCCAGCATCTGGCCTACGATGGTCCCCGCTGGTTCCACGGCAAAAAAATCGCCACTTCCTACCCCGAAATCCTGCGCCGCTACCTCGACGAGAAGGGGATTCGCGCCGACATCCACGTGATCACCGGTTCGGTGGAGATTGCCCCCGGCATCGGTTTGGCCGATGGCATCTTCGACATCGTTTCCTCCGGTTCCACTCTGGTGAGCAACAACCTGATAGAGGTGGAGAAGGTGCTTGATAGCGAGGCCGTGCTCATCGCCTCGACGCGCGCCACCCTCTCGCCCGAAAAGCACGAGATTCTCGACGAACTGCTCTTCCGCGTCGATGCCGTGAAGGCCGCCGACGGCAAGAAATACATCCTCATGAACGTGTCCAAGGAGCGATTGGACGCCGTGCTGGCCGTGCTCCCTGGCATCAAGAGCCCCACCGTCCTGCCGCTAGCCGACAGCGACTGGTGTTCGGTGCACACCGTGCTTGAGGAAAAACGCTTCTGGGAGATCGTGGGTCGTCTCAAGGCCGAAGGAGCCGAAGGGATCCTCGCTCTCGACATCGAAAAAATGATCCTATAATGGAGGTTTACCGTTACCCAAGCCGGCAGGAGTGGCCCCACATCTGCCGTCGCGCCATGGTCGAGCAGAGCAAGCAGGTGGAGGACACCGTCGCCTCAATCATCAACGATGTCGCCACCCGCGGCGAGCAAGCCGTACTCGATTACGAGCATCGCTTCACCGGCTCCAGCATCGATTCGCTTCGTGTCACCGACACTGAGCTGGAGGAGGCTATGCGCTCTGTCCCCGAGGAGTTGATTCTCGCCATCGAGGCCGCGGCCGCCAACATCGAGAAATTCCATGCCGCCCAGCGCATGCAACCTATCGAGGTGGAAACGGCTCCCGGTGTCCACTGCGAGCAGCGCCAACTCCCCATCAACACCGTGGGCCTCTATATTCCCGGGGGCAACTCGCCGTTGTTCTCCACCGTGCTGATGTTGGCCGTACCCGCCCGTTTGGCAGGTTGCAAGCGCATCGTCCTTTGCTCCCCTGCCAACAAGGATGGCAAGGTGCACCCCGCGATTCTCGCCACAGCCGGTATTGTGGGCATCACCGAGATATACAAGACTGGGGGTGCGCAAGCAATCGCCGCAATGGCTCTGGGCACCAAGGAGATACCCCGCGTGGACAAGATTTTCGGTCCCGGCAACCGTTTCGTCATGGAGGCCAAGCAACAGGTCACACGCCTGGGCGTGGCCATCGACATGCCCGCCGGCCCCTCGGAGGTGATGGTGCTCGCCGACGACGGCGCTCGCCTTGAATGCATCGCGGCCGATTTCCTCTCGCAAGCCGAGCACGGCCCAGATAGCCAGTCGATTCTCATCACTTGCTCAGAAAGTGTAATCGACGCCCTCCCCAGCGTTATCGACCAGCAAGCCTCTACTCTACCCAAGCGTGAATTGGTGGAGAAGTCGCTTAGCCACAGCCGATTGGTGCTTGTCAAGGATGAGGAGGAGATGATGGCGCTGGCCAACGATTACGCTCCCGAGCACCTGATTGTAGCCATGGCCAATTGGCGCGATCTGAAGGACCGCGTGGAGAATGCCGGCTCGGTGTTCCTGGGGTACAACACCCCCGAAAGCGCCGGCGATTACGCCTCGGGCACCAACCACACGCTGCCCACCTCAGGCTACGCGCGCGCCTACTCGGGCGTCAATCTCGACTCCTTCATGAAGAAGGTCACCTTCCAGCACCTCACCGCCGAGGGAGTGT
Organism: Bacteroidales bacterium; assembly: GCA_021205635.1. Lineage (GTDB taxonomy): Bacteria > Bacteroidota > Bacteroidia > Bacteroidales > Muribaculaceae > JAJPXC01. The sequence continues at coordinate 508 of JAJPXC010000052.1, read as the reverse complement.
CCTCCATCGCCCGCACCGTCGAGCTTATGGCCCTCGCCGAAGGCCTCGACGCTCATGCCCGCGCCATGACCCTCCGCTGAACAAAATCGCAAAAAAATCCAAAATCATTTGGAAAACTCAGAAATTGGCAGTACCTTTGCCACGCAATTGACGGAAAGCCCTTTCCAGGGTTGCAAAAAAGCTTCAATAGCTCAGTTGGTTAGAGCATCTGACTGTTAATCAGAGGGTCGTTGGTTCAAGTCCATCTTGAAGCGCAAAACAGCTTAAAAAGCTATTCCGGAAGCCATGACGCGCTTCCTTGGTAAGCGAACAATGCTTCAGTAGCTCAGTTGGTTAGAGCACCTGACTGTTAATCAGGGGGTCGTTGGTTCAAGCCCATCCTGAAGCGCCCAAAGCCAAGCGGCTTGCAATCAGTGAATTAGACCGATTGCGAGTCGCTTTTATAACGGCAAAAATCCAGCGAGGATTTAAAAAAAGACCGAAAAAGTGTTGCATTGAGGGGTAAAAT
>JAJPXC010000021.1 GCA_021205635.1 Bacteroidales bacterium | reverse complement strand
GTGTAGATGTGGCGGTCGCCGTTCACATCCGGCTGGGTCATCACAATCTGGCGTGTGCCGTTCTTCTCATTGGTCTGATTGATGGCTTCCCACTTCTTCATCATATCTGGGTCGGCGACATTTACCCTCACATAAGGCAGATGGTAGAAGTGAGCATAGAGGTTCCTTCTTTCAGCGACCCACTGCACCTTCTGGCCGCAGAACTCGCCGTGGATGCAGATTTGCACACCGTCGTCGCTCCACTCCTCGCTCTCCTCCTTGAATCCCGCTTTGGCGAGATTCTTGATGAGCAAGCGGATGGGTTCGCGACGCTCAGCCATCAGCACTTTCCAAGATCCGGCCATCCATGCCCAGCATCCGAAAACGGCCACCGGAACGGCCAAGAAATTGGTAACACCCACCAGGGTGAGAACTACCGACGCGATGATGATTGCGGCCGAAGCGGCCAACTTGCCATAAGCCTTTTGAAGATTACTCAACTTCATAATTCATTTGTTTTTGATGGTTACGACACTTTATACCTGGCCGAGGGAAAAGGTAAATGGGCGGATCAATCCTTGTTGAGAAAATCTTCGAGCTGGTGGGTGAGGTTGGGGTCAAGGTGGTAGTGCTCGATAAGCCATGGTGCGTAGCGGAGGGCGAGGGCTTTGACGGGTCGCTCGCTGAGAATGGTGACGGCGATGAAGCACCCAAGGCCGATGACCCACGGTCGCCAGTTCCACTCTTGGTGTCGCCAGAACAGCAGTGCGGCGAGAGTGATGTAGACCAACAACGGCAGCCACACGCAGATGTAGACCGATGCCTCGTAGTAATTCCAATTCCACCGCTTGAACCACATCAGAAAGTCAACCGACTTCTGGAATACCGTGGCGCACCACTCCTGAAAGTGATCCGCAGTAAGGATGAAAACGAGGACCCATCCAACGGCGTAGGTGATGGTGAGCCACAACACATTCCATTGAATCACCCGATCGAGCATAAACGCCCAGGAAAGAGGTATCAGCAGGTAGTAAACCAGAATGTTCGCCGTGAAATATGTGATGTGGAACAGTTGTGCCATGCCGTAGAGCAGAGCGGCGACGGCGGCGAAGATTATGTAGGTCATTGTCGGGCGGTAATGTGGAAACAGGGTTGGTTAATCTCGTACTTCACGTAGCAGTAGCCGCCGCGTCGTAAGCTCTGGAGCACGCACGCAAGGGCTTGCTTCTGTTGGTCGGTCATCCGTGCGTAGGATATATCAAATGTCGTGCCAAACAGATGGCAAGAGTTGGTGACAGCGTTGCTTGATTGTCGCTGAACGTGGCTGCGTAGTTGCGGACGGTGTCCACAGGCTGGGTCACGTATTCCCTTTGCGGCTCGACCTTGGGAGTACAGCATTGACAGAGGATGGCCACGGCGATGAAGCCGGGGATGATTTTGAGGATGCGCATGGCTTAATAGTCTTGGAGGGTTACGTCGAGGAAGCGCTCGATGCCTTGGTCCCACTCCACGTCCTCGACGGGCAGACCGAAGATGGTCATGGAGCCTTCGATTGCGCGTTTGTGGCCGGCGAGTTGGGAGCCGTAGATGGCAACCGATTCGATCTTGCCGCTACCCCAAGCGGGATAGAACAGGAAGAGGTTGACGGGTTGACCGTCGCGGGTTACGTCGATCCCTATGGCTCCGGCACCATAGCCCGCTGAGAAGTTGAGATCGATGTCGTAGCCCCGATACATCGGGTGACGTTTGGCGTTGACCAAGATATTCTCGATCAACCGCATGCTATCGTTATTGAGATTAGCGTGAGGGTACATGGCTGTGCTTTGTTATGAGTTAAGACCTCCGATGAGTAGCAGACCCCAGACGATGGCGATGGCTTTGTCGCCGAGACCCCCACGGACAAGCATTTGGATGGGCCAGAGAAGGTTCCAATCGCTGATGAAGCACATGAAGATGTAGCTGATAGCTGCAATGGTAAGCATGATTTTTGATGCCAATTTGGTTGGGCCTCAATATCGAGGTTCAACCATTAATACCCTGGACAATCAAAAGGTAAATGGGGAAACCGGAGCTGGCGATAAAATTGGTGGCTGCGCCAACCTTCGGTCTACGAAAGGATGACCGTAAATATACGAGAGATGACTGTAAAATAGAGGTGGCTGCGCCACCTTTCCATTTAAAACCCCATACTTCAGTATGGGGCCTGAGATCTAACGCATCCCCTCGGGTGGCGGAGCCACCTATCTATGGTAGATTACTCAGATATGTCAGTCCTCTGATTCGTTGGCTGGTTCAACTGATGGAGGTAGTGGTTCGTCAAGCCAGTCATGGCGATTATATGGACTGTTAAAGAAGTCGGAGCCAAACATGTCCATCAATTCCTCTTGAAATGTTTTATACCGATGATGTTCCTCTTGCCCACGGATATAGTTGATGATCATGTCTCGCTCGTGAACTGATTTACTGAAAGATCCGAATTTTCTGGCCCAACCGACAAAGTTGGGACACGCTGGATTACCATTCATAGCCCGTGAGGAAGCGCCCTTCACTTTTTTGACGAAGGTACTCAGGTCGAGGTTAAAGGGCAAGCTTACAAAAAGATGTACATGGTTGAGGTAACAGTTGAGTCTTAGCACTTTCCCTCCCATATCCTCGGCTACATGATAGATATAAGAAAGATAAGTGCGCTTTGATAGTTCAGGGAGGGTAGGCTCACTCCCTTTGGTGCGGAACACGATGTGATGAAAGTTATAACCGTCGCTCATGGTGGTATAGTTGTTTGATGCAAATGTAATGAATTCCTTTGTAAGAACCAAAATCAGACACAAAAGCCTGTAGTAATGGACAGGTGGCTCCGCCACCATAGGGGTGAGAGGGGAGTGAACAGCCCCATACTGAAGTATGGGGTTTTAAATGGATAGGTGGCGCAGCCACCATAGGGTGAGAGGGGTGGTTTATCCAATCCCAAATGACATAATGGCTTATATTTCGTTGACGCGGTCGAGGAGGTGGGGTCGGTTGAGGTTGGTGTAGTCGGCATTCATGATGGCGGCGTTGGAGAAGATGATGCCGTGCTGGGTGAGGATGCCGAAGTGCAGTATCTTCATATTGCAAAGGTACAAATTTACAGTGAAAAATGCCTCGCATAAATTGGAGTAAAGAAACAATGGCCAACTTTGCGTTGTCAAATAATGGCACATGTTCCACAGTTGGATCCAGGCTATATTAACGACGTATGGAAAAGACTGCGATACAATGGATCAACAAGGAGCGCATCGGCTCCTCCCGCAGCGCGAAAGTCGGCTTCAAGTGAAAAATTTCGGCAATGTGTGCAACGAATTTACATAGAATTATCGTAACTTTGCATCATACGATTCAACGCCATGGAACCACTGGATTTTGAATATTATATACGGGTCGGAGAGCCTGAGCAACGCGAGCGGGCCCAGAACTGGGCCACGGCTATCGGCTTGCAGGCTGTCGACGGCCTCCCCACATCGAAATACCTCCACGAGGTCGCCCAGCGAAACATCGAGGGAGACATCACCATTGATGAGGCCCAGCGGTTAGTGAGGAACTATTACGTGAGCCAAGCAAACCGCAATGAGAAGGAGCATGATACCGATGAGGGAGATCAGGCGTCGGCTAATATTACTGCTCTTCTCGCAGATCCTGCGTTTACTTTCTCAGTAGCTGGCTTCAACTCCATCCATCGGCGCATCTTCGATGGCGTGTTCAAGCACGCCGGTAAATTTCGCGACTACGATATCACCAAACGCGAATGGGTGCTTAATGTTGCTACTGTGACATATAGCATGGCCTCTGAGTTGCGAGCCACAGTGGAATACGACCTGGACCGTGAGAAAAGCTTTAGCTACAAGGGACTCTCCATAGAAGAAATCGTGACCCATATCGCTCAGTTTATAGCTGCACTATGGCAAATCCACCCATTTTGTGAGGGAAACACCCGGACCACGGCTGTGTTTTTGATTAAATACCTTCGATCCAAGGGCTATACTCTGGACAATGAGCCCTTTCGCCAACATTCATGGTATTTCCGGAATGCGTTGGTGAGGGCTAATTATAACAATCTACCCAAAGGAATTATTGCCGACCACAAATTTCTGGAGCAATTCCTTTCCAATATCCTTTTAGAAACCAGCTTTCCCTTGAAGATCCGTTACTTACATGTTGATTGGGATTACAATGACGCAAAAGGTTCTTCCCGAGACAGCTTGCCTGTAAATCTGCCTGTAAATCTGCCTGTAAATCTGCCTGTAAATTTGCCTGTAAAGCAAGGGGAGATTTTGAAAGAGCTTCTTGACATGCCATATCTTACTTATCAGGCACTTGCCCAAAAATTAGGCTGTACCCGAGAAACCATACGAGTACATATTAAGGCGCTGGTTGAAAAAGGTTTAATAAAGCGCATAGGGAGCGACAAAACTGGTCACTGGCAGGTAATCCTCAACAATCGACAAAATGGCTAACCAACTGGGACCGTATGTATGGCTTATGTCAATTGTGCACTGCGCACTCATAATTGTGCACTTATGAAGAATTTTATCGCAATCGATTTTGAAACCGCAACAGCCCGCAGGGCTTCGATTTGTGAAGTGGGCATCTGCGTGGTAAGGGGAGGCGAGGTCGTCGAGACGCGCTCGTGGCTCGTGCGTCCCGAGCACAACCGCTACCACTACTGGAACATCCGCGTCCACGGCATCACCCCCGAGGAGACCGAGGATGCGCCCGACTTCGATCAGGTGTGGGAGGAGATAGAGCGGCTCTACCTTGATGAGTTCGACACGTTTGTGGCCCACAACGTGCCCTTCGACCGCTCGTGCCTGCACGCCGCCGCCGAGCTTTACAACCTCCACCTGCCACCCCTCAACTGGGAGTGCTCTCTGGCCACCGCGCGCCGCATCTACCGCTTCGGCTGCAACTCCCTCGGCTACCTCTGCGACCAGCTCGGCATCCCCGAGGGCACCCACCACCGCGCCGGCGACGACGCCGAGATGTGCGCCCGCCTCTACCTCCGCGAACTCCAAGACATGGCTTCGCAATGACGATTCACTTCGCGCCGATGCAGGGGTATGTCGATGGGGCGTACCGGCGACTTCACGCTGAGATTTATGGCGGGGTTGACTGCTATTATACTCCCTTCATCCGCATGGAAAAGGGTGAGCCACGCCGACAGGACATCCAGCGGCTGAAAGATTCCATCGGAGATGGCACACCATTGGTGCCTCAAATCATCTTCGGTAACTTGGCTGAGTTTGTGTCACTAAGCAACGCCGTCAAGTCACTCGGGTTCAAACGAATTGACTTGAATCTCGGTTGCCCTTACCCGATGCAGACCTCCAAAGGCCGGGGCTCGGCCATGATTGTCGATCTCGATACGATGCGGCAGGTATGCCAATTGATTCAGCAGGACACCGAGGCGAGCTATTCCGTGAAGATGCGTTCGGGATGGCATGACGCTGAGGAGTGGCGCCAATTACTTCCAATTCTCAACGACACCCCTCTGGCTCACCTTACCATTCACCCTCGCATCGCCAAACAGATGTATAGCGGGGAATTGCTGATGAACTCGTTTGCGGAATTGTATGACAGCGCTGCGAATCCCATCATTTACAACGGCGAAATCCACACTATAGCCGACATTCAGCGCATTCAAAGCACTTACCCCAATATAGTTGGGGTAATGATTGGTCGCGGATTGCTGGCCCGTCCATCCCTCGCCGCCGAGTATTCCTCCGGCCATGAATGGTCGCAGAATGAGCGTCTGTCAAAACTGCTTACCTTCCACGACAAACTCTTCGAGCATTACCAATCCACTCTCTGCGGCCCGACACAAATCCTCCAGCACATCAAGCCGTTTTGGGACTACCAAGAGCCCACAATCGGCCACCGCATCTTCAAGGCCATCAAGAAAGCCTCTACCCTCCCTCGCTATACCGAAGCCATCGCCACAATCAGACGCCCCTGAAAAATTTTCTGAAAAATTATCTCCCAGCGCAAATAGGCTGCGGTGCGGGTGCCGAACTTTGCGCTGTCAAAAGGCAAGGAACCTTGGCAGAGATGGTCTATGCGCGGGACTGACCAATCGTGCAAGCCGAAACCAATGCCAAGGTTCTTTGCAGAGCAAAGCGCCGTAGGCGATAAGCTTGAGCATTGGTGAGGCGACGCCGATTGAAGGCGACGCCAACATCCCGAGAACGTGGTTCGAGTCCACGAGGGATTCGAACCCCACAATTTTTGGAGTTTCATGATGAGACTCTATGACGCTATAAACGTCTAAGACATAATTATTTATAAAAATTCGGAATTTCACGAGATTTCTTCGAATTTGCTTGAATTTCTCGATTTTTGTATGTAAATTTGTATGTAGATTAGGGTTCAAGAAATTTGTATGTTTAATTTCGGAAATTTTTACGGAAATCGTTGATTATTAGCAACTACAAGTACAACCTAAATTTCCGCATCGAGAAGCGGAAATCCGGCAAGGAAGGCGCAGAATTGCCCATAAATGCCGACATCCCTTTCTGCGGCAAGCGCATCTTCTTTTTCACCGGCCATCGCATTGGCGAGCACCAGTGGAACAAGGAGACGCAGATGGTGTGTCGCAACAATTTCAACCAGGCCGAGGTGAGCGCATCGGACATCAACGCCCGATTGTCGAAAATCAGGACGGCTCTCGACCAGGTGTTTGCCTCGTTGGAGCATTATGGGATGACACCCACGCCCAACAATGTGCGCGAGGGCCTGCGAAAGGAACTTGATGAGGAAAGGGTGACGAGAAAAACCGTGGCCGAATATTACCAGATGCTCATCGACGAGCGCGACGAGGAGCGGCGTATCGATCCAAAAACCGCCCAGTGGAGCAAGCCCACGTCCACAAAGCACAAAACCATCCTGCGCCGCCTTAACGAGTTCCGCAAAAAGCTCTACTTCGAGGACATCACAGTGGATTTTCTGGAGAAATTTGAGGTGTATCTTATACAGCAGGATCTCACCAACGCCTATGTCACCCAGCTGATGAAATCGATGAAGGGCTTCTTCAACTGGGCTGCCAAGAAAGGTTACAACCCCTGCACGGCCTACAACGACTACACGCCGCGATTCCGCGACGATTCCAAGAAGTCGGGTCGCTCCAACCGATTCCCCCTCACGATAGAGGACTTGGAGGCCATCAAAGCATTCCAAACGCCAAGCCAGGCGATCGACCGCACCCGCAACGTGTTCCTGTTCTGTTGCTACTCGGGTATGCGTTTCGGCGACGCTATGCAGATGCGTTGGTGCGACATCATCAACGACTGCGTTGACTTCGTGGCCGAGAAAACCAACCAGCGCATAGCCTTCCCGCTCAACAATTTCTGTAATGCCCCCGCAAAATGAGACAGGTGGCTAAGGCAAAAAAAATCATTAA